>DASPJN010000103.1:0-16768 GCA_035628595.1 Chryseosolibacter sp.
AACCCTCATTAGGAATAGAGTCAAGTGTAAGGACAGGCAAAATGCGATTGTCAGTAATGGCCTGCACGAAAGTATTCACGCAACCTGTTGTAGTATTTGTTGCCTGAATAAAGTAGGAGAGACCTCCTTGCTGACCTCTGACAGAGGAAGCGCTTGCGCTGACAGTAGTAATGCTGTCTGCAGTAACGGCAGGGTCAGTCAACTGCGTACCAATTCGCCATACAAAGTTGTAAGTATGTGCTCCAGGTGAATTGATGATTGCATCGATTTCACCATTATGGTCGGCGTTACAATTTGTGGAAGGAGTTTGAGTAGCAGCAATGTCTGGAAGAACTATTACTTCCGTCACCTGGATTGTTACGGGGTTTGAAGTACAACCCAGCCTATCGTTTGTAACAGTAGCAGTGTAGAACCCTCCATCGAGATCAATCTGCGAGTCAGTTGTTCCAGCTAATGGAGCAGACATGTCATTGCCAGTTGACCATGCATAGGTATAAGTATCGCCTACGTCTTCATTTGGCCCCGTCACTGATGCCGATGATGCTGTTCCTGTAAATAATCCAGCCGCACAACCTTCATTCGGAGTCATTTGAAGCGTTAGCACGGGAACAACTCTTCCGTCCGTAATGGTCTGAACGAGAGAGTTCACGCAACCAGTGGTCACGTTCGTTGCCTGGACAAAATAGTTTTGTCCACCCTCCTGATTTGCTACCGAAGTAGTATTGATTGTTGAGGTAATATCGGCACCTGCGATTGCTGCACCGCTGATATCAGCTCCCTTTCTCCACTCGAAAGTATAGTTGTGTGCCCCCGGAGAGTTTACGACAACATCAATTTCGCCATTGTGATCCGCGTTACAATTTGTAGATGGTGATTGTGTTGCCGAAAGATCGGGAAGAACAATCGTCTCGGTAACCTGAATTGTTACTGGATTCGAAGTGCAGCCTAGTCTATCATTGGTAGCGGTGGCAGTGTAAAAACCTCCATCAAGACCTGTTTCAGTGTCAGTTGTTCCACCGAATAATGTTGTCATATCATTCCCGGTCGACCATGCATACGTGTATGTATCTGTACCAAGTTCGTTTGCACCTGTAACAGAGGTAGCAGAAACGGTGCCCGTAAACAAGCCAGCAACGCAGGCTTCATTTTCGGTCATTTGCAATGCAAGTACCGGCAGTACTCGTGCATCAGTGATAGTCTGAACCAGTGAGTTCACACAACCCGTTGTTGTATTTGTAGCCTGAACAAAGTAGTTCTGACCACCTTGTTGATTTGCTACCGAGGTTGTATTGTCTGTTGAAGTAATATCAGCGCCTGCAATGGCAGCGCCGCTCATGTCTGATCCCTTTCTCCATACGAAAGTATAGATGTGAGCGCCTGGAGTGTTCACGACAACGTCAACTTCTCCATTATGATCTGTATTACAATTGGTGGAAGGCGTTTGTGTTGCGGAAAGATTTGGTAGTACAATCGTTTCGGTTACCTGAATTGTGACCGGTGTAGAAGTACAACCTAATCTGTCGTTTGTTGCAGTGCCAGTGTAGAAACCTCCGTCCAGACCTGTTTCAGTGTCTGTCGTTCCCCCGAATAATGTTGTCATATCGTTACCGATCGACCACGCGTACGTGTATGTATCTGTGCCGAGTTCATTGGGACCAGTAACAGAAGTCGCCGAAACGGTACCAGTAAATAAGCCGGCAACACAGGCTTCGTTCTCAGTCATCGCTAGCGCAAGCACTGGCGCAACGCGTCCATCCGTAATTGTTTGAACAAGAGAGTTCACACAACCAGTTGTTGTATTGGTAACCTGAACAAAGTAGTTCTGACCACCTTGCTGTCCGGTGATCGAAGAGGTGTTATTTGTCGAAGTAATATCGGCGTTCGGAACAGCAGGATCTGCGATCGTGTTTCCTTTTGTCCAGACATAGGTGTAAACGTGAGCGCCCGGCGTATTGACCACAAGATCAACTTCCCCATTGTGATCGGTGTTACAGTTTGTAGAAGGCGTTTGCGTAGCTGACAGGTCAGGTAGCACAATGGTTTCAGTCACCTGAATTGTGACAGGATCGGAAGTACAACCCAATCTATCGTTTGTGGCTGTTGCTGTATAAAATCCTCCGTCAAGGCCCGTTTCGCTATCAGTCGTACCGCCAAATCCGGTTGACATATCATTTCCTACAGACCACGCGTAAGTATATGTGTCAGTACCGAGTTCGTTCGCGCCCGTCACCGAAGTAACTGAGACTGTACCTGTGAACAACCCTGCAGCGCACGCCTCGTTTGGCGTCATCTCCAGGACAAGAACAGGAGCAAGGGAGTTGTCAGGTATCGTTTGAACAAGTGTATTCGTACATCCGGTGGTGTTGTTAGTTGCCTGCGCAAAATAGTTCTGCGCGCCTTCCTGTCCTTCGATGGTCGAACTTGTTCCGGTAGCCGAAGTTGCCGTAACTGATGGATCCGAGATCAGGTTGCCCTTTCGCCAGATAAATGAGTAAGTATCGGCGCCCGGATTAGTGACAGTCATCGTCATCTCACCATTGTGATCCGTATTACAATTTGTTGCTGCAACAGGAGTTGCCGACAAAACAGGCAGGATCTGATCATTCTCTATCTCTACAGTGACCGGTGCAGAAGTACAGTTTGTTCGCGAGTTTGTCGTAGTCGCTGTGTAGAAACCACCATTTTTTCCTGTAATCGATGCACTTGTAGCACCACCGATAGGGGCCGTCATATCTGAGCCGGTAGACCATACATAGGAATAGGTGTCCGTACCTTCGGCATTTGTATCGGTGAGCGACAACATGCTTGCTGTTCCGTTGTATGCAGTAGCAGGGGCGCACATGCTGTTCTCAGTCGATGTAAGTGTAATAACCGGTGATTGTTTAATATCAGCAACGTTGGTTGAGAATGTGTTCACACAACCCGTTGCGGTATAAGTTACCTCCACACCGTAATTAAAAGCAGCGCCGCCCTGCAGACCAGTTAGCGAAGATGATGTCTGTCCTGCGATCACAACATTTGAAGGATCGAACCATCTGTAAGTGTGCGCGATATTGGGTGTGACCGATGTTACCGTCACTTCTCCATCCGTAATTCCGCCAACACAATTTGTAGAAGGTACAGAAGAAGTAGTAATTACGGGTAACACCTCCGCATTGAGCACCTCCACTGTCACCGGATCTGCCACGCAGCCAAGATCAGTTCGTTCAACAACGAGCGTGTAGTTTCCACCTTGCAATTCAATCACAGTTGGCGTTGTCTGGGCGAGGGGAGGATCCGTCGTGAGCGATCCCTGCGTCCAGCTGAAAGTGTAATCAGTGAAGTCAGCAACTGCCACACCGTCAAAGTTGACACTGGCAATAGCCTGGCCGTTGTATGTGGTTGTTGCGAGTGCCGGGTCGCAAATTGAATTATTGACTGAGTCAAGTGTGACCACAGGCTTTGTGAGGACTTCTTCGATCAACGTGTCGGCAGTAGCCGAACAGTTGAAGGCAGTCGTAACCTTTATTGTATAGTAAAGACCGCCACCGAGTCCGTTAACCAGTGTATCGCCTTTGGCGCCCGTAACAGTAGTTACCGCGTTCGCAGGCAATGTGTTCTGTCCGAGGAACCATTCAAAAGTGAAATCGTCGGGATTG
The DNA here is from genome assembly GCA_035628595.1 of Chryseosolibacter sp. GTDB lineage: Bacteria > Bacteroidota > Bacteroidia > Cytophagales > Cyclobacteriaceae > Chryseosolibacter. The sequence continues at coordinate 3,639 of DASPJN010000103.1, forward strand.
GTAAGACCTGTTCCCGAAGCAATTGCTCTCAGCGATCCGTTAGCAAGAGCCGGATCGCACGCTGTTTGCGGTGCTACCTGTTCCAATGTCACCGACGGCAAAACGGTTGCGCTCGTGATCGTGGCAGTAATTGCGGGTGCACCGGATGTTGAGCAATTTGTCGCCTTATCGGTAATGATCACCTCATAAGTCCCGACCGGTAGATTCCGTCGGGTTGCCCCGTCACCATGCGCCGCCGGAAGGATCGATCCGCGGGTCAGGGTGGCGGCATTATAATAGTACCAGGTAAAATTATAACCGGCCGTATCTGCGGGAATACCTGTAACGAGGGCCGTGGCTGTTATGCGTCCGGAATTTGGATTACTGCAGTCTTCAACATTTTGCAGGGTTGAAGCCTGCCCGACTGGAGGGTCTGGACCGGGCAACACCGCTGACGGGGTTTGCACACAACTATCGGCCATTACCCTTACGGAGTATTTCCCTGCGGGCAGACCAGTGATGGTAGAGGTTGTTACGCCAAGGGTTGCATTACCCTCTGAGTCCAGCCATTGGTATGTGAAGCTACCGGGCTTGGACGTAAGCACCTGCAAAATTCCATCGGCCGGGCTACACTTCGTCTGACTTTGTATTGTGTCAATTGCAGCGGTAAACTCAAATCCGAGGCGCGTCACGCTATCCTGTACCATTGAGCTCTGGCAGCCTTTAAGTGTATTTGTGCCGCGCACACTGTAGAGGCCTTCCTGAAGACTGTCGATTGTGCTGGAAATTTCACCCGGAATCAATACCCCGCTTGTCGAATCTCCGGCAAACCATTCAAACTCGTACGGGCTGAGATCCATGATCTGTGCGCCATTTTTCCATACCTGCACTTCCAGCGCTCCGTTATACGGCGGACTATCGGAGCACGATTCATTAGGCTTTGTGCGCAAAGTACGGATCTCAAACTTGAACGGATCAACCAATGCATCGTACATGTTATTGACGATCGTACATTCGGTGCTTGATGAACCTGAAAGATTGATCGGTAGAACAGAACCATCATTATTCAATACAACGTACAACTGGAAACTTGTTCCATCACTGGTAAGTGTCATCCAGTCGGTCGTGAATACATCATCCACCTGCAAATTTGTAAGTTGTATATACCTTACTTCGATCAGGGTTGCGCCTGCAACGGTTGGGTCTCCTTTAAAGAAGCTAACAGGAATGCTATCCGTAATGGGAAGGTCTCCAACGTTGGCAATGTTGAAACGGATCTCGATCGGCAAGTCACCGCAAACAGGTGGAACGATTTCCACCGCAGGTTGATAAACGCCGTCTCCGTTGCTGTCAAAGCCCACACTGTCGGGATCGTCACCTTCAAACGCAAGATCCGGTGCAGGGAAAGTCGGACAACCATTTGCGCTCAGATATGGAACCTGGTCCATGAAGACGTTCAGTGGCTGCTGCGGACCTTGCGTTCCGTTAGGGCAGGAGCCTGTTCCGAAAACAAGTACCTGGTCCAGCTGAGGGAAGGGCAGGGTAAGGTCATCATTAATGTTTACCACAAAGTAACCAGGCTGATTCCACACCATACGTGTGGGGAGCCATTCGTTCCCGCTGGAGTAGTATAGGCGGAATTGTCCCAGGGCTTGTTGCTGGATCGGGTCAGTAATGTCAAAACTGTTACTGGTATTGCAAGAAACGCATACGTCCGTCGCGCCATCGCCGTTCACGTCTGCAATGACCGGGCCTTCGGTGTATGTGTGTGACTGGCAGGTTGCCGACCACTGTTTGACTGACATGGTTTCGGAATCGACAACAGCCAACTCCTGTGAGTCGCGATAAACCAGTTCAATATTTCCGTCATTATCGAAGTCATAGAGAGTCACCGACACGACGCCCGAACGGGAGTCATTGATCGTTTTTTGTATTACGCCAGTTTGCGCTGAATTAACCGTTGCTGCAAACTTCTCGCCGGTTGCATCCGTCTCAATACGATAAAGCTGATTACCGGCAATGAAGAACATATCGAGATGATTGTCATCATCGGAGTCGATCAGGTTCACCCGGCCTGTTCCCCACGGCCATCCGTTGGTATTGTTAGGGTCGACAGGGAGGTAGTAGGATGAGATGTCTTTGGCAACGTTCCAGTAGAATATAGCCGTCTTGCCCGACGTAGAATTTAAGGCGCCGGATATAACAATGTCAAGATTGCCATCGCCGTCGATATCTGCAACGCTACATGAGCTATGGGTATCAACGCCATACTCAACAGGGTCATTCATCAGTTTGACGAAGAAATCGTTGGTGGTGATGTCATTCATGTTCTTCACCAGCGTAAGAGCAGCTGGTGAGGCGGGCGTACGGTTAGTCAGCGTAGGGATACTAAAGATCCTGTTGCCGCACACTAATTCAAGCTTGTTATCGCCGGTGATATTAACCGCGACAGGTGCGGACGTTACGTCGACGTCCCAGTTTGCTGTAGACGTTGTCCCATCCGAAGTAGCAAGAAGTTTACCCGTCTCAGCAGCATAGATGCGATCACGTAAATAGATCTCTGCTTTGCCATCGCCATCCATGTCGGCGATACCGAAAGTTCCCGGGCGATCGCCGCCAATGGGTACGGCTTTAAATAAAGCAACGAGATCTGCTGGCGCATATTTAAAACCAACAAGGAAGAAACATGTGGGCGGGGTGCTCGGATTTCCGCCACGGTTACTGACGATACCAAAAAGTTCGGCCTTGCCATCGCCATCTATGTCGGCGATCAGGTTTTCGTGCTCAAAAAGTAATTTGCCTGGTTTACAAATACCACTGTTGGGAGCTTCTGAGAACAGCGCATTGGCTGCTGCACCCGAAAGGTTAAAATCTGATTTTACTTTACCTGCGGCAGTTCCATCCGCCTGGCCGCCTGCTGTTGCTACCACCCTGATCTCCGAATTCCATTTAGAAGTAATGACCGCGTCAGGAATTCCATCGCCATCAACATCACCTACTGAAACTTTGGATTGAGTATCTGCGGTGTTCTGAGCCGAAGTGATCGGCGCATCGACTAAATCGAAAGGTGTATTCGCGCCTGGAGGGGTAATGCTACAATCCGAGCCATCGCCTACGAAAACGAGTCCATAATAGGTTGCGCAATTGGAGTCGGCTTTGTCGACTTTCCCATCTGAGTCATTATCGACGCCGTCAAAACAGTTGCATCCTTTTTCGGTGGTGGCCGGATAATTACAGTATGCATCCGTGCAATTCGCACTTACACTACAGTCAACATCCTGGGCATAAGCCTTTTGAAGCGAGCCAAGAGAAAAAAATACAAGTAAAAGTGCAAGAAGCTTCGGAATTCGTTTGTAAAAACAAGCGATCATAGCAGTGTGTTATCAGGTATAAGTTTACACGTATATATCCGGCAGACGGCATTCAAGGTGAACGGCCGTTTCCGTTATTCGTCGTCGAAAATGATTATTTAAAGACCAGAACGTTGCCCGTCTTCGTTCCCGCGGGGCAGGTATATACGTAATAGTACGTGCCCTCTGGTACAATCGCCCCATTATAACGCCCATCCCAGTTCTGTCCTTTTTGCTCGAAGACTTTCCGTCCACGTCCGTCATATATTGAAAGCGTGCAATCAGGATTGCTCTCCGCCTCGATTTGCCAAACGTCGTTTGAATTATCGCCGTTTGGCGAAAATGCCTTCGGAAACTCGAAGTCTCCAGCAGGATTGACAGTAATCGTGATTTCGGCAACAACTTCACAGCCATCGATCGTTGTACCGGTAAGCGTATAGGTAATGTTTTCGCGCGGACCAGCCATCACAGTTATTGTATCACCACGAAGCGTTTCATTGGGCGTCCACACATAGTTTGCAAGATCCGAAAGTGATGCGATCAATTGCGTTGAGTCACGTTCGGAGATTACATCCGAAGGATCCGCCGAAATTGTCAGCGCTGGTACAACAAACCCGTTGATCGTGATCTGCGCCTGCCCAGGGCATCCATTGGCATCCTCTGTGTCAACGGTATAGGTACCCGCAGTGACCGTAATAGCACTGGTGGTTGAAACGGGTGTCGTATTCCATTCAACGGAGGCAAATCCATCCTGCACATTGATTACAGTAGTACTGTCCGGACAAAGGCTCGCATCTCCCTGGTTCACAATCACCGGGAGTAGGGGAGCCGAGATCACTACCTGATCCGTAGCGGTATTACTGCCACAGCCGGTCAATCCCTGATAAGTGATGGAAAGATTTGCGGTAAATGTTCCAGCCGCCGCATACGCATGCGTTGGATTTTCGTCTGAGGATACGCCGGCATCACCAAAAGTCCAGCTATAGACTGGCGTTCCATTTGAATCCGTTGTCGATGTATTGGTAAATGCAATGTCCTGTCCCACGCATCCGTCGGACGCTGTGAATGCCGCGGTTGCAGGGACAAGAAATGTCAATGCCACAGCATCAGTGTCTTCACTACATCCGAGGTCAGTGTTTGTAACGGTAACGGTATAGCTACCGGAAGCGTTAACTGAAACAGAAGATCCGGTTTCGGCGGGCGTTATCGCCGCGCCATCTTTGTTCCACACAAAAGTATGTCCACTGATATTGTTGATGTTCAGATTAACACTTGCGCCATCGCACAGCAAGTTGGATGCAGCGTTTGAGGTGATTCTGAACTCATCGAAGTTCAGGATATCGACCCGTTCGGAGGCAATATTACTTTTACATCCGTCTGATTGTGTTTGAATCTGCAGCGTGTATTCTCCTGCGTCAGCAGCCGTGATGTCGTTGATTGTAATTGATGATGCGTTAGTCAAATTCCGGTCATCGTTGGGCCCCGACCAGATATAGGTGGCACCCGAAATCGCGGTTGTGTTCAAAGTGAGATCTTGTCCTGAGCACAGCGTAAAATCCCCATTGATTGTCGGCTGCTCAGGAACATTACCAAAGCCTTCGGTCACGGTCACAGATGCGGTTTCAGTGCACGTGCCGCTTTCACCTGTGGCAGTAACTGCGTAGCTACCGGGTGCGCTTATATCGAGAAAAGATTGGTTGGCCCCACCTACTGCAACGCCATCTTTCGTCCATGAGTAAGTTACGTTATTGGCTGGGATTGACTGTAATCTGATTGTCTGGTCAGCACAAATAGACAGCGGCGTTTCGTTCAGAATTTTTGGCTGGTGACAGTTTTTATTCCGGATCACCGTAACGGTCGTGTTTTTCGGATCTCCGGTTTCTTTAAAAGTTGTGAAGGCAAGGTCAGGTTTTCCGTCATTGTCGAAATCAACTGATCTGATGTTACGAATCGGAAGGTTCGTTCCAATATCGTTCTTAGTGAAAGCCGGGTCTGTGGGGCTGGCGTTTGTAAAAACATTAATGGTGGATGAGATCTTATTTGCCACTGATAAATCTGCGTCGCCATCGCCATCAATGTCGGAAACATCAATGCCCCATGGCTGGGTTGCTGTCGTCGCTTCAATAGGATCTGAGAACTCGAAGTCGCTACCGGTGCTCTCGTTCAATAACACAGATATCTTATCATCAAAAGTGCTCGTGATGGCAATGTCGGGTAACCCGTCGCTGTTGTAATCGTATGAGGCAAACCTGTTGAATGAGCCCGGTAGCACGAAACGTTTTACTGGTGCGAAAGTCAATGATCCGCTGCTCGTGTTCGCAAAAAGATAAAGATCGGGTTTCTGGAAGGTGCCTACGAGAATATCGGGAAGACCATCGCCGTTGAAATCGTGAATGTCGGGTTCGTAAGTGATCAGGTTTGCCGGGTCAGCTCCCTCGACGTCGATTGAAAGCTTGATTGGTGGAGCAAAGGATACGGTTCCGCTTGTGCTGGTATTGGTAAATACGTAAAGCACATCGTTTAACGAGTTGGTTACAACAACGTCCGATTTTCCATCGGCATTGAGATCATACAACGCCATACGCGTTGCAAAATGACCTGGATCAAGAAAGACCTTACTTGCTGCAGGTATCGGCAACTGAAAGCTAATAGCTCCACCATCAGTACTCGTCGTATTACGCAGGATGTGAAAGCTGTTACGGGGCGAGCCCGACTGCGTTACCAGAAGATCCGGTTTTCCATCACCGTCAATGTCTCCACATACTGCGTTATCCGTACCAATGTTCAGCACGAATGATTGGGGGGTGAATTCTAAATTCCCTGTTGTGCTGATGTTTCGTAGTACAGTTACGTCAGTCGGATTCGGAAAGGTGACAACGCTGCGGACAAATTTAGTGACTGCAATGTCAGGTTTTCCGTCGCTGTTAAAATCACATGCGCACAAGTCGAAGAGCTCGTTGTTGGATGTAATTTGGTATGATTCCGGATCTGCAGCTGACGAAAATTTTGAAACCGAAAAATCAGTTCCATTATATGAAGGCATGAATTTTTCGCGTGATCGCGCCGACAGATTAGTGGTCATGTTTCTCACTTCAATATTGGATACTGTCGCGCCAAAAGGAACAATGACTTCAATTGCCAGATTGCTCGATTCTACAACGGTTCCCTGAACAGGCCCAAACCATACCTGCAACTCGCTCTCAGTCTCGCTAAATCCATTACCGCTGATGATAATGGTGTCATTCGGGTAGGTGACAAGCGGTTCCACTTTTTGAATCAATGGCGCCTGTCCGAAACAAAAGCCAACAATCAGTACAAATGCAAAAATCAGTATAGTTCTCATCTTCATTAATGGTGAACGGTTAGTAACCATGCATCTCTCAATATTTTCATTTTGCGAACACGGTCGCGTTCTGCTCTTGCCTTATTGATATCATCCGTTTGGATAACGTAAACATACCAGAGGTTTTTTTCCGTTAAGTGACCGTAATGGGTGTCGAAACCGAGTTTATCCAGCCCTTCGGAGAAATGCTTCGCGTTTGGCTCGGAGCGGAACACGCCACCAACCACGTAATCAGATACAGGTAATTCGCTTTGGTGATTACCTCGCTTAACAAATTCATGTCGTTCTGCGTGAGGGTGACCTTCTTCATTATGATGTTCGGTCGGATCTTCCGCATGCACCTCCAGACGACTGATCTGTTCCTTCTCGTGCTCATGGTGTCCCTCCATTGGCTGAGCCGGAACATTCATCTCCTGCCTGAAGCGTGGATTATGATTGACAGCGGTGTCTTGTTTCGGATCCGGAGGCAGTGGTTTCGCCACGACAACTTCGTGCTTTCTTTCTTCAATGCGTTTCTGAACCTCCGCCTGATGCTTTGCAAGTTCTTCCGCTTCGCGGCGTTTGGCAGCAGCCTCTTCTTCACGCTTTTTCGCCAGTTCAGATGCGCTCATCTTCTTCTTCGCCTGTTCTTCCTCACGTCTCTTTTGGGCGATGGCTTCGCTGGCCGAATGCGCACCGGGCTTATGCTTCTTCTTTTTTGTTAAATGAGTATCAACAAAAGAATAAACTAACGTTCCCTTCTTATGCTGACCGAGCAGGTAGTTCAGGCTGATCTCAAAAGAAGGGCTCGCGAGCTGGTTCTCACCAGATGACGGAAGACTGTAAGACGCTCCTATGGCAAGGATATTCTGGAGCTTAATACCGCCGAGCGCCGAAATACCAAACTCTTCCTTAAATGATCCGCCAAACCAGATCGTATGATTCAGGTGAACAAGTGCGGCAACTTCATATTGCGATGGAATGCCGCTATTTAATCTGTACACTGCGTAAGGTTCGAAAACGTGCTTGTTCTCAGCAAAATAAAAGCGGTTGCTCCCGTGGATGATCAGCGATTGAAATGGCTTAACCTCGGAAACATTAAACCCGTCCGGGCTGGCTACCGAAGGGCTGAAGATATTGGGTATCGACACCCCGAAATGGAATGTTTTTCCGTGGAAAGACATCCCGGCATTTCCTGCTAACGATGCATGATTGTCGAGCAATGAAGCACCCAGCCTTGTATCATTCAACTCCGTGATTTGATCCCATTTTACAGTGTTCCAGTTTCCGCCGGCGGAAACCCCGAACCTGAGAAATGAAGTTTTTTGGAGCTGGATGTTATACCCGAATGAAAGGAGGAACGTTGAATGGTTGAGCAGACCGCGCTTGTCGTTGTTAAAGCTTATCCCCGTGCTCAGCTTTGGATTGACTGGTGTGTGTAAGCTGAAGTTGCCAATCGAAGGACCGCCGTCAATGCCACTCCACTGTTTTCTATAAATAAGCGAAACAGCTGTTTTCCCATCTATGCCCGCGTACGACGGATTTAGAATGTAAGGATTGAGGTAAAATTGAGTAAAGTTGGACTGATCCTGACCAACGACATGTAATGAACATGTAAGAAGTATCAGTAATACTAGCAGGGTTCGTTGTTTCATTAAGCAATATAGACAGACTACAAATGTATAATTTTTTGGCGTCATTGATTATTTAGGCACAATTCGCACAATAATGTTATAATTTACCATTAATTTTCGAGCTAATGCTTACGGAATTTCAAATGATTAACTCTGGTTCAAGGTCTCTCGCGAAACATTTGGTCTTGATTTTCCCTTTTTTGTTCTCCTTTCATTTTGCATCAGCTCAGAAGTTCAGCTTTGGCGTCAGGGCCGGCGGATTGGCCACATGGCCAAGCTTTGCCGACAAAGATGAGAAAACAGGTTTTTCACGCGACATCCGAATGGGTCATACGGAAACCGTGTTCATCGCATTCCCGATGAAGAAAGATTTTCATTTCGTTGCAGAAGGAGGATATGCCCAACGTGGAAGACGCCTGAAGTTTAATAATGATAATTGGATCAATAAGTCAGTCTATAAATTTATTGACATCAGCGGGCTGCTCAGAAAATCATTTCACTTTCAACTTGAAAAGAATGTACCCGCTACATGGTATGTGAACTTCGGTCCTGAAGTAAGCTATTGGCTGAGCGGTGCTGGTGAGTTCAGCGCGGGCGGGACCTGGTACCCGTACACGATAAAGTTCGACCAGGAGGCAGGAACCATTGACGAAATGGCTGTGCCGAATGCCAACCGATGGCTGTTCGGCCTTGCATTTGGTGTCGGCATGAAAGCACCGCTTCACAACCACCACCATATTGGAATCGAGCTCCGATTCTCATCAGGTCATTCCTACCTCAGCAACGAGGGACGTTTTCTTGACCCGGATCTTGGTGTCGATGCGCGGTTTCCGGTGCCAAGCTTTGATGATACAATGAAAGTGAATCTGAAATCGATTGGCTTGTCCGTGACGTATAGCCTGGATTTCGATGTGCAGCAGGCGCGTACAGGAAGAAGCACACTTGATAAGAAAGTGAAGACGAAACGTCCACACCACCGGCGCTAGGTAAATTCCAGTTTTTTCTGCTGGATATTTTTGTCGTATAAGTACAGCATGATCCCGTCCTTGAGACCTACCTCTGGAACAAGAATGCTTGTCGCGTGCGCCCATTCCATCACCTTGATGTAAATTCCACTGGCAGGAATGATCACGTCTGCGCGATCAGGGTTCATCTGCAACTTATAGATCCTTTCTTCAAGTGAGTACGCAGAGATCATGTCGCGGATCTGCTTTACTTTTTTGAGCGAAAGAACTTTCCCCGCTTTGGATCGCGCAAGCTCAAACATTTTACTGATGTTTCCGCCCGTACCAACTGCAGTCACTTTTCCAAAACTTTTTTTCACATTTTCCTTCACCCAACGCTCCATGTCTTCCCACATTAAAGGCGAGTCATGATGCTCGAGCACACGAACAGAACCGATCTTGAATGAACGGGTCTTGATTTTTTTCCCGGCAGTGTAAAGGTTGAGCTCGGTACTTCCGCCACCTACATCTATGTGCAGATACGTTTTGTCAGAAAGATAGGATTGGATGGCGCGGTTGATCATTTCCGCTTCACGAATTCCGTCGATGATATCGATGTTGATATCAAGCTCATCACGCACGATGCCCGCAAGCTCTTCGCCATTTTCTGATTCACGCATTGCGGACGTGGCGCAGAACATGTGATCATCGACCTCATACAGCTCCACGAGCAACTTAAAAGCCCTCATCAGCTTTCTGAATTTGTCCATACTTTTTTGGCTGATCCTTCCGGTGGTAAATACATCGTGACCAAGGCGAAGCGGAAAACGAACGTATTCGAGCTTCTTAAAGAATGGAGTGGGAGCGTTGTCCAGTACGGTGGATACCTGGAAGCGAATGGCGTTGGAACCTATGTCAATGGCGGCAAATTTCAAAACGTTTTATTTGATTTGATTAATTTGTTACAAATTTTACTCGCGTTAATTCGGTTTAAATTTATTACATTCAATTTATAAACAATCCTCTCTTATGATAATATCACGTCGAATTTTGCCGGCCATTTTCTGGATAGCAATGGCAGGCTGCACACCGATCGAATACGCAGACTTCAAAGGCCCGGCTCAAGGATTCAGACCCGTCTACCAATCAGCTGATAATTTGCCCATTCGCTGGGACGATCCGAGAACATTAAAGGCGCCCGGAAAGATTTACGTTTATGGAAATCAATTATTTGTAAATGAAGTCGGACTTGGCATACATGTTTTTGACAATTCAGACCCGTCAACGCCCACGGCTATTGGCTTTATAAACGTTCCTGGTAACACCGATCTCGCTATCCAAAATGGTATCCTTTATTCCAATTATCTTAACAAGATTGTAAGCGTGAGATTGAATCAATACAGCGATCTTGAGAAACTTGAGGAAGTCGTGTTTTCAAATTCAGCGTTGGGTGTTTCTCCGCCCGCCAACCACTATTTTGAGTGCGTCGATCCTGATAAGGGTCTTGTTATACACTGGCTTCCTGTAGAAATAACAAACCCCGAATGTTATGCGATCTAGATACTACGTGGTTTTTGTGATGGTTTGCGCGATGGGCTGTGCATCGGATGCAAGTTCTGATATGGCCTCACAGTCAGGTCAGGGAGGTTCCATGTCGATCTTCGCGATCAGTGGAGAACGACTGTATGCTGTGGATGATTTGTCCATCCATGTGTATAACATTGCCGATGGCAAATTCACGCGTGAAAACACAACGGAGGTTGGATTTGGCATCGAAACAATTTTTGCGCGAGACCCTTACCTGTATCTTGGCGCACGTGACGCGATGTACATTTACTCGATTGCAGATCCTGCCGCACCGGCGTTTATTTTCAGATACCAGCATATTGTCTCATGCGACCCGGTAGTTGTGCAGGGCAATCGTGCTTATGTTACGCTCAGAGAGGGAAATGCGTGCAATGTGGGGGCAAATGCACTCGAAATCATAGACATCAGCGACCCTTATAATCCGAGCCTCATTGCCAATTATCCAATGCAATCACCGCATGGATTAAGCATTACCGGGAAATATTTGTTTGTATGCGAAGGGCAATTTGGCTTTAAGCTCTTCGATGTATCAAATGAACTAGAAATCAGCCTTATTAAGCACGTTGACAATCACTTTGCTTATGACGTGATCGCGCGGCCAGGTCATGCTATTGTAACTGGTGACGATGGTGTGTTTCAATATGGCTTTTCAGTCGAAACCGAAGAACTGACTTTACTAAGTACAATCGATATCGAGCGGGAGGGAGTACAATGATCCGTACCCTCGCTGCGTTGCTGCTTTGTTTTGTCGGTAGTGGATTTGCCCAGGGTGTTTTTGAAGACCTCGTGCCCAAATCTGCCATTAAGTTTAGTCCGTTACATCTTATCAATTTCTACCCGACAGCGCAGGTAGCTTACGAACACCAGCTGTATAAATCGCTGACCGCTCAGCTCGACGCGGGGTATGTTTTACCGCTGGGTGAAAGATCCCAACGATTTACCAACAAACGCGGGTTCAAATCAAAACTTGAGTTTCGCTATTATCTTGATGCTGCAGAAAGGCATATTAACTATGTCTCCGTTGAACCTTATTACTACAGGATTAATTTCGACCGCTGGGCCGTCGGTGCGCCTGAATGCATTGATGCATCGTGCCAATCCCAGTTCGTAAGAAAATATAACTTCAAGATGCTATACCGTGAACACGGCTTCTCGGCAAAGTTCGGGGGTTTAATATATCTCAGGGGCGCATTCCTTTTTGATTACAATGTTGGAGTCACCCTCAGGATGGTGGATTATGATAGCTCCCTTCCTGAACTGTTTCCACCGGCACGACAAAGCTGGATATTTGAGCCCAACGAAGAAGACCGGCAGGCTGCAGCTCCTCACCTTGGAATACGGTTCGTCTATAGAATCAAATAGTTTTGTCATTTGATTCGCTTTGATTTACTTTGCAAGACTTATCCAGAAAGACGGAGGGAATGGGCCCAATGATGTCTTAGCATCCTATTTGCCGATCGCGGCAAGTGTTGTGCTAAATCCCATCCCGACACCGTCGGGAGAAGATAAGTAACCCATCCTTACAATGGGCTTCTGGATAAGCGAACGAAATCCAATGAGGCCAAATGAAAATTGAAGACATTTTAAGAGAACGAATTCTGGTGATTGATGGAGCGATGGGCACGATGATCCAACGCCACAAACTTGAAGAAGATGATTTCAGGGGCACTAGGTTTAAAGATCACAAGCACCCACTTAAAGGTAACAACGACCTGCTCTCGATAACGCGTCCTGATATTATAAAGGAAATTCACCGGCAGTATTTCGAAGTTGGTGCAGACATAGTTGAAACCAACACCTTTTCCGGGACTACCATTGCGCAAGCTGACTATCACCTTGAGCACATCGTTTATGAGCTTAACTATCAGTCAGCGAAGATCGCGCGCGAAGTAGCGGATGAATTCACACGCAAGACTCCAGACAAGCCGCGGTTTGTCGCAGGTTCTATGGGCCCGACAAACAAAACAGCATCGCTGTCACCCGATGTTAACAATCCTGGTTTCCGGGCCATTACATTCGATGAATTAGCAATAGCGTTCAAAGAACAGGCAAAAGGTTTGATCGACGGTGGCGCGGACCTTTTGCTGCTCGAAACAATCATCGATACGCTTAATGTAAAAGCTGCGTTATTTGCCATCCAGGAATTGTTCGAAGAAATTGGTCGCACTGTTCCCGTGATGGTTTCAGGTACCATCACCGATGCCAGCGGACGAACATTGTCGGGTCAGACAACTGAAGCATTTCTTATTTCGGTATCGCACATGCCATTGCTCAGTATTGGTTTGAATTGCGCGCTTGGCGCCAGCCAACTGAG
>DASPJN010000104.1:0-28273 GCA_035628595.1 Chryseosolibacter sp.
AAATATCAGGATATCTATCCATTTAATTTTGAAACGGATGACTGGAAGGCGCTGTGGGAGGAACTGAAATCTGTAATAGAATACTGGATTGAACAGGGTGTAAAAATTTTCCGTGTAGATAATCCGCACACCAAGCCAATACCTTTTTGGGAATGGGCCATCGCAGAGATCAACAAAAAACATGAAGACATTATCTTCCTATCGGAAGCTTTTACGCGGCCACGCGTGATGGCATCCCTTGCGAAAATAGGGTTCACTCAATCATACACATATTTCACCTGGCGTGTTTCAAAACAGGAGATTACAGAATACATGAACGAGTTGGTACTCGGTCCTTCGAGGAATTACTTCCGTCCGAATTTCTGGCCGAATACACCTGACATCCTGCCGTATCATCTGCAGCATCAAAGTGAAAATATTTTCATCATTCGACTTGCTCTGGCCGCTACGTTGTCGTCAAACTACGGCATGTACGGACCGGTGTACGAATTCTGTGAAAACGTTCCTGTGCCCGGTAAAGAAGAGTACATGGATTCGGAAAAGTATGAGGTAAGACACTTCGATTGGAAGCGCACAAACAGAATGACAGATATCATCACGCTATTAAACAAAGCGCGACATGATAACATTGCGCTACAATCTACATGGAACTTGCAGTTCTGCTTCATTGAAAATCCAAACATTATTGCATTCCTGAAAGCCGATGAAAACCTGACTAATATCTTATTGGTGGTCATTAATCTCGACCCGAACAGCCGGCAGCACGGATTTGTTCAGATTCCGAAAGGCAGGCTGAAGCTTGGAGATCGGGTCAATCTGAAGCTGCATGACCTCGTTACAAATGAACATTACACATGGACACAGGAGTGGAATTATGTTGAGCTTGATCCATATAAAATGCCATTTCATCTGTTCAAGATAGCTATACACGAATCATTCATGTAAAATGGTGCCCCACAAAAGCAACGACCCGGTCTGGTTTAAGGATGCTATCTTTTATGAACTTCACGTAAGGGCGTTCTACGACAGCAACGGTGACGGTATTGGCGACTTCCAGGGAATTATTCAGAAGCTTGACTACCTGGAGGATTTGGGAATCAATACAATCTGGTTGCTGCCGTTTTATCCTTCACCGTTGAAGGATGACGGTTACGACGTAACGGACTACTACGATGTCCATCCGGATTACGGAACGCTTGGGGATTTTAAACAACTGTTGAAGGAAGCGCACCGCCGGGGCATTCGTGTTATCACGGAGCTTGTGCTGAATCACACTTCCGATAAACATCCCTGGTTCAGGAAAGCAAAGAAGTCAAAAGCAGGCTCGCGGTCACGCGACTTTTATGTCTGGAGCGACTCACCCGAAAAATATAAAGAAGCCCGTGTGATCTTCCAGGGCGATGAGTCTACCAACTGGACCTATGATCCCGAAGCCAAGGCATATTACTGGCACAGGTATTACCGGCATCAACCAGAGCTTAATTATGACAATGCAGAAGTTCAACTCGAAATAATTCGCGTCGCGGATTTTTGGCTAAAAATGGGTGTAGATGGGTTTCGGTTGCCATCGATCACCTTTCTCTTTGAAGAAGAAGGAACAAGTTGCGAAAACCTTCCACAGACACACGCATTCCTCAGACGTCTCCGCGCACACATTGACAAGCACTACAAAAACAGAATCCTGGTAGCGGAAGCGAATCTCTGGCCCGAGGATGCGGCCACATATTTCGGAAAAGGAGAAGAGTGTCACATGAATTTTCATTATCCGCTAATGCCGCGTTTATTTCTCGCATTACGGACGGAAGACAGTTATCCAATTGTTGACATCATGGAGCAAACGCCGGCGACTCCACCGAATAGCCAGTGGGCATTGTTCCTTCGAAACCATGACGAACTTGGTCTTGAGATGGTGACGGAAGAAGAAAAAGATTTCCTTTTCAAGGCGTATGCCACCGATCCCAATTCAAAATTTAATATTGGCATCCGCAGAAGGCTTGCCCCGCTGCTAAACAATGATCGGCGAAAAATGGAATTGCTGTATACAATTCTTTTTTCTTTGCCAGGAACGCCTGTGCTTTACTACGGTGACGAGATCGGCATGGGAGACAATGTATATCTCGGCGACAGGTTTGGTGTGCGTACACCAATGCAATGGAGCATGAACGTAAATGCGGGCTTCTCGTCCGCGAATCCGCAGCGACTTTATCTGCCGGTTATTACCGATCCCATTTACCGCTATGAATCGGTGAATGTTGCAACGCAACAGGAAAATCCTTCGTCAATGCTTTGGTGGTTGAAGCACGCTGTGGCGATGCGCAAGCGCCTCAATATATTTGGCAAGGGAGATATTAAGTTCATCGAAACTTCGAATGCCAAGATCCTGGCATTCGCCAGAACTTTTGAGCGGCAGCAAATTATTGTTGTGGCAAACCTTTCGCAGTTTTCTCAAGCCGCGACACTAAATTTATCTGAATACAAAGATTGTGAGATGACTGAGGTATTCAGCCAGAATCGTTTCATGAGCGTCACAAATGCCGATTATCCGATAACCATTGGGCCTTACGGATACTTCTGGTTCCAGGTTGATAAAGAAGAGCAAGCAGAAAAAAATGAAGCAAGCGGTGAGCTGCCGTTGCTAAAGAGCGAAATTTCATGGGAACGCCTGTTCGACAACTATAGCGAGGTAAGAGTTTTTGAGCGTAAGATTCTTCCGTTGTTCATGAAAAAGTGTCGCTGGTTCGGCGGCAAAGCGAAAGTCATTAACAAAATTGTTACCCACAAAGTAATTCCCTGGAAAGTAGATGGTGATACACATTTCCTCAGCATTATTGAAGTGAATTACGTTCAGCGGTTGCCCGAGCTTTACTTTCTTCCTTTGGCGTTTGTTCCAGTTGATAGTGTGATGGAGCGCGTTGAGTACACGATGCAAAGCGTTGTGTGCCGGGCAGAGATTCAGGGACAGGCTGGCTTTGTAATGGATAGCTGTTATGATCGTTCCTTCCGTGATTCACTTTTCATAAGTATGCAAAAGGGAATGCGCGTGAAGGATGAAGAGGGTGGTGTGCTCGAATTTAACGCGGGAGTTTATGCGAAGCCTGGAAACAATAAAACTGTCGAATCAAAAATTCTTAAATCAGATCAAAGCAATACCGCGATCATCTACAACGATCAATTTTTCTTCAAGTTTTATCGCAAGCTGGAAAAAGAAATTAACCCTGATCTGGAAATTGTTCGATTCCTGACTGAACATACAACGTTTCAAAACTCTCCGAAATATGCCGGGAGTGTTGAGTATCGAGATGCTGATGACAAAACGATCGTGTTCGGTTTACTGCAACAAAAAGTAGAAAATCAGGGTGAAGCGTGGTCGATGTCTGTCGATTCAGTTGGACGTTATTATGAACGCGTCATTACGAAAGGACAGGGACTAAAGCTTCCCCGTCTCGTGAATAAGCCGGCTATTAAATTCGAGGAAGCTCCCGAATTGATACAGGAATTTATCGGACGTGGCTTCTATGAACGCGTTGCCCGTCTTGGGCAACGTACTGCCGAGATGCACATGGCGCTTGCGTCCGATTCCACCGACACTGCTTTTGCGCCGGAGAACTTTACAGCAAATTATCAACGGTCTTTATACTCATCGCTGCGCAAGCTTGTGCGCGACCGTTTCAGTTTGCTTGAGTCTTCACTTTCAAAATTGACACCGGAGTCTCAGCAACTGGCAAAAGAAGTACTTTCTCTTGAGGATATTATTCTCGAAAGTTTTAGCGAGGTTTATCAGATAAAGATCCGGGCATTTAAGACGCGCATTCATGGTGATTTTCATCTGGGCCAGGTTTTATTTACAGGAAAGGATTTTGTGATCATCGATTTTGAAGGAGAGCCGGGCTTCTCATTCAGCGAGCGCCGATTGAAAAAAAGTCCGATGAAAGATGTCGCGGGAATGATGAGATCGTTTCATTACGCCGCTTTTGGAAAACTGTTGCTCAATGAGAATTACCGCGACAGAGACCTCAACCTGCTCGAGCAGGCTGCTGAGCAATGGCAACACTATGTAAGCCGCTTTTATCTCGGGGCGTATATGGAGCGCATAGGCATGGGCACGAATCTTTCCGAAGACAACGATACCCTTATCCGTACGTTCCTGATTGAGAAAGCAATTTACGAACTCGGGTATGAGTTGAATGGTCGTCCTGACTGGACAATTGTGCCGCTACGCGGAATAATTTACCACGTCAACAGGTACATCCAGGAAAGGGACGAGCGTAAGAAAAACAAATAGCAACTTACAACGACAGAAACCCATTTAGAAATGGCAATCAAAACGAACAATTCAGAAACCACTGTTGATCATTTTAGCTTGTTCACCGACTTTGACATTCATTTGTTCAAGTCCGGTAAACATTTTAAGCTTTATGAAAAACTTGGTTCACACCCGGTTAGAAATGGTTCTGTTGATGGAACTTATTTTGCCGTTTGGGCACCGAATGCACGTGCCGTTTCCGTGATGGGAAATTTTAATGGCTGGCAACGTGATCAGCATAAGTTGTTGCCACGATGGGATGAGTCCGGGATCTGGGAGGGAATGTTTCCTGACATCAAACATGGTGAAGCCTACAAATATTCGATTCACTCGAATACAGGTGAATTGCTCGATAAGGCCGATCCGTTTGCTTTCTATGCAGAGATGCCCCCGAAGACTGCCTCTATCGTATGGCAACCCAAATATGAATGGAAGGACCAGCGATGGATTGATCAAAGAAAAAAGAATGCAGGAAAGCCGCAGCCATATTCCGTGTATGAAGTCCATATTGGATCATGGAGAAAGAAGTATGAAGATGGAAACCGTTCCCTGAATTATCCGGAACTGGCCACTGAACTTGTTTCTTATGTGAAAGACATGGGTTTCACTCACGTTGAACTTCTTCCAATCATGGAACATCCGTTCTATGGTTCGTGGGGTTATCAGCTTACGGGTTATTTTGCACCAACGAGTCGTTTTGGAAGCCCAGAGGATTTTATGTACCTGGTTGACTCGTTTCACCAGGCTGGCATCGGTGTTATCCTTGACTGGGTACCGTCACACTTTCCCGGTGATGCGCACGGTTTGTATAAATTTGACGGAACCCATTTGTACGAGCACGCCGATCCGAGAAAAGGATTTCACCCGGACTGGAGTAGCTACATTTACAATTACGGACGCAGTGAAGTCAGATCGTTCCTGATCAGCAATGCATTGTTCTGGCTTGAGCGTTACCATATTGATGGGTTGCGTGTAGATGCGGTCGCGTCAATGCTTTATCTTGATTATTCCCGTAAGGAAGGTGAGTGGATTCCAAATATCTATGGTAGCAACGAGAACCTGGAAGCGATTGATTTCCTAAAAGAAATGAATACTGTTGTTTATGGCGAGTTTCCTGACACGATTACCATTGCTGAGGAATCGACATCATGGACTGGTGTTTCGCGACCCACGTATCTTGGTGGATTAGGATTCGGACAGAAGTGGATGATGGGGTGGATGCACGATACACTTTCGTACTTCAAGAAGGACCCTGTTCACAGAAAGTTTCATCAAAACGAGATCTCTTTCAGTATCATGTATGCTTTTACTGAAAACTTCATGCTGCCGCTTTCGCACGATGAAGTGGTGCACGGCAAGGGATCGTTACTCGGACGAATGCCCGGCGACGAATGGAGACGTTTTGCAAATCTCCGGTTAATGTTCGCTTACATGTACACGCATCCCGGAACAAAGCTGCTTTTTATGGGAGGGGAATTTGGTCAATCTGGTGAGTGGAACCACGATCAGGGATTAGAATGGCATTTGCTACAGTATGCAAATCATCAGGGGGTTCAAACGCTTATCAAGGATTTGAATAACTTCTACAAAAATGAAAAGGCTTTATTCCAATATGCGTTCGATCAAAAAGGCTTTCAGTGGATCGACTATGGCGATAGAGAAAACAGCGTTATTGCGTATCAACGAAAGGCAGATCGTAAAGAAGATGTGCTGATAATTGTCTGCAATTTTACACCTGAGGTCAGATACCACTACCGGATTGGTGTTCCATACAGGGGTTTGTGGAAAGAAGTTTTTAGTTCTGATAATCACCAGTATGGAGGCAGCGGTATGTTAAATGCCGGTTTAATGAATACATCTCCGGTAAAATATCATGGCGGCGATTATTCAATTTCCTTAACTTTACCACCCCTGGCACTGTGTGTGCTTAAGTTGGAAAAGGAGATAAACGAATTTGAGCTTGAGGCGCAGGGAACATAGTACCGTCGTTTCTCGTTCTGAAATCAAATTGTTGCGTATTGGAAAAGTATATCTGTATTCACGGGCATTTCTATCAGCCGCCTCGTGAAAATGCCTGGCTTGAAGTAATTGAAGTTCAGGATTCAGCACACCCATATCACGACTGGAATGAACGCGTAAGCGCAGAATGTTACGCGCCTAATACCGCTTCGCGTATTCTTAACGAGCACGGCGTTATAACCAATATCGTCAACAATTACTCACGCATCAGTTTCAATTTTGGCGCTACGCTATTATCGTGGATGGAGCTTTACGAGCGTGATACTTATGAGGCGGTGTTAGAAGCCGATCGTCAGAGTATGCAACTATTTGGTGGACATGGATCAGCAATGGCCCAGGTTTACAATCATATCATCATGCCGTTGGCAAACAGCCGCGATAAAGAAACGCAAATCATCTGGGGTATCCGTGATTTTGTTCATCGTTTCAAGCGCCATCCTGAAGGCATGTGGCTTGCCGAAACAGCTGTCGATACTGAGTCATTAGAACTGCTGGTAAAGCATGGGATCAAATTCACGGTGCTTGCGCCTCGACAGGCGAAGTCATTTAGAAAAATAGGAGAGGAGTCGTGGCATAAAGCTGACCAAAAAGGAATTGAAACACGACGTCCGTACTTATACAAGTTGCCTTCGGGAAACACCATCGTTCTGTTCTTCTATGATGGAGATATATCACAGGCGGTTGCATTCAGCGGCTTGTTGAATGACGGTAAAAAGTTTGCTGACCGGCTCATTCATAGCTTTGATGCTAAATCCCCAGAACCGCAGCTCGTTCATATTGCCACAGATGGCGAAACGTATGGGCACCATCACAAGCATGGCGATATGGCATTGGCATTCTGCCTGAATCAGATCGAGCACGACAGTAATGCACGGCTGACAAATTATGCGCAATATCTTTCGATTCATCCGCCGACATACGAAGCGCAGATCCACGAACACAGCTCATGGAGTTGTGTGCATGGTGTCGAACGGTGGCGAAATGATTGTGGATGTAATTCCGGAGGAAAACCTAATTGGAATCAAAAATGGCGCAAGCCTTTACGTGATGCACTCGATTGGCTTCGTGATGAGCTAGCGAAGATCTATGAACGCGAGACTTCTGGTTTTTTCAGAGATCCATGGGAAGCGCGACAGGATTATATTAATGTGATTCTGAACAGAGATGATGAGTCGATTAAAAAGTTCTTCCGCGATCATTGTACGCGCGCGCAGGAAACGAACACCGTGCTTCGTTTGATGGAAGTGCAGCGGAACGCAATGCTGATGTACACAAGTTGTGGATGGTTCTTTGATGAAGTTTCTGGTATTGAGACGACGCAGATCATGCAATACGCGTGTCGCACGATGCAGCTGGTGTCGCAGATAAATGATTTCGATCTTGAGCTTGAGTTCAGAAAGAAACTTGAAGGCGTTCCCAGCAATGTTATTGGTTTGGAAAATGCAGCCAATATTTACACGCGTTATGTTCTTCCTTCGAAAACGAATTTGCAACGTGTGGGTATGCACTACGCTATTGCCTCGCTCTTCGAGGAAGATCCGGATTCATTCCCGGTTTTCAACTACACGACCTCGAACGAGATTTTTATTAAGAAGCAAGCTGGGCAACAGAAAATGGTTTTGGCGGTCACGAAAGTTAAGTCAAATGTAACGCGTTCAGAAAAACGTTTCGCATTTGCAGTTATTCATCTCGGCGCCCACAATATCATCGGTAATATTTCCATCGAGATGGAAGATGAGCGGTTCGCAAGCATGCAGGCACGAATGATAAATGCATTTGAAGAAGGTAGACTCGGCGATATCATTGGATTGATGCAAACGTATTTCGGGCCGGAGAAATTTTCAATATGGCAGCTCTTCCAGGATGAAAAACGGAAGGTCTTCAACTTCATCACGCAGCAAAGCATGATCGATCTTGAAGATTCTCTGAGAAGAATCTACAACCGCGACTATCCACTAGTGATGGCGCTGGCAACAAACGATATTCCGATTCCAAATGCATACCGTACATCGTTCGAGTATATTCTCAACGCGGACCTTATAAACTGCTTCCTTACTGATAAAATCAACATCCGACAGGTTGAAAGGATCATGACTGAAATGGTCAATTGGGATCTGCGAATCGAGGATCCTGGAAAGGTCGAAAAATTTGCCGGCGACAGCATCTTCAAAGAGCTTAAACGTATCGGTGCAGAAGGTGATAGTAAACGCGTGGAAAGACTGAATCGATTGTTCCCGCGACTAGTCAAGTTCAATTTGAAACCGAATCTGTATAAATCACAGAATTTGTACTTTGAGATTTCGAGAACGATCGAACAAAGCAATGGACGTTCAAACGAATGGAAGAAACAATTCAAGTTGCTTGGAACCAATCTTGGGGTGAGGGTTGAACCGATTGCCGTTTTATCTTAAGAGAAGAGAATATTTAACGCAGAATTGTCACAGTTCCTTTAACAACAGATTGCGTCTCTAACTCTGGAAAGTGAATAATGTAGTAATACACATCAGGTGGAAGCAATGTGCCGCTATACCGCCCGTCCCATTCCTTTTCTATACCTGTGGATTCAAAAACAAGTAAACCCGATTTTGAGTAAACGTGTATGATCGCCGCCGAGTATTTCTCGACGTTTTGTATTGGTCGGATATTCCACGTGTCGTTGATGGCATCTCCATTGGGCGTAAATCCTGATGGAATGTCAAATGCAGCGTTGCCAGGTGGATTTTCTGTTATGCGGATCTCGCGCTCTTTCGTTTCACTATCGTTAATGCCGTCATTTACACTTACATAAATCATCTTGCTTTCTTCTATTGGAGCAGACCCTTCCGGGAACATCAGTACAATACTGCCTAGCGCGTCCTGGTATTCCTGAACCGAGGCTTTCCCTATCAACGTCAGACTTCCCGTTGACGCTTCGAAAATTCCGGAGATGCCATTTGTGTTATCAAAGAAGACAAGGTCTTCGCCAGGAATGTAAGTACTTCGCCTGAACAAAACTTCCGCATAAGAAATCGATTCGCTGTCAGGGTCAGTGATCGTCAATTGGTCAAATATCCGGACAGAGTCGTCACCTCGTTGCGTGTAGATCCACGCCGTTCCAATTTCAGTTAATGGTGGATCGTTCACTGCTTTTACTGTAATCAGGAAACTAAAGGCATTGCTTTCATATTGTCCGTCGTGTACCCTTACCGTGGCGAAGATGTTTCCATTGAAATTTGCAGTTGGAATTACGGTGTGCTCACTCACAGAATAATTGTCGCCGGCAGCAATGTTTAAGGTGAAACCGTCGGGATACTGACTATCGGCATCAGCCACTTCTAAATCTGAAAACTCAATGGTGTAAGGTTCATCTTCGTTTATCGTTACCGGTTTCTGATTCAGGATGGTAGGTTCTTTCCTGCCTTCTTTGACCCCCACCACGAGGTTGAATATCTCGCTCTCGTCTTGTCCGTCGCTTGTTGTAACTGGCACGGAAAGGTCGCCGATAAAACCTGTGTTCGGTGTTATCTTTGTCCCTGTTACGGAATAGTTGTTGCCTTCACGCACAATGATTGCGAAGTCATCCGGGAATACATTATCGGGATCAAGGATGACCAGATGCGATGCGGTGAGTGTAACTGACGACGTGTTTGTCGTGGCAATTGACTGCTGTCCTGTAATAACCGGGACGTCGTTAACTGGAACGACTGTTATTTTCAGATTGTATTGCTCACTTTCCTTTTCGCCATCGTTCACGCTGACCGGCACAGTAAGTTCACCATTAAAATTGGTTACAGGTGTGATGGATCTTCCTGAAACGTTGTAATTGTTCCCGGGATAAACAGTTAGTGTAAACCCCCATGGATAAAACCAATCATTTTCATCTTCGACTTCCAGGTCTGTCAATTCAATTTCGAGGGATTGCTCCTCGTTTGTCGATAGTTCGCGTTGCCCTTTAATTTTTGGCTTCTTGTTGTCTTGTCCATAGACCTGACCATGGAGGAAAAGCAGCCCAATAAGGGCCAGCCAGAACAGCGTATGAATCAATAGTTTTCGAAAGAGACCGAGATTTATCATTTGCCGGAACGAGGTATATGTTCCAGCGGTAAAATCTTATGCCGCTTCGATGTGCGGAAACCTATAATTTCGGCGGAATGCTTTTTCAGGCAATAACTTCCCGAACCGGATTCTTCCTGTTGTCGAGATAATTCCAGATCAGGCTGCTCGCGCCAAGAATTGGTGCGGCCTGGTTTTGCAATCCGGACGGTAATACTTTTACTTTGCCTCTGAACAACGGCATCAGGTTGGCTTCCATGTGCCGGATCGTTGGTGTAAATATCAGATCGCCGGCTAACGAAAGGCCACCGAACAGAAAGATTGCTTCCGGATCGGTGTGCACCACTGTTTCAGAAAGTTTCATTCCTAAAATTCTGCCGGTATATTCAAATGCAGCAAGCGCTACAACGTCACCCCGAACGGCCGCTTCAGTAATCATTTTCGTGTTGAGATTATCGAAGCTGATGCCGCGCAGCTCGCTGGGTTCAAGATGATCAGCAAGGAGCTTATACACCGTACGCTTGATTCCTGTTGCCGATACGTATGTTTCAAGGCACCCACGTTTACCGCAGTTGCAATATCGTCCTGCCGGATTTACGGAGGTATGACCAACTTCTCCGGCAATGCCATGCTTTCCGTTTAACAACATCCCATTTGTCACAAAACCACTACCCAGGCCGGTGCCCAGCGTGATTACCACGAAATCCTTCATGCCTTTTGCAGCGCCATACACCATTTCACCCACTGCGGCCGCATTTGCATCATTTGTTATAACAGCAGGCATATCAAACTCTTCCTTCAGCATATCAGCCAAAGGGATAACGCCTTTCCATTTCAGGTTCGTCGCGCGCTCAATTGTGCCCTTGTAGTAATTACCATTTGCGGCACCGACGCCGATTCCGAGAACCCTGTATTCACCTTTAAGGCGTTGCAGCGCCACACGCACGGCATTTGTCAAACTGTTGAAGTAGTCTTTAAACTCTTCGAATGCCGTTGTTGAAATGCTTCCCTGAAACAGCACTTCGCCGGATTTGTCAACGATACCGTATTTCGTATTCGTTCCCCCAATGTCAATACCAATCGTAAGTTCTCTCATCATCGTATCGTTTTATATCGACAGAATTTTCGCGATCCTCATGGACTCTTCATCGATCTCATGATAGTTCCCTTCAACTATCTTCTTAAAGTCGTTGTAAACAATTTTATTGTCTTTTACACCTACCATCACGTCCCTTTCTCCCTTTAACAATCCTTCGACCGCAGCGATTCCCATTCGGCTCGCGAGAACTCTGTCGAAATAGGTTGGTGTACCACCGCGTTGAAGATGTCCGAGAATCGTTACTTTAATATCGAAATAGGAGGATCGTTCAGCTACCTTCCTGGCGAGTGTATTCGCATCGCCGATCTTTGATCCTTCAGCAACAACAATCAGATTTGACTTCTTGCTGGTTTCCTTATCCGCGCCAAGCAAATTGAACAAGTCATCGAAAGTCATGTGTTCTTCGGGGATGATAATTGCCGTTGCACCACCCGCAATGCCGCTGTTAATAGCAATGTATCCGGAATTTCTCCCCATCACCTCAACAAAGAACAGCCGGTTATGCGACATCGCCGTGTCACGAATCCTATCGATTGCCTCAACTGCTGTGTTTGTTGCTGTGTCGTAGCCGATGGTATAGTCGGTACCGGGAAGGTCATTATCAATTGTACCGGGAATGCAAACTGATGGGACACCAAATTCTTCGTAAAACTTATGAAGTCCTGTAAAAGTCCCGTCGCCGCCGATGGCAACAAGCGCATCGATACCATCGCGCCTTAATTTTTCGTATGCAGCTTTTCTTCCCTCAGGAGTTCGGAACTCTTTGCTTCTCGCGGATTTGAGAATTGTCCCGCCACGCTGAATGATGTTACCAACCGACCGTGCACCTAACTTTACAATGTCGCCTTCGATCATCCCCTCATACCCGCGCACAATGCCGTAGCAGTCTTTCTTGTAATATGTACATGCGCGAACAACCGCGCGTATCGCCGCATTCATTCCAGGTGCATCTCCACCAGAAGTGAAGACACCAATCTTCCGAATTTTATTGTCCATTAAGATTTGAAATCCATCAAAAATAATGGATGCCTTTTACTTTACCATCAACAATTTAATTATCCAAACTTCAATCGTTTGAAATAATTAATCAGGCCGTTTGTTGATGCGTCATGTGATGTGATTTCTTCTTTTGTCGACAATTCAGGAAGAATTTTCTTCGCAAGTACCTTACCAAGCTCAACACCCCATTGATCGAAACTGAATACGTTCCAGATCACACCTTGCACGAAAATCTTGTGTTCATACATCGCGATAAGACTACCGAGCGTGCGAGGTGTGAGTTGTTTGAAAAGAATTGTGTTGCTGGGCCGGTTGCCTTCAAAGACACGAAACGGCAGATGGAATTCAATCTCTTCTTTGTTCATCCCGGCTTTCTTTAAATCAACGTCAACTTCATCGGCTGTTTTACCATTCATGAGCGCTTCCGTCTGTGCAAAAAAATTTGAAAGCAGTTTATCGTGATGATCGCTCAATGGATTGTGCGAAATGACTGGTGCAATAAAATCACAAGGAATCAGTTTGGTTCCCTGATGTATCAACTGATAAAATGCGTGTTGTCCGTTTGTTCCAGGTTCACCCCAGATAATGGGGCCAGTTTGATAGGCAACGATGTTACCGTCGCGGTCAACGGACTTCCCGTTGCTTTCCATGTTTCCTTGCTGGAAGTACGCCGCAAAGCGATGCATGTATTGATCATACGGCAAGATTGCTTCGGACGCGGCTCCGAAAAAGTTATTGTACCACAAGCTGATCAGCGCAAGAATGACCGGAATATTTTTCTCAGGCTTTTCAGTTTTGAAATGATTATCCATTGCGTGAGCGCCTTCAAGCAACTGAATGAAATTGTCATGGCCAATTGTTGCACTGATAGACAAACCAATTGACGACCAGAGTGAATAGCGGCCGCCAACCCAGTCCCAGAACACGAACATATTTTCTGGTGAAATGCCGAAGTTGGTCACTTCTTTCGTGTTGGTAGAGACTGCAACGAAATGTTTGGCGACATCACCTGTATTGCCTGTTTTTTCCAGGAGCCACTTTCTGGCACTTTCGGCATTCGTCATTGTTTCCTGTGTCGTAAATGTTTTCGACGCAATAATGAACAGTGTTGTTTCTGGATTTAACTTCTTCACTGTCTCTGCGAGATGAGTGCCATCAACGTTCGAGACAAAATGCGGTGTAATCGTTGTCCAATAGGGGCGAAGCGCCTCAGTCACCATGTAAGGGCCAAGGTCAGAGCCGCCGATGCCAATGTTGACGATGTCGGTGATTGCTTTGCCAGTGGATCCTTTCCAGTTGCCGCTGAGAACTTTGTCGGAGAACGCTTTAATTTGCTCAAGCACCTTATTTACCAGCGGCATTACGTCCGTACCATCAACCTTCACCGGCGCGTTGCTACGATTCCGAAGCGCTATATGAAGCACCGAGCGATCTTCCGTTTCATTGATTTTATCGCCATGAAACATTGACTGGATGGCGAGTGGCAATTCGACTTCATTCGCCAGAGCAATAAGTGCTTTGAACGTTTCCTCGTTGATGATATTCTTTGAATAGTCCACCAGAATATCTTCAAACCTTGCTGAAAAGTTTTCGAAACGCTTAGGATCTTCTGCAAACAACTCACGCATGTGTGTTGCCTGCATAGTCATGAACAATATTTCGAGGTTTCTCCATGCGGAAGTTTCAGCAGGATTGTGACGAGGTAACATATTATTCGGGTTATGTTGTGGATAATTATTTCTTGAATTTGTTCATAAGCATCGCAAGTTTCTCTTCCATGCTTTGCTCTTTCTCTTTTGGTCTCGCAGCCTTCGGCCTGTTTCCCTTTTGCTGCGTTTCCCCTGGCTGTGCAAACGGATCACTTTTCATAGAAAGGCCTATTCTCTTTCTGGCAACATCGACTTCGACAACGGTCACCTGTACCTTTTGCTGAACAGTAACTACTTCCTGCGGATCCTTGACGAATTTATCGGATATATGACTGATGTGAACAAGGCCATCCTGGTGAACACCGATATCAACGAATGCGCCGAAGTTCGTTACATTGGTAACGATGCCCGGAAGTTTCATACCGATTTTAAGATCAGCGATCGCATTAACACCTTCGGTAAAGCTGAACACCTCAAACGTTTCGCGTGGATCGCGCCCCGGTTTCTCCAATTCTTTAATAATATCGGTCAGCGTTGGTAATCCAACCTTTTCACTTACATATTTAGTGAGATCCAATTGTTTTCTCAGTTCAGTGCTTGTCATCAGGTCTTTTACTGAGCATCCCAGATCGGAAGCCATTTTTTGAACGATGGAATAACTTTCAGGGTGAACGGCGCTTGCATCCAGTGGATTGCCTGCATTATAGATGCGAAGAAAACCCGCAGCCTGTTCAAATACTTTTTCGCCGAGACGCGGCACCGCCATCAACGCTGCGCGATCGTTAAACGGCCCGTGTTGATTTCGATACTCCACAATATTACGCGCGAGCGCGGGACTCAAACCGGACACATAGGACAGTAGTTCCTTACTTGCGGTATTCACTTCAACGCCAACGGAGTTTACGCAGCTCATGACAACATCGTCAAGACCTTGTTTCAGTTTTGTTTGATCAACATCGTGCTGATACTGTCCGACGCCGATAGATTTCGGATCAATTTTCACAAGCTCCGCAAGAGGATCCATCAGTCGCCGGCCGATCGATACCGCACCGCGCACTGTCACGTCTTTGTCTGGAAACTCTTCGCGAGCCACGTCCGATGCCGAGTACACTGACGCTCCACTTTCGTTGACCATCACAACCAGTACTTTATGCGGCAAACCAATGGATTTGACAAAGTGCTCAGTTTCACGGCTAGCTGTACCGTTGCCAATGGCAATAGCCTCGATGTCATATTTCTCCACGAGTTGTTTAATGATGGCGCCGGATCGGGTTGTGTCGCGCTGAGGTTCATTCGGGTAAATTGCTTCATAATGCAGAAGCTTACCTTGCTTGTCAAGACAAACAAGTTTACATCCTGTACGAAATCCTGGATCAAGGGCGAGAACATTTTTTTGTCCAAGTGGCGCCGATAACAAAAGCTCTTTCAAATTCCCCGCGAAAACCTTGATTGCCTCTTCATCTGCTTTCATCTTGCTTTCCATCCTCACTTCCGTTTCGAGTGAAGGCCGGAGCAGGCGTTTATAGCTATCTTTGATTGCCAATCTTATTTGCTCTGCGGACGCATTTTCGCTTTTGATATATTGTTTCTCCAGACTTAAAAGCGCATCCTCCTCCGGAGGATAAATATCCAATGCAAGAACGCCTTCCTTTTCGCCGCGGCGAAGCGCAAGTAATCGATGCGACGGACTTTTCGAAACGGGCTCCTTCCATTCAAAATAGTCCTTGTATTTTTGTCCGTCCGATTCTTTGCCCTTCAGTACTTTCGATTCAATCGTTCCTTGCTTCCAGAAAAGCTCGCGAACTTTCTTTCGTGTTGCGGGGTTTTCGCTAATCCATTCTGCAATGATATCTCTCGCTCCATCCATCGCTTCCTCAACAGAAGCAACGCCTTTTTCCTGATCGATATACTTTGCCGCGAATTCGGCGAGCTCAATTTTTTCCTGAGAGAATACCTTTTCAGCTAGTGGCTCAAGACCTTTTTCCTTCGCGGCCGTTGCGCGTGTTTTTCTTTTCGGCTTATACGGAAGGTAAATGTCTTCAAGCTCGGCGAGCGAAGTGGCGCCAACAATTGCCTGCATAAGTTCTGTGGTCAGCTTGCCTTGTTTCTCAATTGAGGCGATTACCGACTCGCGACGTTTGTCGAGTTCTTGTAATTGTTCGAGGCGGTCGCGCACGTTGGCGATCATCACTTCATCCATACTTCCTGTAAGCTCCTTCCGGTATCGCGAGATGAAGGGAATTGTTCCGCCTTCATTCAATAATTCAGCCACAGCTTTAACATACTTTTGTTGAAGCGAAAGTTCTCTTGAGATTTGCTCAACCCAGCGTAATAAGTTTTCCTTTTCCATAAAATTTTGAGGCAGGCAAAAATAGAATAAGCTGATTAACCTGCAAGGAATTCCTTTTATCACGTTCTTTAATCAGACTTTATGTCTTTGATCGAGAACAACTTAATAAAGAATAAAAAGGTGATGCTTAAACCTGCCACTTTTTTTCCAAAAGGCCTATTCTTAAACGGCTACGACAAGCAGCCTTATTGCTCAGGGAAAAGCGATGGTAATTCGGCGTCTGGAACTTTATCGGGATTTTATTTAGATTTGATTAAAGCCCATATAATGCGTGCCCTTGATTCACCTTTTTTCCATGTCAATATTAATGAAAAGGAAAAGATCATTATGCCCACATGGACTGGCAACGAACTCAACACGGAATTATTCATGCTCCAAATGGAGCAGTACATGGAACTCCTGTTGAAGGCGCCCGTAAATTCAGCTTTGTGGAATCATCAGAATTTTAATTTCCAAATCCCGAAGAATGTATTTCAATGGATAGAGGACAAAGTTAACAAGCCTGCAAAAAGCCATGGTTTGAAACGAATCGCGTTTATTCTTGGCGAAGATGTGATGGCGCAGTTCAGTACCATGGATGTTTTTGAAGAGACGCGTTCCGTTTATGCGCCGCGTTATTACTCCGACCCGAAACAGGCGCTTGCATGGGTTAAAACCAAGGACAAAGAATTTATTAACCCATTCCAAAAAGAAATTGACTTTCTCATTGAGAAAAATCTCGAAAGAGGTACAGCCAAAATACAAATTGAGATTTCACTTGAACACTTACCGTACTACCTGAAGCAAATGAAAGATGTCTTCAGTCATCAAAAGGTCGTTCATGCAAACTATCAGAAATACATGCTTCTGACTGGACGTGAACGTGAGATACTGAACTATGTTGTTGATGGATTTACCAGCAAACAAATTTCCGAAAGATTGTTCATTTCTCTTAACACGGTTACCACTCATCGGAAAAATATCCTCAGAAAATTAGACTGCAACAAAGTGGCTGATCTGGCCCGCTTTTCTGTATTCATGCGGATGTAAGCTGCGGCTGACTTGATGCAAGAAAAAAAGCCAGCCTTTTACGACCAGCTTTTTCTGTAGCGCGGGGGAGAGTTGAACTCCCGACCTTTGGGTTATGAATCCAACGCTCTAACCGCCTGAGCTACCGCGCCATGGATTTGGGAGCGCAAACTTACAAAAGTTCGGAAATACTCCAGCACTGACTAATATTTTATTTTATACGCGATTTTTATATAAATTAAGCGCAAGCAAGCCACTCATGCCCCAGAAGAAACTCTTCACTGCCGATTACGAAGTTCATGCATCCATTAAGATGTTGTATCCTTACATTCAATCGGCAAGTGGTCTGTCTGAATGGTTTGCTGATGATGTCAAGATCAATAACATTGACAAGACATATACATTTTGCTGGGACAACGAAGAGCACAAAGCACGGCAGGTCTCACATCGAACAAATCACTTCGCCAGGTTCGAATTTCTTCCGGAGAATCAGGATGATGAACGCGATCCTTCATATTTCGAGCTGCGACTCGAATTTAATGAGTTGACACAATCTGTATTCCTCAAAGTTTTTGATTACTCCGACATCGAGGATCGCCATGAGATCCAGGACTTATGGGATAGTCTTGTAGATTCTTTGCGTAAAACTGTCGGCGGATAATTACACATCATTGTTTCTTCCTTAAAGAAATCGGATCAATTTTTGAATAGATTTGCGTTTAGTATTGTGACAGGCTAAAGACTTGAATGAAGAAAATTGATAAGCTAATTCTGAGTGCTTTTATCGGACCGTTTTTCCTGACCTTCCTGGTAGTGGTGTTTATTCTGCTAAACATTCAGATGCTCAAATATTTTGACGACCTGATCGGGAAGGGGCTTGAGTGGGCTAGCATCGCCGAATTGCTTTTTTACTTCGCCATCTTTACTACACCGACAGCATTTCCGTTGGCAATTTTGCTTTCCTCATTGATTGCCTTCGGCAATTTAGGCGAGCATTTCGAATTAACAGCCATCAAGAGCGCCGGTATTTCGCTGGTACGCGCGCTGGTGCCGATCTTCGTTTTTGTAATCGGGCTCACCGCCATCGCTTTTTATACGAACAATAATCTCGTTCCGAAAGCCGCTTTGGAAGCGTACAGTTTGCTGTATGATATCAAACAAAAGAAGCCTGCGCTTGATTTGAGAGAAGGTACTTTTTACAATGGAATCCCGGACATCAGTATAAAAGTTGATCGAAAATATACCGAAGATGAAGCTGCGCTTGGCGGTGTCGTTGTATATGATCATCAGAAAAACGACGGCAACAAGGAGGTAACCAAAGCCGATTCCGGACGCATGTATACAATTCTCAACGAGCGTTATATAAAATTTGAGCTTTTCAACGGGTATCATTATACTGAAGGAGCGACCGACGAAAAGGCAATGACTGGCCAGAAAAACAAACCAACGGAAGCATTTACACGGACGAAGTTTGGCAAAACAGAAGTAGTTTACGACCTTTCTTCTTTCGAAATTAAGCGGACCGACAAAAAATGGTTTCAGGGCAATCGTATCATGCGGAACCTCAATCAGTTGGACTATGACATTGACTCTATAAAGCGGGATGTATTAAATCAACGACTGAATTATTATTCTTACCGACCAGGGTTTTTCCTTTTCCTGAGTAAAAATGATTCATTGGTTCTTCCGAAAGAAGTGCAAAAGCACAAACGCTGGAAAGATTCGGTACAACGTTTGGAACTCCTAAATGACTCGTCGTCTGCAGCGACAGTGCGGGAAGCCCAGCTAAAGATTGCCGACGACCAGGAGTCTGGCGAAAAAGCCAGGACTAAAGACCTGAACAAAAAAGATGCTGCCGGTTACCAGGTTCCTGTAAGGCCTGATACGCTTAAATCGGTGGCAGGAATTGCCGCATTTAAGAAAGACTCGAGTGAAGTTGCGAAGTCGGTCCAGCGGATTATCAAATCATTAGAAGATGAACCGTCAGCCGGACTTTTACGAGCAGCTAATGGCATGGCAAGGCAGGCAAAAAGTCAGGTAGTCAACAGCAATGCGAGTATTGAAACTTATTCAAAGGAACTGGTCATTTTCCAGTTACAATGGCATAAAATATGGGCAAATTCGCTTGCCTGCATTGCGATGTTTTTAATAGGCGCTCCGCTCGGTGCAATCATTAAGAAGGGGGGGCTTGGTGTTCCATTTCTGGTTTCAATTATCTTCTTTATTATCTACTACGTATTGTCGATGCAGGGCGAAAAACTGGCTAAACAGGAGATTGTAAGCCCATTTTGGGGTGTCTGGTCAGCTGATTTTATTCTAGTCGCTGTTGGTTTGATTTTCTTGCGCCAGGCCAGGGTAGATGCAAGGATTTTTGAATCCGACTTCTATGCTGTTATTTTTGATAAAATTGGCCGCTGGACGCAAAAACAACGAAATATATTCAAACTAGATGTTTAATGGATTTGGAGTATTTCGTGTTTAGTTGTACTTTCGCACCTTGAAATAAGAGAAAATAATAACTGGCGATGTATTTGACCACTGAAATCAAGCAAGATCTGTTCAAAAAGCACGGCAACGGCAAGAAAAAGGAAGAAACCGGCTCACCGGAATCTCAGGTTGCCCTTTTTACACACAGAATTAACCACCTCACGAATCACCTGAAAGAGAACAAGAAAGACTTCTCTACCCAGCAAGGTTTGATGAAACTTGTTGGTAAGCGCAAGAAGCTTCTGAATTACCTTCAGAAAACCAACATCGAAAGATACAGAGCGATCCTTTCTGATCTCCAATTAAGAAAATAACATATACAGGGAACCAAATCATCGGTTCCCTTTTTACATTTTATCTGGGAGTTATGCTTTCGCGTAAAGCATTTCGTCCCAATTTGTTTTTAATACAAAATATGCCGCCAAGAGCCTAACAACAGCCTAACGGCGTATTTCTTTTACAATCTGACTATGAAACCAACAGTTATAACAAAAACCTGTAAGCTGCCCGATGGCCGTGAAATTACCATCGAAACAGGAAAACTTGCCCGTCAGGCTGACGGATCGGTCGTATTACGTATGGGTAATACAATGCTATTAGCAACAGTTGTCTCTTCTCCGGAAGGAAAAGAAGGCGCTGACTTTTTACCACTTTCGGTAGACTACCAGGAAAAATTTGCTTCCACGGGGAAAGTCCCGGGTGGATTTCTCAAGAGAGAAAGCAAACTTTCTGATTATGAGGTACTCATCAGCCGTCTCGTTGATCGTGCCATAAGACCTTTATTTCCAGATGATTATCATGCTGATACACAGGTGATGATTTATCTGATCTCCGGTGACGCAGATGCGCTTCCCGATAGCTTGGCCGCATTCGCAGCTTCGTCTGCATTGGCAGTATCCGACATCCCGTTCAACGGCCCTATTTCTGAAGTGAGAGTTGCACGAATTGACGGACAGTTCGTGATCAATCCAACGCTTGCCCAGAAAGAAAAGGCTGATATTGATTTGATCGTTGCTGCCTCAGTTGATAACATCCTGATGGTGGAAGGCGAGATGAAAGAGGTGAGCGAAGAAGACATGCTCGAAGCCTTAAGAATTGCACACGAGGTAATCAAATTACAATGTGCTGTTCAGGTTGAGCTGGCACAAGCGGCAGGCAAAACTGAAAAACGTACCTACAGCCACGAGAATAATGACGAAAACCTGCGTGAAGAACTTTGGAAATCCCTTTATGATAAGGTTTATGCACACGCTCGCCAAAAGCTGACTAACAAGAAGTTACGTTTGGAGGGATTCGCAAAGATTATCGAAGACTATCTCGCTTCCATCCCGGCAGAATCGACGATCGACAAAGACCTTGTAAAACGTTATTACCACGATATTGAAAAGAAGGCAGCCCGTAATCTTGTTTTGGATGAAGGCGTTCGCCTTGACGGACGTTCAACGACAGAAATCAGACCGATATGGTGCGAGGTTGATTACCTGCCAATGCCGCACGGTTCTGCAGTCTTCACCCGCGGCGAAACACAATCATTGACGACAGTAACACTCGGAACAAAGCTCGACGAACAGATGATCGACGGTGCGATGCTTTCGGGATCAAATAAATTCATCCTTCATTACAACTTCCCTGGCTTCTCGACAGGTGAAGTGAAACCTAACCGCGGCCCAGGCCGTCGTGAAGTAGGACACGGAAACCTTGCGCTCCGTGCGTTGAAGCAGGTCGTTCCTGCCGATAGCGATAACCCTTATACCATACGCGTCGTATCGGATATCCTGGAATCAAACGGTTCTTCATCAATGGCTACTGTATGTGCTGGTTCTCTGGCGCTTATGGATGCTGGTGTACCGGTAAAAGGCCCCGTTTCGGGTATTGCAATGGGTATGATCTCTGATCCAAAAACCGGAAAGTATGCGATCCTTTCCGACATTCTTGGCGATGAGGATCACCTTGGCGATATGGACTTCAAAGTTACCGGGACAGAAAAGGGTATTACCGCCTGCCAGATGGACCTGAAAGTTGAGGGTTTGACTTACGATACGCTACGTGAGGCATTGAACCAGGCGAAGGAAGGGCGTCTTCATATTCTCAACGAAATGAAGAAAGTCTTATCATCTCCGCGTGCTGATTTGAAACCGCACGCTCCTCGTGCACAAACACTTGTGATCGACAAAGAAATGATCGGCGCGGTAATCGGCCCTGGCGGAAAGATTATCCAGGATATTCAGAATACAACAGGTGCTACGATTGTGATCGAAGAAGTCGACGGCAAAGGGGTGGTTAATATCTTTGCGACCGACAAAACAGCGATGGATGGAGCAGTGAAGCGCATTAAGGGAATCGTTGCAATTCCGGAGGTAGGACAGGTTTACGATGGAAAAGTAAAATCAATCATGCCTTTTGGTGCATTTGTTGAGTTTATGCCTGGAAAGGATGGCCTTCTGCACATTTCTGAAATTAAATGGGAGCGACTTGAGAACATGGAAGGTGTTCTTGAGGTTGGAGAGGAAGTAAAAGTGAAACTTATCGAGGTGGATAAGAAAACTGGTAAATTCCGTCTCTCGAGAAAAGTGTTATTGCCAAGACCTCCAAAAAAGGAAACAACAGCGGCCGAATAAACGTACTTATCAGAAATTGACAGGAACTAACATTTAAGCTTATATTGTTAAATAAACGTATCGCACAGAGGAATGAGACAATTAAAGATCAGTAAACAAATTACCAATCGCGAGAGCCAGTCGCTGGACAAGTATCTGCAAGAAATTGGTAAGGTTGATTTGCTTACGCCCGATGAGGAGGTGGAATTAGCAAAAAGAATCAAGGAGGGCGATCAGATCGCCTTGGAGAAATTGACAAAGGCCAATCTCCGCTTCGTGGTTTCTGTTGCGAAACAATACCAGAATCAGGGTTTGTCGCTTGGTGACCTCATCAACGAAGGAAATTTGGGTTTGATCAAAGCAGCGCAACGTTTCGATGAAACTCGCGGTTTTAAATTCATCTCTTATGCGGTATGGTGGATCCGTCAATCAATCCTTCAGGCACTTGCCGAACAATCACGTATTGTTCGTCTTCCGCTCAACCGGGTTGGATCGTTGAACAAGATTTCAAAAACATTCTCAGAACTTGAACAGAAATATGAACGCGAGCCTTCACCGGAAGAACTTGCAGAAGTGTTGGACGTGACAACAGCAGAGGTTGTCGACACGATGAAGATCTCAGGTCGTCACGTGTCAATGGATGCGCCGTTTGTTCAGGGCGAAGAAAATAGTCTTCTTGATGTTCTTGAAAATGACAGCGAAGAAACGCCAGACTCAGGTCTGATGAATGACTCGCTGAGAAGAGAAGTACAACGTGCGCTTTCAACGCTCACACAACGTGAGGCTGATGTCATTACACTTTACTTTGGATTGAACGGCGAACACTCCATGACACTGGAAGAAATTGGCGAGAAATTCAATTTGACACGCGAACGCGTGAGACAAATAAAGGAGAAGGCTATCAGGCGTTTACGTCACACTTCGAGAAGCAAGGCTTTAAAACCTTATCTTGGTTAACATCTGTTTAAATTTTTATAATCAAAGGGTCTCTCAGAGGCCCTTTGTTTTATCTTGCAATCTGAAAAATTACCACTGCAATGAATGATGCTATTAAAGTTC
The DNA here is from genome assembly GCA_035628595.1 of Chryseosolibacter sp. GTDB lineage: Bacteria > Bacteroidota > Bacteroidia > Cytophagales > Cyclobacteriaceae > Chryseosolibacter. The sequence continues at coordinate 23,603 of DASPJN010000104.1, forward strand.
TGATCATTGGTTCCGGCCCGGCCGGATACACAGCTGCTATCTATGCAGCACGTGCTGGCTTAAAACCTGTACTATTTACTGGAGGTCAGCCGGGAGGCCAATTAACGACCACGAACGATGTCGAAAATTTTCCGGGTTACCCCGATGGAATAAATGGGCCACAGATGATGGTCGATCTTCAAAAGCAGGCGGAGCGTTTTGGAACGAAGGTGAACTACGGACTCGTAACATCCGTGGACTTCTCCGTGTATCCTTTGAAAGTGGTTGTTGATGAGAAGCATGATGTGCTGGCCGAGTCAGTGATCATTGCAACGGGCGCAACGGCAAAATATCTCGGACTTCCATCTGAGACAGAATATTACAACAAAGGTGTTTCAGCCTGTGCAGTTTGCGATGGATACTTTTATCGGGGAAAAGAAGTTGCTGTTGTAGGCGCAGGCGACTCTGCTGCTGAAGAAGCTACGTATCTTGCTAATCTTTGTACAAAAGTCCACTTGATTGTAAGACGTGAAGAAATGCGTGCGTCGAAGATCATGCAGCAGCGTGTCTTTAGTAAACCAAACATCGAGATCCACTGGAACACAGAAACGGAGGAGATCATCGGTGATGGCGACGCGGTTACGGCCATGCGGTTGAAAAACAACAAGACCGGTGAAGTAAAGGATGTTCCTGTTCAGGGATTCTTCCTTGCGATTGGCCATAAGCCTAATACGGACATATTTGCGAGCTACATTGAGATGGATGAGACCGGATATATCAAAGTTCAACCCGGCTCCACCAAGACAAACGTCGCGGGTGTGTTCGCAGTGGGGGATGCGGCTGACAAGGTATATCGACAGGCTATTACTGCTGCCGGTACCGGCTGTATGGGAGCGCTCGATGCAGAGAAATTTTTGGTCGCCCGTGAGATGGAATTGGCCAACTCATGAAGTTAGATATCCTTGTCCTTGCAGCACATCCCGATGACGCCGAGCTGGGCGCCGGCGGTACTATCGCGAGGCACGTGAAGCTCGGCTACAAGGTCGGGATAATTGATTTTACGGAAGGGGAATTGGGAACGCGTGGCACGCCTGATACGCGAAGAGACGAAGCCGCTGCAGCTGCTAAAATATTAGGTGTTTCGGTTCGCGAGAACCTGAAATTGAAGGATGGGTTTTTTCAAAACGATCCGGTTCATCAGCTTGCTGTAATCAGGGCAATCAGAAAGTACCAGCCAGAGATCGTGCTGGCAAATGCTGTTTACGATCGGCACGTCGACCATGGCAAAGGCGCGTCTCTTGCATACGATGCCTGTTTTCTATCAGGACTGAAGAAGATTGAAACCGCAGACGAAAACGGAGGTGCACAAGCTGCATGGCGTCCCAACATTGTTTATCATTTTATCCAAAGTTTGTTCATTGAGCCAGACTTCATTGTTGATGTGTCGGACGCCTGGGATGTGAAGATGAATGCCATCAAAGCATTCAAAACACAGTTTTTTGACCCCGATAGTACTGAGCCGGAAACCTTTATCAGCAAACCCGGCTTTATGAAAATGATTGAGTCACGAGGATTAGAATTTGGTCATACGATTGGCGTAACTTATGGCGAGGGTTTTACTGTAAGACGTTATCCGGGGGTTGATGATCTTTTCGATCTGAAATGATCTCAAATTGATTACTTGAAACGTGAAGTTTTACGGTGCAAGTCTATTAATCTTCCACTTCCCGTCGAACATATACTCAATGCGATCATGAAGTCGCGATGAACGGCCCTGCCAGAACTCAAACAGGAAGGGCTCAATGCCAAAACCACCCCATTGATGAGGTTTGGGCAACACCGGCTGATTTTCAAATCGTTTTTCAACTTCAATAAATCGTTGTTCAAGGATCTCTCGATTTTTGATTGGCGAGCTTTGAGGTGATGACCATGCGCCGATCTGCGACGCACGTGGCCTCGATTGAAAATACGTCTCGGAAACTGTTTGCTCAACGCGCGAAGCGATGCCTTCTATCCGTACCTGGCGTTCGAGGTCGGGCCAGAAAAATGTCAGCGCACATGCCGGATTATTGTCCAGCTCTTTTCCTTTTTTGCTCTGGTAGTTTGTATAAAAAATAAACTTTTTGTTCTCCATGCCTTTGAGCAGCACAATTCGGGAAGATGGTTTGCCAGACTCATTCACTGTCGACAGGTGCATCGCGTTAGGTTCAATGACCTGTGCTTTTAGTGCTTCGCCAAACCATTTTTCAAACTGAACAAATGGATCCGCATCTACGGATTTAACATCCAGGGATGATTTCAAATATTCAGTTCGTAATTCAGCGATTTTGTTTTGCATATTCTCAGGCGCGTGGCATAAATTTTATCAAAGATTTAAGATTTGCATACATGAAACCTAAATATTTTATTGAGGTGTCAAACGCTACGTAAATCGGTAAAAAGGGTACCCGATAGTGGGTGATATCAAAACGAACCGCATGGAGTTTTTCAGATATAAAAACAAACTGAAACCAGAAAAAGGCAGACTTCTCATCTCAGAGCCATTTCTTCCTGATCCGAATTTTGAACGTACCGTTGTGTTATTGTGTGAGCATAACGATGAAGGTTCTTTCGGATTTGTGCTCAACAAACCATCGGAACTAAAAGTAAATGAAGTCATTGAGGATATCGGCAGCTTTGAGAATCTGGTGTTTGTCGGCGGCCCCGTGCAGCAGGATACCTTGCATTTTATCCATCGCAACATGACGGTAACCAATGCAATCGAGCTACGTGACAGCATCAGTTGGGGTGGTGACTTTGATTCGATCCTTTCATTGTCCGATACCAAACAATTGCAGTCCAACGACATCAGGTTTTTTGTCGGCTATAGCGGATGGGGGCCTGGTCAGCTTGATTCGGAACTCGAACAGGAATCGTGGATTGTGTGCGATTTTGTAACAAACGAGCTTTTATTTGACACCGAACCAGCCGATTTATGGCGCAAAGCACTTGGTAGTATGGGCGGCCGGTTTTCGGTATATTCGAACTACCCGGTTGACCCGAGAATGAATTAGGCAATTTTCTTAACTTAGCGTAAACGGAATTGTAATGGATGCACTGACCATGGATATTGAAAAAGAAAAACACGATGAGCAAGCTGTAAAGGAAACGGGTGTTTCAAACCATGGCCATCATGTGTTACCGGGCGAGGAGGAGAGCGAACATCATCACGATGAACATTTTGACGAAGATCATCACATCGACTATAGCAGCTATACAAAGGCGCAGCTCCTTGATGTGTTGAAAGAGCTTGCGAAAGAAAACAACTTCCGTAAGTCGGATGCTGTCCTTCGTGATGTCAAACCCCTCTACGATGATTTCCGCGAGAAGGAGCGCAACGCAGCGTTGCAGAGGTTTACCGCAGACGGTGGCGTGGCTGAAGATTTCGAATTCAAAGGTGATGAGATCGATAATGCATTCGACGCGAACCTCAGACTGATCCGTGACCGAAAGGCACAATATTTTCGCCAGCAGGAAGAACAGAAGAATGAAAATCTCAGGATGAAGCTCGAGCTTGTAGAAAGGCTTCGTGAACTTGTAGACAGTCCCGATCAGGCAAATCAGTTCGATTCATTTAAAGAACTGCAGAAGCAGTGGCGATCCATAGGACCGGTACCGGCAACTCAGGCAAGAACGCTTTGGGCAAATTATCATGCGCTCGAAGATCGTTTTTACGACAACCAAAGCATTTATTTTGAGTTAAAAGAACTTGATCGCAGGAAGAATCTTGAGGCCAAATTAGACTTGTGCATACGCGCTGAAAAGCTTGCTGATACTGAAATCATTAAGGACGCTATTCGTGAATTGAACGATCTTCATCACGAATTTAAACATATCGGTCCTGTGCCAAAGGAGGAAAAGGAAAACGTTTGGCAGCGATTTAAGGCAGCATCGGATGCGGTGTACGCAAAACGCGATGCCTATTTGCACAATTTGCAACGTGAACTGAATCACAACCTGGAAGAGAAGGCGAAGCTTGGTGAAGAAGCCCAGGCGTATCTAACCTTCAACACAGATCGCATCAAAGAGTGGAACGAGAAGACAAAAGAAATTCTTGAACTGCAAAAGCGTTGGGAGAAAGTGGGAGGCCTTCCGCGTTCAAAGGCGAAAGAAGTGAACAAGCGCTTTTGGTCGGCTTTCAAGACGTTCTTCAACAATAAGAATACTTTCTTCAAAAAATTAGACGAGGAGCGTGAGTCTAATCTTCAGTTGAAAAATGAGTTGGTGAAAAAGGCACTTGAGCTGAAGGAAAGCAGCGATTGGGATAAGACATCCAACGAATTAAAAAATCTCCAACAAAAGTGGAAAGATGTAGGGCCGGTGCCCGAAAAACACCGTGAACGTGTCTTTCAGGAGTTTAAAGATGCTTGCGATTATTTCTTCGCACAACGCAGAGGCCAGCAGGGAAAAGTAGAGCAGGAACAGATCGACAATCTGAATGTAAAAATTGCAGTCTGCGAAGAGCTTGAGCGTAGAACAGAGGAAGGCACTGCTTCCGTTGATGTTCTGAAAGATTTGCAGGACCGTTACAACAACATTGGCTTTGTACCTAAAAAGGATATTGCAATGGTACGCCAGCGTTATCATGAAGCAGTTGAAAAGTTTGTTGCATCGATTGGAAGCTTAAGCGAAGATGAGCGCGAACGTGTTCTT
>DASPJN010000105.1:0-3898 GCA_035628595.1 Chryseosolibacter sp.
CGGGATGATCACGGTAATTGGTACCAGTACGAACCTCGTCTTAAATGGATTGATCGGCCAGTTCGGTTTGCCATTACTTGGATTCGAAGATTTCTTCTACCTCGGCGTATGCGTAACCGTGATCGGGTGGATCTACCTGTACTTTGTAGGGTTCAGGTTGCTGCCAACCAATCCGAACGAGATCGAGGCATTACGTGAAAACCTGAAAGAGTATATCATCGAAACTGAAATCGACGCGCATTCTCAGCTCATTGGAAAATCTGTAAAAGACGCCGGACTCCGCAATCTTCAGGATGTGTTCCTGGTGGAAATCATCAGGAATGAAAAGGTCATATCACCGGTTGCGCCGGATGAAATTCTCGAAGAAGGTGATGCACTTTTCTTTTCCGGTAATACGCAGTCAATCTATAATCTGATCAAAGACGATAATGGTTTGTCTTTGCCGAAAGGTGAGACCCATTCACTGGATGAGCAATTTAATTTTGTGGACGCTGTGGTGCCCGCAAATTCGGAACTGATTGGCAAACGAATCAAGGACTCAAATTTCCGTGAACGTTTTCATGCATCAATCATTGCAATTCATCGCGATGGAAAACGTGTTCCTGGTAAGGTCGGAGAGATGACGGTTGCCGGTGGAGACTTTTTGTTATTGCTTGCAGGCGACCACCGGGAAAATGGCAGTCGAGGCGATCTGTTTTTTCTTTCAGTGCCGAAACCTGTAAAAGAAAAGCAGAAACCTTATCTCAAGGCAGTTGGTGTCGCGTCCCTTCTCGCACTCGTTCTCGGTGTTGTTGGCATCGTACCCTTGTTTAATGCGTGCGTCATCATATTGGCGGCATTGGTTTTTCTCGGCGTGATGTCGCTAAGACAAATTCGAAAAGAGCTCGACTTAAGCTTGTTGCTCATCCTCGTTTGTTCCCTCGCGATTGGTGTCGCCCTTAATAAATCCGGTGCTGCGGATTTAATGGCCGGATTGTTAATTAAGTCCGGCGAGTCAATGGGGCCAATCGCAGTGATTTTTCTTTTGTTCATGGTCACGATCTTTTTGACGGCGCTGATAACAAACGCCGCGGCAGTGTCAATCGTTTTCCCGATAGCGATGGCCATGGCTCAGCAGATGCAAATGGATTATACGCCGTTTTTTGTTGCTATTGCCTTTGCCGCGTCGGGCGATTTTATGACGCCGATCGGATATCAAACGAACCTGATGGTTTATGGCCCGGGTGGTTATTCTTTCCGTGATTTTGTACGCGTTGGCACACCGCTTACATTGCTTTATATTATAATTTGTATCGTCTTTATCTCATTCTTTTATAACCTGGTCTGATGTCAACGAATTTATATCCAATACAAACGAAGGTCAGTTTTGAGCAGCGACAAAAGCTAATGGGTCAACGTCCGCAGTTGATATGGTTTACCGGACTCTCGGGTTCAGGTAAGTCGACGCTGGCCGTGCAACTTGAGGCGCAGCTTTTCGCAAATGGATTTAAAACCTATTTGCTCGATGGTGATAACATCCGTACGGGATTGAATAAAGACCTCACGTTTTCAGATGAGGGCCGTGTTGAAAATATCCGTCGGATCGGTGAAGTCTGCAAGCTTTTTTTGGATGCAGGCGTAGTCGTATTGTCAGCTTTTATCTCACCTTTTAATTCTGATCGGGATCAGGTCAAAAACATTGTCGGGGCACAGAATTATATAGAAGTATTTGTCAATGCGCCGCTTGAAGTATGTGAGCAACGCGATGTAAAAGGTCTTTATAAAAAGGCGAGGGCAGGAGAGGTTAAACATTTTACCGGGATTGATTCCCCATACGAAATTCCTTCAAGCCCCGACGTGGTGATCAATACGCACGAAAACAGTATTGAGGAATCTTTAAATAAATTGCTGAATGTTGTTAGATCAAGAATTACCTACAACGGTTGAAATATCCCACGAGACCAAACGAAGTGAACCCATGAGTCAATATTATTTAAGTCACCTGAAAGAACTGGAAGCGGAAGCGATCTATGTTATCAGGGAGGTTGTTGCGCAATTTGAAAATCCCGCATTGTTATTTTCTGGCGGAAAGGACTCAATTGTGCTTGCATACCTCTCACGTAAAGCATTTTTCCCTGCTAAAATTCCATTTCCACTTGTGCATATTGATACGGGCCACAATTTCCCCGAAACAATGGAATATCGTGACTGGCTCGTGAATGAGCTCGGTGTTCGCCTTGTTGTTGGTTCCGTGCAGGAAAGCATTGATAAAGGTCGTGTGAAGGAAGAGACGGGTTGGACTGCAAGTCGCAATGCGTTGCAAACTGTAACGCTCCTTGACACAATCGAGAAGAATAAGTTCGATGCTGCCATGGGTGGTGCCCGCCGTGACGAAGAAAAGGCGCGTGCAAAGGAACGTTTCTTCTCACACCGGGACGAATTTGGCCAGTGGGATCCAAAAAATCAGCGTCCTGAGCTGTGGAATATATTCAACGGACGCAAACATATGGGCGAACACTTCCGCGTGTTCCCAATTTCCAACTGGACAGAGATGGACGTGTGGCAATACATCCAGATGGAGAACATTCAGATTCCAAAACTTTATTACTCACACGAACGTGAGGTGATCGTTCGCGATGGCGCAATCCTTTCGACTTCGCCATGGCTGAAACTTAAACCAAATGAAGTACCGGCTCGGAAAATCGTTCGCTTCAGAACGTGTGGCGATATGCCAATCACAGGTGCGGTTGAATCGGACGCTGATACAATTGAGAAAATTATCGCAGAAGTCGCAGCGTCTCGTAAAACAGAACGTGGTACGCGCGCTGATGACAAGCGTTCTGAAACAGCGATGGAGGATCGGAAGAAGTCGGGATACTTTTAGAAATCATGTTTAAAGTCCAAGGTTAAAAGTTTAAGGTTGTGGCTACCATCAGGTCTTTTGAGGAACTCGACGTATGGCAAATGGCAAGGGTATTTTGCCGTGAAATCTATAAGATCACCAAAGCAGGTGAGTTTGCAAGAGATTTTGATCTCTCTAAGCAAATAAGGAAATCCAGTGGATCTATCATGGATAACATCGCCGAGGGATTTGAAAGAAATGGTCGAAAAGAATTCATTCAATTCCTCTCGATTGCAAAAGGATCATCTGGTGAATCAAGATCTCAGCTTTACCGAGCGTTAGACTGCGAGTATGTAACGGAGACTGTTTTTCAAAAACTTCATTCGGATTGCACTGAAATCAGCCGAAAGTTATCAAGCCTTATCAGCTACCTCCAGAAATCGGAGTATCGAGGATCGAAATTCCAGGAACCCGAATTGACATACGAAGTTGAAGAACATAATTCCATGCAAATTGATTTCGAAAGAGAACCTTAAACATTGAACCTTAAACTTTATAACAGTTTTAAAAAACTGAAACAAAATCCATGAATCAGATATTAAGATTTACCACCGCAGGAAGTGTCGATGACGGAAAGAGTACATTGATCGGCAGATTGCTATATGATAGCAAGTCTATTTTCGAAGACCAGCTCGAGGCTGTTGAGGCTTCAAGCCAAAAGAAAGGTTTCGACTATGTCGATCTTTCGTTGCTGACTGATGGTTTGAAGTCTGAACGTGAGCAGGGGATTACCATTGACGTCGCTTACCGGTACTTTGCCACGCCAAAACGGAAGTTCATCATCGCCGACACTCCGGGACACATCCAATACACGCGTAACATGGTAACGGGTGCCTCTACGTCAAACCTCGCGCTCATCCTCATCGATGCACGCAAGGGGCTCGTAGAACAGACGTTTCGTCATTCATACATCGCTTCATTGCTTAAGATCCCGCATATCATTGTTTGTGTGAACAAAATGGATCTAGTTGACTACGATGAAAGCGTGTATGATAAAATCGTCGAAGAATACAAGGC
>DASPJN010000106.1:0-17498 GCA_035628595.1 Chryseosolibacter sp.
AACAGTAGGATGGGCCTGGGATATCACCAACTTCGTATGGTGGGTTGGTATCGGTCACGCTGGTACGCTGATCTCTGCGATCCTTTTGCTTTTCCGTCAGCGTTGGAGAATGTCAATTAACCGTGCTGCTGAAGCGATGACGATCTTCGCCGTTATTTGCGCGGCGTCGTTTCCGATGATCCACATGGGCCGTGTTTGGCTTGGGTTCTACTGGGCGCTTCCGTTACCAAACACCTTCGGTTCGCTTTGGGTTAACTTTAACTCGCCACTGTTGTGGGACGTATTTGCGATCTCAACTTACTTCACCGTATCACTTGTATTCTGGTATATCGGTTTGATCCCTGATTTTGCTACGATCCGCGACCGCGCTGTAGTACAGGGAAATAAAATCAGAGCTACAATCTATAACACCCTCAGCTTCGGCTGGCAGGGCGGCGCGAAAACCTGGATGCGTTATGAATCAGTTGCATTGATCCTGGCAGGTCTTTCCACACCACTTGTATTGTCAGTTCACACGATCGTATCGATGGACTTCGCGACGTCGGTCATTCCTGGATGGCACACAACGATCTTCCCGCCATACTTCGTTGCGGGTGCGATCTTCTCCGGATTTGCGATGGTATTGACGCTTCTTCTTGTAACACGCGTAGTATTCAAGCTTGAAGATTATATCACCATCTATCACATTGAGTTGATGAACATCATCATCATCGTGACGGGTTCGATCGTGGGTATCGCGTACATCACCGAGCTTTTCATCTCCTGGTACTCAGGTGTTGAGTATGAAGGCTACGCTTTCTACAACCGTATCTCAGGCCCTTATGCCTGGGCATATTGGTCAATGATGACATGTAACGTAATTTCTCCGCAGCTTTTCTGGATCAAAAAGATCAGAACCAGCATCGTGGCAACATTTGTTCTTTCGATCGTCGTGAACATCGGTATGTGGTTCGAGCGCTTTGTGATCATCGTGACATCACTGCACAGAGATTATGTTCCTTCAAGCTGGACAATGTTCCACCCAACGATGTACGATATCGGGGAATACATTTTCACATTCGGTTTATTCTTCACGGCATTCTTCCTTTTTGCCAAGTTCTTCCCTGTGATCAACATGGCCGAAGTGAAGAGTATTGTGAAAGCAACTTCAGAGCGTAGCCCTGGTACACCGACAGAGGTTGACAGAACAAAGGCATAACAAATCAGTAATAGAAACTACAGCTATAAGACAATGGATGTAAATAAAAGTTTTGTCGTAGGAGTGTTCGATGATGAGGATGTGCTGCTAAATGCCGTCCAGTCAGTGAGAGGAAGCGGCGTAAAAATTCATGAGGTTTATTCACCATTTCCGGTTCACGGATTAGATGAAGCACTTGGATATAAACGCAGCCGTCTGCCAATCGCATCGTTCATGTTCGGTATAACAGGAACGACCCTTGCACTTGTTATGCAGATCTGGATGCTTGGCTACGACTGGCAGATGATCATTGGTGGTAAACCGTTCGCGTCATTGCCTCCGTTCATTCCTGTGACCTTTGAATTAACAGTGTTGCTATCTGCCCTCGGTATGGTAGCCACGTTCCTGATCGTAAGCAACATGAAGCCTTACGGCTGGCCTGTACAATTCGATGTAAGGAGCACGGATGATAAGCACGTCATGGCTATCGACCTTGGCGTGAACAACAGAATGACGACAGACGGTATCAGCAAAATATTGAAAGAGGCTGGCGCGTCAGAAGTTAACTTGAAAAGTTTTTAATCATACTATAGACTGAATATGCGGTTATTGAAAAGCTTATTGATTGGATTCTCAGGCGTTGCACTCCTTGCCTCCTGCAGTGCGGGTGGCGATGACCAGGGGACAGAGTACGCTCCGAATATGTACCATTCAGTTGCGTATGAGCCATACACACAGATCACCGATAAGGATGCCGGACGTTGGCTGACTTCAATAGAATATGCGGATGATCATGCTGAGTTTTATAACTCCAACAATTACAACCCGCATCGCATGAACATGCGCGAGCCGGCTCCCAATACTGTGAAGCGTAACGCGCAGGGATGGCTTCCATATAGACTGCCAAATACTGAGGAAGGATTGAGAATGGCGAACTCGTTGAAAAACCCACTTGATTCATCAGTGGCAGTGCTTGCGCAGGGCAAGGCGTTGTATGAAATGTATTGCGATCATTGTCACGGAGCAAAAGGGGCCGGGGACGGGAAGGTAGCAAGCGGCGTTACCGTTGATGGTAAAGAGAAAAGCGCTTACGCAGGTGTTCCGAACTACAAGTCAGACGCATTGAAGAACATTACAGAAGGACATATTTTCCACGTGATCACTTACGGTAAGAACCTGATGTGGCCGCACGGCTCACAGGTCAGCCCCGAAGATCGCTGGAAGATCGCCAAGTATGTAAAGACTTTGCAGAAGTAATTGATAACTGAAACAGCCACGCGCTAAACGAATAATAAAAGAACAATGGCTCATTATATCACAGTTGCAGACGAACAATATGTATTCAGAACGGCTACACGCAACAAGCTTTTTATGTTGCTCGGTGTTGGCATCGTTCTGTTTGCCATCGGGTTGTTAACAGCCATCTACGGAGGAGGTCATAAACAGGAGAATCATGGTGGTGAGCATGCACCCGCTCAGACGGAGCAGGCGCACGGCGCGCAACATACCGAAACTTCTGCCGAACTGCAGAGTCATGAGAATGCAGGTGCGCATCACGAAACGGCGCACTGGTTGAAAAGACTCAAGACGACATTATGGATGAACAATGTGTTCTTTTTAGGTCTGGGTATAATCGGTTTGTTCTTTGTAGCGATTCAGTACGCAGCACAGGCGGGATGGTCGGCTGGTCTACTCAGAATTCCCATGGCGATGGGCAGTTGGATTCCGATTGCCGGGATACTAATGATCATTCTTTATTTCTTTTCAAGTCACGACATTTTCCATTGGACACACAGCTACCTCTATGACGAGGATAGCGCGATGTATGACCCATTGATCGCTAAAAAAGCACCGTTCTTTTTCTGGCCACTTGAAGGCGGCGGATTCCCATTGTTCTTTATGCTCAGACTCGTCCTTTTCTTTGGTCTCTGGTACATGTTCTTCATCACCATCAGAAGAAGAATGCTTGCAGAAGACATTGACAACTCAACGACATACTGGTATCAAAACCGTGTAACTTCAACCTGGTTCCTGATCTTCTTCGCAGTGAGCTCTTCCATTGCAGCATGGGATTGGATCATGAGCATTGATACACACTGGTTCAGTACGATGTTCGGCTGGTATATGTTTGCAAGCTGGTGGGTAACGGGATTGGCGGTTATCACCCTGATTGCCGTGAGCCTGAAGAAAGCTGGTTACCTGAAGGTGGTGAACGCAAATCACCTGCATGATCTTGGTAAATTTATATTCGCATTTTCGATCTTCTGGACATACATCTGGTTTGGTCAGTATCTGTTGATCTGGTACGCAAACATTCCAGAGGAAACGGTTTACTTCGTTGAACGCCAATTCACCTCTCCGTATAGCTGGATATTTTACGCCAACCTGATATTGAATTTTGTTCTTCCGCTCCTGTTATTCATGACAAGGGATTCAAAGCGTCAACTGTCAACACTGACATTGGTGTGCCCGATTGTTGTTGCAGGTCACTGGTTGGATTTTTACAACATGGTAACGCCCGGCGTTATGAAAACTGAAGGCGTGCTTGGTCTTCTTGAAATTGGAATGGCGCTGATCTTTGCGGCGGTATTTCTACTGGTTACGCTTGGCTCTTTAGCCAAATGGCCTTTAGTCGGAAAAAATCATCCGATGTTACAGGAAAGTCTTCATCACCACATTTAACAGATAGCGATTTATGATGAGTTTGATTATTGGTTTAGGTGTAATTCTGATTCTATACATCCTTTACCTTCTTTTCAGAGTAGGAAGTTTAGTTAGCATTGCAAAAGGAAGGAAGGAGGAACGTTATGAGGCCAGCAATGGTGTGAACGCAGCGTTGTTTGTAGTGTTCATGATCGTTAGTCTTGGAGGATTCTTCTGGTACTCCTATACTTTTTTCGACGATTATAATTTACCACTCGCGTCTGAGCACGGTGTAAAAATCGACAGCGTATTCTGGATCACGATGGCGGTAACGGTCGTGGCATTTACAATCATCAGTATCGTGATGTTTGTTTTCCTTTACAAATACCAGTATCAGCCAAACCGTAAAGCAAAATATTTTCCTGATAACCATTATCTGGAATTAACATGGACCATCATTCCTGCGATTGTTTTGGCCATCCTGATCTTCACAGGTCTTCGTGCATGGAATGAGATCACTGCGCCGGCATCGAAAGAAGCTGAGGTGATCGAGATCGTTGCACAGCAGTTCGCATGGACAGCGCGTTACCCTGGGACAAAGGATAACGAGCTTGGAAAATATAACTTCCGCTTAATAGATGCGGTCAATGAATTCGGTCTGGATCTTTCGGATTCAAGATCACATGATGACTTTAAATCACTCGAGCTTCACCTGCCAAAAGGCAAAGAGGTGTTGCTGAAGATCCGTGCAAAAGATGTCTTGCACAGTGTATTCCTCCCGCATTTCCGCGTGAAGATGGATGCGGTGCCGGGTATGCCGACCCAGTTTAAGTTCGTTGCGACAAAGACTACCGCTGAGATGCGTGACGAGGTCGGAAATCAGAATTTCAACTATGAGCTTGCTTGTACAGAGATTTGTGGTCGCGGTCACTTCTCAATGAAGATGACAGTGATCGTAGAAGAGGAAGAACAATACGAAGCATGGAAACGCAGCCAGGAGGCCTGGTTGAAGCAAAATCCTGATTACATGGAGAAGGTTCCAACTGCATTGAAGGAATCAGCGATGATCAAATCAGGTCTTGAAAAGGATCCGGGAGTGACTGTAGTAGTGAAGTAAAAGTTTAAAGAAATTAGGAACATGGCAACAACAGATATTAACATTCATCACGATGTTCACCACGGTGACGACCATGGACACGATCACGAACATCATGAAGGTAATTTTTGGACCAAATACATTTTCAGCGAAGACCATAAGGTTATCGCGAAACAATTCCTGATAACGGGTATTTTCTGGGCGCTGCTTGGTGGATCACTATCTGTGATTTTCCGTCTTCAGCTCGGCTTCCCTGACGCAAGCCTTGAATGGTTAAGACCAATCCTTGGCGGATGGATCACCGGTGAAGGCAAGCTTGATCCTGAGTTTTACCTCGCGCTTGTAACCATGCACGGAACCATCATGGTGTTCTTCGTATTGACCGCAGGTTTAAGTGGAACGTTTTCCAATTTCCTTATTCCGCTTCAGATCGGCGCGCGCGATATGGCATCAGGTTTCATGAACATGTTGTCATACTGGTTTTTCTTTCTGTCGAGTGTGATCATGTTTATTTCATTCTTTCTTGAAACAGGACCTGCGGCAGGTGGCTGGACAATCTATCCGCCGCTAAGTGCATTGCCACAAGCGATCAGCGGTTCAGGGCTGGGTATGACAATGTGGCTCGTTTCAATGGCGTTCTTCATTGTGAGCTCGCTACTAGGAAGTATTAACTACATCACAACTGTAATCAACATGAGAACGCATGGTATGTCGTTCGCAAGATTACCGTTGACGATTTGGGCTTTCTTCTTCACGGCGATTATCGGTATCCTTTCATTCCCGGTATTATTTGCTGCCGCGTTACTATTGATCTTCGACAGAAGCTTCGGCACGAGCTTCTACCTTTCTGATATTTACATCGCAGGTGAGGCATTGCCGCACTCAGGCGGAAGTCCAATCCTGTTCCAGCACTTGTTCTGGTTCCTGGGTCACCCTGAAGTGTACATCGTATTATTACCTGGATTGGGTCTGAGCTCTGAGATCATTGCGACCAATTCGCGTAAGCCGATCTTCGGTTATAAAGCGATGGTTGGTTCGATGTTGTTCATCGCGATCCTGTCGTTCATCGTGTGGGCACACCACATGTTCGTGACAGGTATGAATCCGTTCCTCGGCTCGATTTTCATGTTGCTTACATTGATTATCGCGGTTCCTTCTGCTGTGAAAATATTTAACTATGTAACGACACTCTGGAAAGGAAACATCCGCTTTACGTCAGGCATGTTGTTCTCCATCGGTATGGTGTCATTCTTCCTTACCGGTGGTATCACTGGTGTATTTCTCGGCAACTCGGCTATCGACATCCAGTTACACGACACATACTTCGTAGTTGCTCACTTCCATTTGGTAATGGGTAGCGCGTCGTTCTTTGGTATGCTTGCGGGTATCTACCATTGGTTCCCGAAAATGTTCGGCCGGATGATGGACGAACGACTTGGATCCATTCACTTCTGGGCAACATTCGTAGGGGTTTACCTCGTGTTTTTCCCGATGCATTATATCGGTATCGCAGGTTTCCCCCGCAGGTACTACACGTGGACAAACTTTGATACCTTCAACGGGTTCTTTGACCTGAACATGCTGGTTAGTATTGCCGCAATTGTAACGCTCGCTGCACAGTTCATCTTCCTGTTCAACTTCTTCTATAGCATGTTCCGTGGGAGACTCGCTCCTGCGAACCCATGGTTCTCGAATACGCTTGAGTGGACAACACCACGTCATCCCGGTCACGGGAACTGGCCTGGAGAAATCCCATCAGTGTATCGTTGGCCATACGATTACAGCAAGCCAGGGGCAAAAGATGATTACATTCCACAACATATTCCTTATTCTGAAACGCCGGAGTCTAACCTGCCTCATGAGAATGAGCTTATTAAGCTCGAAACTTCAGGCGCGCAGGGAGCAATTATTGTAGAGGGAAAACATTAATATCACTTGAACCGGGGTTCAACCTTCAGTCATTACAGTGCTGAAGATTGAACCCTTTGTTTTTTACAAACAATTATGCGTTCATTCCGCAGGTTAACCATCTGGACTTTAGTGGCTGTGTATGTGCTGATACTCGTCGGCGGTATCGTTCGCAGCACGGGTTCGGGAATGGGTTGCCCTGATTGGCCTCGTTGTTTTGGAAACTGGGTACCTCCGTCGTCAGTAAACGAGCTGCCGGAAAATTACAAAGAGGAATACGCTGCGTATCGCCACGAAAAGAATAAAAAGTTCGCACGTTATCTATCGCTGATGGGAATGGATGAAACAGCGGAGGCGATTTTGAATGATAAGTCGATTCTGGTAGAGGCGGATTTCAACCCGGTAAAAACCTGGATTGAATATGGTAACAGGATCGTTGGTGTCACGATAGGATTTCTCATTATTGCCGTCTTTATCAGCTCGCTCAAATTCAGAAAAGTTTTCCCGTCACTCACGTGGGCTGCCTTCGCTACTTTGATCCTCGTTATTTTTCAGGGCTGGATCGGATCGTTCGTCGTATCCACCAATCTGACACCCTGGACCGTTACGGTTCATATGCTGCTCGCTTTTGTGATCATTGCGTTGCTGGCATACCTGATCGACGAAACCTCAGATAGTGAAAAGATTAATTCTCCAATCGGCAAGTGGTGGTTGTTCACATGCATTACGGTCCTTTTAGTTCAGACTTTGCTCGGCACACAACTGCGTGAAGCAGTAGACGTTGCAGCGCTGAAATTCACCCGTGACAACTGGCTCGCCGAAACGGGGGATGTATTCGTGAAGCATCGTTCGTTTTCATGGATTGTATTGATTCTCCACATTGGATTAATCGTGAATTTGAAGAAAACTCGCGGGTTAAAAGCTTTCCCGCTTACATTAATACTCTTAATTTTGGGCACCATTTTAACAGGTGTGGGATTGGCTTATTTGTCAATGCCAGCGGTTCTTCAACCTGTCCATTTATTGCTGGCGACTGTTACTTTTGGAATGCAGTTTCTGCTGTTGTTGAAGTTGAAAAGGAAAGAGAAAGCATTGGGAGCGTAATATGATTACAAGCGAAATCCAAACTGAATCCGGTGTTGCCCTTGTCTTTGCAAAGTCGAGAGCCTACTGGGATCTTTTAAAATTCAGGTTGTCTTTTCTGGTCGCATTCTCCTGCGTTTTTGGCTACATGCTGGCCGCGCCTTCCATTCATGGTATCACATTGACCATGCTGTTTATCGGTGGATTCCTTTTGTCTGGAGCAGCCGTGATTGTAAATCAGATCATCGAAAAGGACTTTGATAAAGTAATGGCGCGTACGATGAACCGGCCATTGCCTTCGATGCGTCTTACGGTGAATGAAGCGATTGCTTTTTGTGTGATATGTCTCGTGCTCGGTGTAGGTATTCTGTTGACATATACCAACGTGCTGACGACTTCATTGTCCGTGGTGTCAATGATCCTTTATAGTTTCGTATACACTCCGCTAAAGCGTGTTGGTCCGATCGCCGTATTTGTAGGTGCAATTCCCGGAGCACTTCCTCCTTTGTTGGGCTGGACTGCGGCGACGGGTGTCATCTCTCACGAAGCCCTGATCATTTTCGGTATTCAGTTTATCTGGCAGTTCCCGCATTTTTGGGCGATTGCATGGGTAGGGGATGATGACTACAAGAAAGCCGGATTTAAGTTGCTTCCTCATGGGGGCAAGAAGGATCTTAATACAGCTATCCAGATCATGATCTACACGATGTGTCTGATCCCGTTGGGATTATTACCAGCCACTTTCGGTATCACGGGAATCAATTCAGCTATTGTGGCAACGGTGTGTGGCGTGTTGTTTTTTGCGCTAACATTTTCGTTGATGAAGTCCGGCGACCGGAAGTCCGCATTGAAGATCATGTTCGCTTCATTTTTGTATTTGCCGATTGTGCAGATCGCGTATTTGTTAGATAAAGTTTGAAAGAAGGGAAAGATAAGTTTATGGCATCAGAAATAAGAATAATCGAAGAGGCGAAGAAGCCACTGTCCATGCATCCGAAGAAGTTTGCGATGTGGCTCTTTATTGTGAGTGTGGCGATGTTGTTTGCAGCATGGACGAGCGCGTACATTGTAAAGCGCGGCGAGCCAGGGTGGTCATCATTTGAGCTGCCGATCCAGTTTTGGATCAACTCCATAATTATCGTGGCGAGTAGCTTAACTATGGTATGGGCACACCGCAACCTGAAGCAGGACAACATTGAGCAGGCGAAACTGGCGATCAGTATCACGGCAATTCTCGGTGTCGCGTTTCTTATCGGGCAGTTTTTAGCATGGCAGAAAATGATCGAAATGAACTATTACTTCTCCGGAATGGGAAGCAATACATCAAGCTCATTTATCTATGTTTTGACGGGTGTTCACGGCGTTCACATTATTGGCGGGGTGGTTTATCTGTTGATCCTGATGGTCTCCGTTTTCAAGGGAAAGGTGCATTCAAAAAACATGACGATGATGGATTTGTGCGCGACTTATTGGCATTTTTTGGATGTTCTTTGGCTATATTTGTTTGTCTTTCTAATATTGAACCGATAAAATAGAAATATAAGATGGCTAGTACCTCAACAACAACTGTTCAAGCACCCGGAAGAAGCGTGTGGGATGGCGGAGTATCACCCATGGGCGCCAGTTACGGCAAGCTCATGATGTGGTTTTTCCTGCTTTCTGATGCATTTACTTTTTCCGCATTATTGATCACTTACGGATTGGTTCGCTCTTCTCACCCGGCGTACGATGGTGCTGTCGAGGCGTTCGTATTTTCTGATCAGTACTGGCCAATTCCTGAAAAAGTATTTGAGGCAATTCCTTTCTTCGATATTCACGCGCCACTTGTGTTCGTAGGATTGATGACATTCATCCTGATCATGAGTTCGGTAACAATGGTGCTTGCTGTTGAAGCCGGACATCGCATGGACCGCGCTGCTGTTGAAAAGTGGATGCTGTGGACGATTCTTGGTGGTATAACTTTCCTTAGCTGCCAGGCGTGGGAGTGGGCTCACTTTATTCATGGTACGCACGCGGGTGCTGCTGTTGCAGAAGGAACGACCTTCTTCGGCGCAAATCTTGCGCACAACCAATATGGCCCTCCGGATTTTGCGGCCTTTTTCTTTTTCATCACAGGTTTTCACGGCTTCCACGTATTCAGCGGAGTGTGCCTGAACTTCCTGATCTATTTCAATACTGTGATGGGTGTTTATGAAAGACGCGGTCACTATGAGATGGTAGAGAAGGTTGGATTGTACTGGCACTTTGTCGATCTCGTTTGGGTATTCGTATTTACATTCTTCTATCTTGTATAATCGTCTAACAGTAATAACATGGCACATCATCACGAAGAAACAACACATGTAACAGTTCTTCCTCCTGATAGAGAAAAGATCAAAAAACTTTGGACGGTAGCAGGTATACTGGGTCTTATTACCGGGCTTGAATTTGCCGTAGCCTTTTTGGTACCTCACGAATATAAAGACCTCCGTGTATGGACTTTTATTCTGATGACGATTGTGAAAGCTGGCTATATCGTTGGTGAGTTTATGCACCTTCGTCACGAGGCGAAAGTGCTTATCTGGTCAATCCTGATCCCGATGGTATTTGTAGTCTGGATGCTCGTAGCCTTTGTTTATGAAGGAATGGCGATAGCAGATGTTCGGTTCGGTTTTTAGTAATGATTTCATCTACATATACGAAGGCTTAGGCAAGACCTAAGCCTTTTTGTTTTCAATCTCATGAGCGGCAAAAAAATTATAATTCTTTTTCTTGGCTTGTTGTTACCAATCCTGATATTCCTGTTTCTGCGCATGTTTGGAAAAAATGAATTCGATGTGCCGGTGCCTCATGAAGACGGCGTGATCGATAAGCCGGCAGATTGCAATCTTGCTTATGGTCAACCTTATATTCTGGACGACACGGTCATCGAAAAATTCACTGAACAACAGAATGAGCATCTGCTGTTAGTCCATTTCGGCGAGCCGATAAAAAAGCTCACGACCTTGCTGGCAGAGAACGCCGAAGTGATCTATGTTAATGAGGGAGAGGTTGATTTCGCGTCTGAATCGCATAAACAATTCATTCAACGTTGCATTCTGCTAATGCCGGAAAAAGTGGATGTCGTCTTAGTTGACAATCAAAAACGAATTCGCGGATACTATGATCTCGACGATCGCGATGAGATTGATCGCCTCGACGCAGAACTGGTTATTTTATTGAAGAAATATTGACATGGAGAAGACACTGGAGAAGAAGGAACCGTTTCAAAAGCTAATCATCGCACTTTCGGTCGTCATCCCGACCGTTGTGGCGGCCTTATTTGGCATGCCGAAGATTGAAGGTTATGATACATCGTTTTTGCCTCCGATCTACGCAACAATTAACGGATTAACTGCCGTTTTGCTTGTGGTAGCGGTTGTAGCGATCAAGAACGGAAAACGCGACATACACGAAAATCTGATCAAGACGTGTATGTTGCTTTCAATCCTGTTTCTTGTGATGTACATCGTGTATCATGTTACGAATGAGGCGACGAAATTTGGCGGCGAAGGAACAATACGTACTATGTATTTTTTTATCCTGATCACGCACATTTTGTTGTCAATTGTTGTTATCCCATTGGTGTTGTTTACATATGTGCGCGCGTGGTCAGGGAACTTCGAAAAACACCGGAAGCTCGCGAGATATACATTCCCGGTTTGGCTGTATGTGGCAGTAACAGGCGTTGTTGTTTACCTTATGATAAGTCCATATTATGCTTAGAATAAAGACATTCGTGGTGCTGATGACACTGATGATTATCAATATCAGTAATGGATTTGCGCAATGTGCGATGTGCCGGTCGACATTGGAAAACAATTACAGCAATGGTAATCCGGGCATTGCCTCCGGAATCAATTTCGGCATTCTTTATCTTCTGGCGATGCCGTACTTAGCTATCATGATTTTGGCTTATCTGTGGTATAAACATAGTCGCAATGGGAAAAAAGAGTTCACTGAACGCACTGCTTAGCTGCCAGTGTCCGCGATGCCGCGAAGGAAAGATGTTTACCTATCCTGCGTCGAATTTGATACGGTTCAATGTTATGAACAAAGAGTGTCCGCACTGTTTTGTCAGGCTGGAGCCGGAGCCAGGGTTCTACCAGGGCGCGATGTATGTGAGTTATGGCTTTACCGTCATGTTGATGATAATAATAAGCCTGATCTTGTACTACTTCGCCGGTGACCCAAACGAGTGGGTTTATATCGGCGTAGTCATCGCTGTCATGCTGATACTTGTTCCGCTCAACTATCGCTATTCACGTGCCCTTTATCTTTACATGTTCGGCGGCATTAAATACAGGCCCGATCTGTCATCCTAAATTCTTAACTTAGCCTGTCAACCGTCAGCTATTGTTTGATAAGCGCTACATATCTTTTTTCCTGGCAGTCGCTTTTCTGGCAGCTGGAATCTTCACAGGATATTTATCATTCCAGCGGCAAGCGCCATCTGATGTTGCTGATGACCTCGCGGTAAAAGTGCAGCGCGAACTCGGTAAGGTTGATGAGGATTTTCAGCGAATCATTGAATCCGGTTCATTCGAACAGATCTTTGGCGGGCAGTTTCATTATCCGATCTATTTGTTTGATAACGGTAATCTTATCTTCTGGTCGGACAACAGGTTTATTCCGCTGTACTCACATGTTGCAGATAGCCTTACCGTTAAGCTTTTGAATAATGGAAGTGAATCTTTCCTTTTAAAGAAAAGACGATTGCCAGACAGGAAGCTACTTGTCGCGGCAGTCAACCTGATAAAAGAATACCCTATCAATAACGATTACCTTTCGGTTGAGTACAACAAAAAAATTCTCCCCTCACCGAATATCAACATTCTCGATGCGAACGCTTCACTCGGCGCTCCTGTATGTTCCGGTACAATATGTTATTTCCGCATCAGCTTTTTGATGTCTGAATTTCCGCTTCATGAGGACTTGAAGTTGGCGACCGTTGTGCTGATTTCCATCTCGCTGGTACTTTTCTTTGTGGCCGCGTACACAATCGCGGCAAGGATAAAACAGCGATCAGCGGGAATGGCTGTAGTGGGACTAATGACTTCTTTTTTCGTAGTACGAGTGTTGATGTCGCAGTTCGGATTCCCCGGGAATTTTGTTGACGCGTCATTGTTCGATCCGCAGGTATTTGCCGCCTCAGCATTAAATGCGTCGCTTGGCGATCTCCTTATCAACCTTATCCTCCTTTGCCTGCTGAGCTTTTATTTTTTTCGATTATATACCAGAATCAGAATCGGTGAAGCTAAAAGCCGTTTTGCAGATTTCTTTCGCGTCTTCCTTACGGGATTGGTGATCCTTTTTGCAACACTTTTCCCGGTGATTGTGATTCAAACGCTTTACAATAATTCGACGTTAGGTCTCGATATCACCAAAGTATTGGGTCTCGATTTTATTCAGATCGTGACTTTTATTTGTATGATGCTTTCAGGGGTAAGCTCATTCCTTGTATGCCACGCAGCAATCCGCTTTTTGATTAGTCATAAGAATAAGTTGGTACTTATTAGCGGATGTGCTTTTGCTGCATTGGTTTTCGTGCTTGTCAACGAGTTTACAGCCCAACTTTATCTTTCTACCCTATTTGTTGCCGTTGGATATCTCCTCGTTGTGATCTCTCTTCGCTTGTATAAGAGCCTGCAGCAATTGTCATTTGAAACTTTCGCATATCTCTTTGTTGCGATTTTCTTTCTCGCAATTAACGGCGCGTTGTCAATTCAGCATTTCTCTGAACGCCAGAAGATCAGAAGCCAATTCAAGTTTGCAAGTAACTTTCTGGTAGACCGCGATTATTTTGGTGAGTACCTGCTCGACGAGGCTGCACAAAAAATTCGCACGGATGCGTTTATAAACGCGCGCATGTCAAATCCATTTTTGGGTAAAGACGCCATTCGTCAAAAGATCAGGCAGGTATTCCTGCCGAGTTATTTCAATAAGTATGATGTGAATATTCTTTTGTACAACACGCTTGGTGATCCGATCGACGGAAACACGGGAACGTTCCAGGAGTTTATTTCAATCTATGACTCAGAGTCGTATCTGACGGATTTTGACGGTGTGCGGTTTATTACAAACCCTGGTTCTGATATTGCGCAAAAGTATATTGTAATTACACCGGTAAAAAGAAACCATACGCTCGGTTATGTCGTGATTGAACTTTCTTTGAAGAAGATCATTCCCGAAACTGTTTACCCGGAACTACTGGTCGATTACCGATTTCAGCAATTCTACCGCACACAGGACATCAGCTACGCGGTGTTCGTAAACAAGAGCATAGCAATGAGTTCGGGAGATTATAATTATGACCGATTGTTCGACCGATCATTGTTAGGCGACCCGCAGTTGTATTACGATGGGATCACTTTATCGGGATACGATCACATCGCTGTGGAGGAGCAAAGTGGCAGGGTGGCCGTTGTGTCCAGCCGGTCGATTCCGTTCATTAATAAGCTCGCAAATTTTTCACTCCTGCTCGCGCTTGGTCTGTTCACAATTCTCATTTTGATCTTTGTTCAGGGAATCTACCTGTACTTCCGTGGCACGCGGCTATTTTTCTCTGCGCGTATTCAGCTGTATCTGAATCTGGCCTTCTTTATTCCGCTGATCATTGTTAGCGTCAGCACGCTTGGATTAACGACGCGTTCTTCACAACAACAGCTTGACGAGGAATACCTGAGTAAGAGTAAGATTTTTGGCCAGCAAGTAGGAGCGCTACTTCAACGTTCAGGCCGTGACCTTGCGGACAACGCAAACCTAAGCAGCGAGGTAAGCGATCTCGCGGAGCTTTCCAATCTGGACGCAAACATTTACGATGCCGCAGGTCGGCTCATTGCTACAAGCCAGCCAATGATCTTTGAGAGTAACCTGCTCTCGGGATACATCAACCCGAAAGCATTTCTGGAGGTGCTGCAGGGTCAAAATCTTTTCATTGGCTCCGAACGTGTCGGGAAGCTGGATTACTTCGTTTCGTACAGTGTTTTGCGGTCGTCGCAGACAGGGCAGGTTCTCGGTATTCTTGGGATTCCATTTTTTCAGTCAGCTTACATTTTGAAGAAAGTCCAATCAGTTATCCTGATTAATATTCTCAATATTTTTGCGTTCATCTTCATTGTGCTGCTTCTGCTCTCTTACCTTGTCGCCGAGCGATTGACATTTCCGCTGCGGTTCATCACCCAATCGCTTAGAAAGACGTCGTTAACACAACACAATACGCCGCTAACGTGGCCAACCAATGATGAAATCGGTATCATGGTGAAGGAGTACAACACAATGCTCTACAAGCTTGCGGAAAGTAAATCCGAACTGGAACAAACGCAGCGGGAACAAGCGTGGCGTGAAATTGCGCAGCAGGTTGCGCATGAAATCAAGAATCCTCTGACGCCGATGAAGCTCACGCTTCAACAACTCGAGCGAAACGTGCAAAATGGAAGTGTCACCAACGAGAAAACACAGCGCGCGATTACCACACTATTAACACAGGTTGAGACATTAAACGAGATTGCATCATCGTTCAGTGGCTTTGCAAAGATGCCAGCGCCGGTTATGCAGCCCGTCGATCTTGTTTCTATATTAAAACGTGTTATTGATCTCCATAGTCCTACAGGAGATATTGAGTTTAAGACTTCTGAACGCGAGGCATACACACAAGCTGATGAGCAGCTATTAAGCAGAACGTTTTCTAACATCGTGCTGAATGCCATTCAATCAGAACGGCCCGGACATGCAATCAAGATTCAGATTGCACTGTTACAAAAGGAAAAAGATTTCAATATTACTTTTCGTGATAACGGAAAAGGCATTGAGCCACAGATTGCCGATCGTGTTTTTTTTCCTCATTTCAGCACTAAGAAGACTGGCTCAGGACTTGGACTCGCAATTGCAAAACAGGGCATTGAGCAGATGAGTGGGCGAATCTGGTTTGAGACGGAACTCGGAAAGGGAACAACCTTTTTTATCGAGCTCCCTGTTCAAAAATAGGCCGCGAATTATTTACCACGCATCGAGTTCATTACTTTGTTCGAAAAGACGAAGTCGTCCAATTCCTGAACGGATGAATGGGTTATATTGTCCTTTGTTCCTTCCCATAATTTCTCACCCTTGTAGATGAAAAGGATTTTTTCTCCAATACCCATTACGGAGTTCATATCGTGGGTAACCACAATGGTGGTCATGCTGAATTCTTCGGAGATGTCCTGAATTAAGTCATCGATGACCATTGAAGTCTGCGGGTCAAGTCCGGAGTTCGGTTCGTCGCAAAAAAGGTAGTTAGGATTATTGACAATAGCCCGCGCAATGCCGACACGCTTTTTCATTCCACCGCTGATCTCAGATGGCATTTTCGCGTTCACGTTTTCAAGACCGACACGTTTCAAACAAAAGTTAACCCGATCGAGTTTTTCGTCCTCGGGCATCTTTGTCAGCACATCGAGTGGAAATCTGACATTTTCTTCAACGTTCTTGGAGTCGAATAATGCGCCGCCCTGAAAAAGCATTCCAATCTCTCTTCGGATTTCGATCTTGGTGTCTCTGTCGCCTTCGAAAAAATTCCGTCCGTCGTACAGTACCTCGCCCTTATCAGGCCTCACCAATCCAACAATACACTTAAGGAGCACGCTCTTTCCTGTGCCACTTGCGCCGATGATGAGATTCGGTTTCCCCTTCTCAAAAGTTCCGCTTACATCTTTAAGTATTGGGCGGTCGCCAAATGTTTTTGATATGTTTTTAACTTCGATCATTATCCCAGAAGTAATTGGGCCAGTAGATAATCCGCTACGAGTACCGCGATAACGCTATTGGTAACCGCTTGCGTACTTGCGACGCCAACTTCAAGTGCACCCCCCTGTGCGTAATAGCCTTTGAATGAAGAAATGGATGCAACCAAAAACGCAAAGACAACGGATTTTATCAGTGCAAACGTGACAAAAAAATCGTTGAAGGAAGATCTGATCCCGTATACATAATCAAAGGGTGAGATGATGCTGGCTATCGTACCCGCAACATATCCTCCGAGCAACGCGCATACACCGGCAATGATAACGAGCATCGGATACATTAATATCGATGCAACAATTTTGGGCAGCACCAGGTACGAAATCGAATTGATCCCCATTACCTCGAGTGCATCAATCTGTTCTGTGATCCGCATTGTTCCTAAATGACCAGACATGCTTGAGCCAACTTTACCAGCGTAAATCACAGCAATAATCGTTGGAGCCAATTCGAGGATGGTCATCTCCCGCACTACCTGTGAGATCACATATTTGGGAATAAAAGCGCTAACCATGTTCGCCGCCGTTTGTACCGTGGTTACTGCGCCCATGAAAAACGAAACCAGCGCAACCAGGAAAATGGAGCCGATCCCAATTGAAACACTTTCTTCGAGAACGAGCTTGTAATAGGTCTTGAATTTTTCCCTGTTAGTGAAAAGGTGTCCAATAAAAATAAAGTATCGGCCGATCTCCGTGAGCATGCGTATAGATAAATCTCTGCAATTACTAACTTGCTAAAGATACTTCAAAATCAAACATCATCAATGCGCAAATTAATTGTGGTAACAGGCGGGAC
>DASPJN010000107.1:0-19780 GCA_035628595.1 Chryseosolibacter sp.
CTACCGGCCATTGATGTGCGCTCGGAAAACGAATTTTTGGAGGGCCATATTCCGGGTGCTGTGAATATTCCGATTCTCAATAATGAAGAACGTATTCAGGTAGG
This sequence comes from Chryseosolibacter sp., assembly GCA_035628595.1. Taxonomy (GTDB): domain Bacteria; phylum Bacteroidota; class Bacteroidia; order Cytophagales; family Cyclobacteriaceae; genus Chryseosolibacter. The sequence goes on from DASPJN010000107.1 coordinate 105, forward strand.
AACCGACTACAAGCAACGCGGTCAGATGGAGGCAATAAAGACCGGCTTTAAACTTGTGGGTCCGCGCATTGCTGATATTGTTGACACTGCCGAGAAAGCAGCGGGTGGTCGCGATTTATTAGTTCATTGTTGGCGAGGTGGAATGCGGTCGTCAAATTTTTGCCTTTTTGTCGGGATGGCAAAAATTAAAACTCATCAGTTGATCGGCGGTTATAAATTCTACCGGCAAAAGGTTAATGGTTTTTTTTCACTTCCATTCAAATTCAATGTCATTGGCGGCTATACCGGAAGTGGCAAAAGCGAAGCATTACGTGCCTTGCGGGATGCAGGCGAACAGGTCATTGACCTTGAAGCGCTAGCGAATCATAAAGGTTCTGTTTTCGGTGGACTGATGATGCCGGCACAACCAACAACTGAGCAATTTCAAAATGACCTTTTCGAAGAGATCCGAAAGCTTGATGTCAATCGCCCGGTATGGATCGAAGACGAATCAATAACAATCGGTAGAGTTGTTCTTCCGGATCCACTTTGGAAAAGCATGTGCGTTGGACGGATTATCCAACTCGACGTTAGCAAGGAGGATCGGATAAATAGACTTGTAAACGATTACGGCCCTGCTGATCGCGAACAATTTCTTCAAGCCATGGGTGGGATCGTAAAAAAGCTCGGTGGACAACATTATCAGGCTGCACGCGAAAAGTTGCTCGCGGGCGATATGGCTTCCACCATTGACATTCTCCTAACCTATTACGACAAGGCTTACAGCACCGGACTAAGTAAAAAGCAAGAACGGGTAACCGATGTAATTCCGTGGAAGGGTGAGAACGTGAAGGAAGTGGTTGAAGCGTTAAAGCACATTCATGCCTGATATTTCATCGAAGCCGGGACGTACAAATTTTAACGCGTCTGGAAATTCTTCGATAATTAAACGTTTACACTTATCAAGCATTCCTAAAATTTTCAGGAACAGATCTTCCTGTTCAGGAAGCAGATTGAATATTTCCACCCATGCCTGAATTGATCTTTCAATCGCGATGATTGCAATCTTTGCAGACCCATTGTAATCGCGCTGGACGTCATCGTCGTCATCATCCCATTGTTGAAACTCGATCTTGCCTCGGATTGCGCGCTTGAATTTCACGTGAATGAATGTCGCATACCAATGAATAACAGCCAGTGAATCTTTGATCGTGTGCGCCTGAATTTTGGCCTCCTCATGCGACTCAACGCCCATCGTGAGCTCTACTTTTAATTTTTCGAGCTTATCCAGCATTCCTGGTTGTGTTTTTAGCCAGTCAGTGGCGATGGTACTATACTCCCATGTAAGCTTGCTTACCGGATGATCGTCAGCTTTTTTATCAACGAGTTCTTCGTTTAATTTCTGGTCAGCCTCGTGGGCCAAAGCATTTACATCGATACCGTGCTTCGCCGCCATGTCTTCAATGACCACTTTCGCTTTTGAGAAATTCTCGGAAAGTCTTTTCCAGAAAGCTTCATTTCGAAAATCCCGTTCTTCGGCAGATGTAGAAGCGTCGCCTTCAAAAGCAGCACACCTGCTGGTAAATGGACATTTCTCGCACCAGCGATCGCAGTAATTGTGAATTCCCGGGATATTTATTCCTGTCATGCGTGAAGTAGTCCTTTCCTTTTAAATTTGCGGGTTATGAATCCAGTTAAGCTTACGCAATATAGTCATGGTGCCGGATGCGGGTGCAAAATTTCCCCTGCAATTTTAGATAAGATTCTACATTCAGATTTCCCAAAAGGTTCATTTCCTGCGCTGCTGGTTGGCAATGAATCCAAAGATGATGCAGCCGTATATGAGATCGGAGACGGTACGTGCATCATCAGCACAACAGATTTTTTTATGCCGATCGTTGATGATCCTTTTACGTTCGGTGCAATTGCATCGGTTAATGCGATCAGCGACGTTTATGCAATGGGGGGAATGCCTGTTATGGCGATTGCCATCCTGGGCTGGCCGATTGATAAACTTCCCGCAGAAGTGGCAAAGCAGGTGCTCGATGGAAGTAGGAATGTATGTCAGAAAGCAGGAATTCCATTGGCTGGCGGTCACAGTATTGATTGTCCAGAGCCAGTATTTGGTTTGGCTGTAACAGGCACGATGCCGAAAAAACATTTGAAAAGAAATGACACGGCCCGCGGCGGATCGTTGCTCTATCTTACAAAGCCACTTGGCGTGGGCATCACAACCACGGCACAGAAGAAAGGAATCGTAAAAGAAGAACATTTACAAATTGCAATAGATACGATGCTGACGTTAAATAAAGTCGGAGCCGAAATTGGTAAGCTCGATTACGTAAGCGCAATGACAGACGTAACAGGTTTCGGATTGCTTGGCCACCTAACCGAGATGTGTGAAGGAAGTAATTTGTCGGCTGAGATTGAGTTTGATCGCGTACCGAAATTTAGTTTTCTGGATGAGTATATTTCGCAGAAGAGTATGCCCGGAGGAACAACACGAAACTGGCAAAGCTATGGCCTGAAAGTGAATGGTGTGGATGACTATAAAAAATCAATTCTTGCGGATCCGCAGACAAGTGGCGGATTATTGGTTGCTGTTGATGCCGATAAGCAAGATGAGTTTGAAAGATTTTCTCAAAGTCAGGGGCTAATATTACAACCGTTCGGAAGGCTAAAAAACCCAGGTTCATTCTTAATCGAGGTTGGCTAAGTAAGAATCTATTTTCTGTGGGATAAAATCCTAAGCTGTGTTAGCGATCCTGGCGTTTGCGTGATTCCCTGGCATGCATTCTACACCGGATTCATCTACTTTTCGTAGAAAATGAACGTTTTCTCCAGCCGCGTGTACAGAGAAAAAACACGCATCCATGAAATTATTTCTTTTTCTCTTTTCAATGCTGTCCTTCAGCGTTCTGGCTTCCGAGCCGCAAACAATTGAACTGAAAACCAAGTCTGTTCGTACTATCGCCTGGTACGATGAGCAAGCTACGGCATGGTCGCAAAAACTAAATAATGCCAACGCTAACATCGCCTGGATCAACTACTACATGGCAGCACGATATGCGCAATGGGAAACTGCGCGCATGGATGAGATCCAGCAAAGAATCGCTAAACAATTACCCGGTAGTTTTGCTCATAACATCATTGCAGGATGGAACCATGGATATAATTCAGAAGCGATTCAGTTTCTTAAACAAGCATCGTTGACTGACGAAAGTCATCCCGTGCTTTCCTATTTACTCACTTTGCAACACGAGTTCAACCTTTTAGACGAAGACAGAAAGCAAAGTAGTCGCGCGTTATTCGACGCAGGCGCTGTCTCGCAGTCATTGTTAAGTTATAGTTACAACGTACTGATGTCTGTGGATCAGAACGCAATGCTGATCACGGAAGGCGAGAATACCATGCTTCCGTTACTCGTTTTACAGGATGTTTTCGGTATTCGCAAAGATGTTAACGTGCTCAACCTCGACCTCTTGTTAAATGACGATTACCGGAAACGCAAATTTGACGCGCTGAGTCTTTCGTCACCGGAGACCATTTCAAAGATTTCGCTTTGCGAATTGTTACCCGGCCTGAATTCGCAGGCAAAGTTCTATTTCGCGCTAACGATCGACCAGCAAAATGTGCTTCCGATAAAAGATCAGCTCTATGTGGTCGGACTTGCTTCACGGGTAACTTCGGAGCGAATGGATAACATTTCGATCATCAAAGACAATCTTGAAAAGAAGTTTTTACTCGATTACCTGACTGTAAATTTCAACGGCGAGCCGGCTACCGCTACCGGGAATGTTTTCAGAGCGAACTATCTGGTGCCTATGCTTTTGCTGACAGAACATTATCAGCAAACCGGGCAGTTAGAGAATGCAACGCGATGGAATGCGATCATTAAATTACTCGCAGATCAAACAGGGAAAACACAACTCGTGGCGAATTTCATGAACAGACAATCGAATGAAAGACCTCCTTTCGTCAGGGCTAATCTGGATATCAAAAGAATTGAAGGAATGCTCAGGCAGTTAAAGGACAACATTTACGCCTCAGAATATGAAGTGACCAACCTCGAATACAATGCTTATTTGCGATACCTGGAATCCAACAAAATGATGGATGAATATGAAATCAGCAAGATCGATTTGTCAGGATTCGATGATGCGTCACTTGCGCTGATGAAGAATTATCACGCCGATGTGACGCCCACAAAAAAGCAACAATTTTTCACCGCCTATCCGGTCATGAATATTCCTTACGAAGGTGCAATAGCGTATTGCAACTGGCTCACTGAACAATACAATGCATCGCCTGAAAAGAAATATAATAAAGTAAAATTCAGACTTCCATCCATTAACGAATGGCAAATTGCCGCCCTCGGTTATAAAGATTTTCAATCGTGGAACATCAATGAAAACATCATCGAGGTTCAGATTCCGAAAACTTCCGAAGACGTATTGTGTGCAAAATGTCCTGTTGAAAAGGTGAAGTTTAACGAAAGTGACATTCGGTATCCATGGTATAAGGCGTACAACTTTCGGAACCGTGCCGTAAATAATAAAGGTTGTGCACTTGGCAATTTTAAGTGGCAAGATGATCAAACCGGCTGCAAGCCAAACCAACCCATTCTTGACGGCTTTGTGCTAACTTCACCTGTTGGTGCATACTTTCCTAACAACATTGGCCTTTATGACGTTGTTGGCAACGTGGCGGAGATGGTAAATGAAAAAGGAACAGCCTGTGGCGGCAGCTGGAACCATCCCGCGGAAGAGTCGACAATCACAAGCATCAACAAGTTCGACGGACCTGATGCTGCAATCGGATTCCGCGTGTTCATGGAAATAGTTGAGCAATAATGTTCGGGATCAACTTAAAAATTAAAAGCGACGAAGAACTCATGCTCATGATCAGCAATGGTCATGAGCGTGCGTTTACGACTTTGTATGAAAGATATAGCCGGCCATTGCTTCGCTATTTTTTCCGCATGCTTTGGAAGGACGAAGACAAAGCACAGGATTTTCTGCACGATCTGTTTGTAAAAATTATTGAAAGGCCGGAATACTTTGATACATCAAAAAAGTTTTCGACGTGGATCTACTCTGTAGCGCATAACATGTGCAAGAATGAATACCGGAAACACGCATTCAGGCAGTCTGCACAATCGGAAATAACGAACGCAGAAAGCGTTGAGAGCACAGCGCCTGCTACGTTAGATGCTCAACATTTTGCAACAGCACTGGAGAAGGCAATGCAGGTGTGGCAGGAGGAAGACAAAAGTCTCTTTGTACTGAGACATGAACTCGACATGACCTTTACTGAAATTGGTACAGTTCTCAACTGCCCTGAAGGAACTGCGAAGTCAAGGTGGTTTTACCTTCGAAAAGAACTCGCTGGTCAGTTAAGTGGATTTAAATCAATGATAGGATAGTATGAAAATATCAGAAGAAATTGATTTGTTGACTCAGACAAAAAAGTGGAATGAGTTGACTGCGGAGGAGCGAAAGCTCGTGGAGGCCGAGATTGGAGGCGAATCATCGTACGGGCATTTACGTACCGTGTTTTTTGCGATCGAAGAAAGAGAGGGTATTGCATTACGACCAAAGCAAGAAACACTTGATTCGCTGAAGAAAGCATTTCGCAAGCATCATCAACGGGACAGCCTGATCGCAGTTGTGTTTTCGATGAAAGTCCCTGTATTCGCATCCATCGTGTTAACAGCGATCCTTTGCGCCGCTGCCTGGTATTTTGGTCGCACGTCAATGCCGCCCGTGAAGCCAACTACAATTACACTGGAAAAAACCGACACTGTCTTTGTTACAAGACCTGATACGATTACGCTGACACGCGTTGTTTACAAAACGGTTTACAAAGACCGTCCTGTTGTCGCGGCGGTGACCGCAAAGAAAAGTGATTACGCGAAAGGCGTGAGCATGAAAGAAAAGGAAGAGCTGGACAATTTTCTTGTTTCAGGGACGCGCTAAGCTGTTAGGCTGAATTCCGTGCGGCATTGATAATTCCAAACATACAGCGCAGTACGACCTTCCTGTATTGCTTTTCGTATTGTTTCGCATCGGGTTCACCAGTTCGCAGCCGTTGTAACGCGAACTGCTGAATCGTTATTAACGGAAGGACTATCCGCTCACGAAGCTTAACAGAATCACGATTCACGGGATTGTTTTCCATTAATTCTGATAATCCGGAGACTTCGAGGATCATCTCAATTGAAAGTTTATACTCTTGCTCCATGATCTTCCAGAATTCACCAAACTCTTTGTCGTCAGACAAATATGCCGTGGCCGGGAAATAACTCTTCGTAAGCGACATCATGCTGTTAGCGAGCAAGGTTCTGAAGAACAACGATTCGGAATATAGCTTTTTCAAAATCGGCATTTTTCCACCGTTTTTCAGATCATGTAATGCACTGCCTACGCCGTAGAATCCCGGAATGTTTTGTTTCATTTGTGCCCATGATCCAACAAAGGGAATTGCACGCAAATCTTCAAACTTGAGCGCATCACCGCCATTGCGTTTCACAGGTCGCGAGCTGATATTGGTTTCGCCGAAGAAAGACAATGGCGTGACCTTCTCCAGGTAAGGAACAAATTTCGGATGAAGCTTCAGTGCGAGATACGCGCCATGCGCAGCTTTTGCCAATTCTTCGAGGATGTCTTTATCTGCTTTCGATAAATGTACGGCAGTATTTTTGGAAACAGTATTTTCAATTCCTGCGGACAAAAGCTGCTCAAGATTGTAAAGGCATGAAACGGGCTTCCCGAAATTTGAGCTGATCGTTTGTCCCTGAATTGTGATCTGCACTTCTTTATCTTCAATGCTCTCACCGAGGGACGCATAAAAATCATGGGTGTTTCCGCCGCCGCGAGCAGGCGGTCCGCCACGTCCATCGAAGAACACTGACGTAATCCCGTAATTCCGGGAAAGTAATGTCAAATTTTCCTTTGCCTGAAAAATTGACCAGTTCGCGCGCAGATAACCGCCGTCTTTTGTTCCATCGGAGAAGCCAAGCATGATCGTTTGTTTGTTTCCGCGTTTCTTTAAATGTTCCCGATATATATCCACATGATATAACGCGCGCATTACTTCAGGCGCATGTGCAAGATCTTCGATGGTTTCAAAAAGCGGAACAATATCCAGTGGTAGTTCTCCGTCGGTTGAAAGGATAAGTCGCGCAAGTTGAAAAACGCGAATCACGTCTGCAGCCGATTGACAATTGCTGATCACATACCGATGACAGCCTTCAATGCCGTTTGTTTTTTGGATATCGCGTATCACCTGAAAGCTCTCGATCATCTCGCGCACAAACGGGTCTTCAAACTGGATTTCACGCGGATCGAATTTCAGATTCAGCAGCGTTTGAATTTGTTCATGCTCGGAGCGTGTTTCAAATTCCTTCAGGGCCGGATTTTCCTTTTCAAGCTGGCTGAAAATGCTCTCCCAAGCGTAAGCATGCTTGCGACTGTCCTGGCGGACATCCATGCTTGCGAAATTGAAACAGAATATCCGGACTTTGAGTATCACGTCATCAAGCAGATCAAGAAATAATCCACGATGATCTTTTACGAGTGATGCTCTCGCCGCAAGCAGGTCATCAAGAAGTTCACTTGCATTTGAATAGCCACTTTGACCATTACCGTATGCAAGGGAGTAAATTCTTTTCTCCACTCGCGCGATGATATGATCAACACCTTTAAAGGTGAGTCGTCGTTTTAAGAAACGTGCGTCACGGTAGTAGCAAATCATCAATGTCCGCTGAAGATGTTGGGCTACCTGCAAAGTGGTTTCGTGCGTGACAAATGGATTCCCGTCCCTGTCACCACCCGGCCAGAACCCGATGCGGATCAGGCCATAATTCTTCCAATCCTCCTGGTTGATCTTCAACCCGTCAAATAACTTTCGAAGAGCTTTCGGTACAACTTCGTAAAATACATTTTCGAGATACCATGACAAGCTCGCGGCTTCATTGAATGGCGTAGGCCTTTCACGATTGATAAACGCTGTTTTCCCAAGCTGACGGAGTAAGAGATTGATATGCTCAAGTCGGCCGTGATGGATCGACTCCTCAAGATCATTTATGATCGCCAGAACATTGCCCGGATAAAATTGTGTTGGATGCGCTGTGAGTACAATCCGAATGCTGAAATCCTCGAGTTTCTTTCTAAGCTGATCAGCTACGCCCTCAGCCGAAGCGCGCAGAAGTAGCGCGTTGATCGTTCCCTTTCCATTGATGTTGTTAATCTGGTCAAAGGCCGCATCCTCGATTGAATCGAACAGAACAACCTGGCGCTCTATGTACTGAATGAAATTGAAAAGAAGATCAAACTGTTCCTCGTGTGTCGCGGTGGGCGCAAAGTCCTCAAAAAATTTCTTGACGATCGCACTCGGGTCGAGGCCTTTTTCAAATCCACTTTCGCAAGCTTGCTGAAGCAAGGGCAGTAAAGTACCTGTTCTATAAATCCCGCTAAACGGCAGGTTCAGAAACAGACTGTTGTAAATGTGATAACGCGTAGAAACTGCCTGGTTGTAATCGGTGACCATATTTGAAAGAGCTCTGACAAATTTATCAATAGCAGCGGTAAGCAAGCTATTTGGTCACGGGATATTCTGTGCTTTTTTATGGAATCGTTTTCAATCTACATGCCGCTCGGGCTAACGGCCAGTTGTATTGAATTGAATGAAAGAGCCTGAAGACGGATGACTTCAGGCTCTTTGAAATTACTGAATAACTTCGCCCTTGATCGTGAGTTGCACTACGCCGTCTTCTGTATTGGCGTTTACACTTACCGTCTTTGAAAACTGGCCGACTTTGGCAGCATCGTATGTTGCTTTTACAAAGCCCTTCCCGCCTGGTTCAATAGGCTCCTTCGAATATGCAGCTACCGTGCAGCCACATGATGCCTGTACAGATGAAATGACTAGTGGAGCATCGCCAGTATTGTAGAAAGTGAACTCGTGTGTTACAGGAATTCCGACCTTGATTTTGCCGAACTGAAACTCGGTAACTGCCCAGCTAAATGCTGCTTCTGCGAAAGACAATTCGTCCTTGCCATTTGCATTGTAGGCCAATTGCTGCGCCAGCGTAAAGAAAGCGATCACCATCCCACAGGTGGTTAACATTAATTTTTTCATTTTTTCATTTTTAAGGTTTAACATGATTTTGGTGTTCGAACAATGCAAAAATGGATCGTGTAAGCCGATGCCGGTGTTAACGACTTTCTAAAAGATGTTATGCTTCTGTTAACGGTTTTTCCTAAGGAGGGATGCAGGAAAACCATTTGTGGAGGGTTTCTGTTAAAGAGTTGTTAAAGCCCCTTCGCAGCGGGTTTCTTTATCGTAAATTTATGTTGTGAAAAACTCAACGATTCGCATTATCGTCATCCTGGGTGCCATTTGTATTTTTGGCATTACCATTACCCAACTGTATTGGTTGCGAAAAGCGTTCGATCTAAAGGAATCTGAATTCGTGAGAACGGTGAACGCGGCACTCTTCAACGTTGCGCACCAGATCTACGATATCAACGACACGCCGTCTCCGGCTGCTAATCCCGTAAAGCAGGTATCAACGAATTATTTTATCGTCATGGTAAATGGTGACGTTGACGTCCGGCTACTTGAGTTTCTTTTGAAATCAGAATTTGACAAGCGCAGCATTAAAGCTGACTTCGAATACGGCATCTATGATTGCTCAAGTGAAAAGATGCGTTACGGAGATTATGTATCGCTACAGGCGACTTCTGAGAAGGTAGCAACCAAACAACTTCCGGCATGGCACAACTACGCCTACTACTTCGGTGTGCAGTTTCCGGCCAGGGAATCAAATCTTATCAACCAGATGGGCATCTGGTCTTTCTCAACATTTGTCTTGCTGGTCGTGATTGTGTTCTTCGCATACACATTGTTTGTTATTCTGAAACAGAAACGTCTTTCTGAAATCCAGAAGGATTTTATTAATAACATGACGCATGAATTCAAAACACCGATTTCAACCATTGCAGTGTCGACGGAGGTTTTGAAAGATCCGAATATCGTGTATCAGCCGGAACGTTTGCGAAACTATACTGGAATTATTGAGAAGGAAAATATCCGATTGAAACAACACGTGGAGCGTGTACTTCAGATGGCGCGCCTGGACAAAGAAGACATCGGTCTGAAGAAGGAGGCTGTTGATCTGCACACGTTGATCCGGGACGCAATAAAAAATACTTCTCATTTAGTCGCTGAGAAATGTGCAGAGATTAAACTAAACCTTTCCGATGCTGACGTGCGCGTGGACGTTGACAAGCTGCACATGACAAATGTTTTTCATAATCTGATCGATAACGCAATGAAGTATTGCGAGCAAACGCCAAGTGTTGAAATTTCTTCTCGCGTCGTCAATGCCAATCTTGAAATATCTGTTAAGGATAACGGAATTGGTATTTCGCCGGAAAATCAAAAACGAGTGTTCCAGAAATTTTTCCGTGTGTCAACGGGCAATGTTCATGATGTAAAGGGATTTGGTTTGGGGCTGAGCTACATAAAAACAATCATTGAAGCCCACAGAGGACAAATCAAGCTTGAAAGCCAGTTAGAGCACGGAAGCACATTCAAAATAACTTTGCCATTAAGCAGGTAATATGAACCAGAAAAGAATCCTACTCGTAGAAGACGATCCAAATCTTGGATTTGTCATCAAAGACAATCTCTCCATGAAGGGATACGAGGTAACGCTCTGCAAAGATGGCGTGGAAGGGGAAACGACGTTCGCAACCGGAAAATTCGAGTTGTGTATTTTCGATGTCATGCTTCCAAAAAAAGATGGTTTTTCTCTGGCTCGGACGGTTCGTGAAAAGGACAAGCAAATACCAATTTTGTTTTTGACTGCAAAGTCGATGACAGAGGACAAGCTTGCGGGGTTTCAATCCGGTGCCGACGATTACATCACGAAACCATTCAGTCTTGAAGAACTTATCTACCGCATAGAGGTTTTTCTTCGCAGAACTTACGTAACGACCGTAGATGAGAAAGTTTATCGGGTTGGTCAATATGAATTCGATCCTTACAACCTGGTGTTACGAGGACAGGAAACGCAAAAAACGCTGACCCAAAAAGAAGCTGAAGTGTTGAAGCTCCTTTATAAGAATCGCGATCGTGTTTTAAAGCGTGAAGAGATCCTGAACGAAGTTTGGGGAGACGATGACTACTTTATGGGACGCAGCATGGATGTTTTCATCTCCAAGTTGAGAAAGTATTTGAGAGAAGATCCGGCGATTCAGATTGTGAATTATCACGGTGTCGGTTTCCGTCTCGAAGTCCGTTAATCACGATGATATTTATCGACGATATGCTGGCTGATCACTTTGTAGACTTCAGCAACGGCTTCATCGCCAGATAAAAATTCCATGTGTTTATCAAGCACCGCAAGGTCACCACGACGGGCTGGGCCCGTTTGCGCCTTCTCTGGCCCAATGCTCAGGCTTTTGTTTATCGTCTCAACGATCAATGGTTTTAAATATTCAAAATCAAGCCTGTTGTCCAGCAAAATTTCCTTCGCTATCGAGAGCATGTGATTTGTGAAATTTGAAGCAAATACTGCTGAAATATGTAACGACTTTCTTTCATTGGATGAAATGTGCTGTACTTTTTTCGAAAGTGATTTCGCCATCGATGTTAACACCTTTGCGGTTTCATCACTTTCGCTTTCCAAAAAAAATGGGACTTCACGAAAATCCATCTTCCTCGATTTTGTAAATGTCTGTAACGGATACAAAACGCCGGTGTTTGGCGTCGCTGAGTATGCAAGCGCGCTCAATGGCTGGCTTCCGGAAGTGTGAACGAGAATTGCGTTACTCGGAAGCACAAGCTGATTCACTACTTCTTCGATTGCATCATCCGATACTGAAATGACAAATATCCTGGAATTGCTTGTTGAAAAATCAAGCGAATTTTTGACTGTTGCTTTGTATAATCGCTCCACCAGCGCCTTTGCATTTTGGCCATTGAGGCTATAAACTTCCCTGACTGGAAAATCGGTATTGTCAAGAGCAGGTGCCAGGTGCCACGGAAGATTTCCGGCGCCGATAAAAGATACGTTCATTTATTTTCAGATGATGTTTCAAATATACGCTTACTCCAAGCAATCTTTTGGGTGAGAGAGCGGCTACTTATAGCCGTAGACAATTCTGTCTTTCCCGTTTATATCTTTTTGAACCGTTACATTGTTGTAGCCTGCGTGGGACATAACCTGTTTTACATCGTCCCCAAATTTCTCGTTCGTTTCAAAAGCGAGCATGCCTCCGGCCACGAGCTTGCTAAAACCCTTACGGACGATGTTCCGGTAGAAGATCAACACGTCATCATGATCGACAAACAACGCAAGATGCGGTTCGTGTAAAAGTACATTCTCCTGTATTGAAGCAGCTTCCACGCGTCCTATATACGGTGGATTACTAACAATAACGTCGAGCTGTTCGAACGGAATGTCGGCTAACAGGATATCGAGTTTTTGAAAATTAACACGCGAATTGAGTGTGATCGCGTTCCGGCTAGCAATACGTAATGCGTCTTCGCTTATATCTATGCCGATCGCATTGATTGTTGGGATGTCAAGCGCAAGTGTGATTGGAATACAACCGGAGCCTGTTCCGATATCGAGAACTTTAGCGGAAGCTGCTTTTCTTTTTTGGAGGAACGATTTCACAACGATGACCAGCTCTTCGGTTTCGGGTCGCGGAATAAGCACGTCTTTGTTCACGGTAAACCTGCGACCAAAAAAATCGGCATAGCCGAGTACATATTGAATCGGCTCGTGTTGATTGATCCTATCGAGAATCTCACGCAAATAGCTCAGTTGCTCACTGGTTGTGTCGGTTGTCGTTCCTGCCAGCATTTGCGTCCGCGTCAAACCAAAAACGTGTTGAAGAATCATAAACGCGATTGCATCAAGCTCATCGTCAGACTCATCCAACAGTAGCCCTCGCTTGATATCCTCGAACAGAACTTTGGAATTGTTCATACCTTAACAATCTTTGCGAAGATAATAACCCGGCCGATTAATCTATGCAGCACATTGAACGCGATGAATTGTTTATGCGAAGGGCCCTTGAGCTTGCATCAAACGGACTCGGATTCGTAAGCCCTAACCCCCTGGTCGGTTGTGTCATTGTTTCAAACGACGAGATAATTGGTGAAGGATGGCACAAGCGATTCGGTGGCCACCACGCTGAGGTTAACGCAGTTGATGACGTCACGCATAGGGAACGAATTGCGGGAAGTACTGTGTATGTCACATTGGAGCCATGTAGTCACTTCGGGAAAACACCGCCTTGTGCTGATATGCTGATTCGCGAGAGAGTTGCGCGGGTAGTAATCGCAAATGGCGACACAAATCCCATTGTCGACGGAAGGGGAATTGAAAAGTTACGCGCTGCGGGTATTGTAGTGACAACCGATGTGCTCGGTGAAAAAGCACGCGATTTAAATCGCAGGTTCTTCGCTTTCGTTGAAAAGAAACGACCCTATGTTATGCTGAAATGGGCGCAAACCGCCGATGGTTTCATTGCAAGGAAGGATTTCAATTCAAAATGGATCAGCAATGAAATGTCGCGAAGGCTTGTTCATAAATGGCGCGCCGAAGAGGACGCGATCATGGTCGGGTTTAACACAGCGCTGAAAGATGATCCAAAATTGAATGTGCGTGACTGGCAAGGACGTAATCCAGTGCGGATTGTTCTTGATCCGAAACTTGAGCTGCCGTCAAACCTTCAACTCTTTGATAATTCACAGAAGACAATCATTATCAACCAGGTTAAGTCATCAACTGACGGTAATCTGGAATTCACAAAAGCTAATTGCAGCTCATGCTCCGACATTTTATCGATCCTATATCAAAAGCGCCTGCAGTCGGTTATTGTTGAGGGCGGCGCTAACGTACTTCATAAATTTATCGCTCAGGATTGCTGGGATGAAGCCCGCGTTTTCACAGGTATCGACAAGTTTGGAGAGGGGATTAAGGCGCCGGGACTCAACTGCGCGCCTGTTGATGAAGTGAAAATCGAAAAAGACGTTTTATCAGTCTTCAGAAAATGAGCTTCAGAAAATAATTTGTAAAACATCCTGCAACGCCATTGCCAAAGCTTTGATATTTGTGCAGATAAAAAAATGGAACAAAGAAGCAGGTATCGGTTTTCGCTCAGCGTATTCTTTTTCCTCTCGGGTATTTGCTTTTCGTCCTGGGCTTCACGCATCCCGACCATTAAAACAAATTTTGGTTACAATGAAGCAGAGCTTGGCACGTTGCTGCTCTTCATGCCGATCAGCTCACTTGTGGGCCTGCCGATCTCCGGATGGCTTGTAGCCAGGTTTGACAGCCGCCTACCGCTGGCGTGGGCATTTATCATGTTGTCGGTCGCGCTAGCGATGATCGGCTTTGCAAACAGCTCGTTCATGCTGATCACTTCTATTTGTTTGCTTTCATTCAGTTTTCGAATTCTCAACATTTCGATGAATACGCAGGCGATTGGCCTGCAGAAACTTTTCGATAAGAAAATAAACGGATCTTTCCACGGACTTTGGAGTACGGGCGGAATTGTCGGTGTCGGCTTCTCCACAATACTGGTGGCATTGAAAATCAATATGGCAATCCACTTGTCTATTGTTGGCGTGCTAACTTTGGCTACAATATTGGTATGTTATCGATCACTGATCACAAACGACAGATCCGCCACCGGGAATAAGCTGATCCTGACAAAGCCAGATCCGTACATTGTCTATCTCGGCTTGCTTGTATTTTTTGCTGCGATTTGCGAAGGCGGCATGTTCGATTGGAGCGGCATTTATTTCCGCGAAGTTGTGAATGAAGAAATTTTCACACTCGGATATTTACTCTTCATGATCTGCATGGCCACGTCACGGTTTGGTTCAGATTTTATGATGGAAAAATTCGGCATGCCACGCACGTATATTTTCAGCGCGCTGCTTGTTGTGTCCGGAATAATGATCGCGGTTTTGTTCCCGACATTTACGCCTGTTTTGATCGGTTTTTGTCTTGTTGGATTTGGTACTGCCTCAATCATTCCGATGACATTTTTGCTGGCGGGTCAGTCACGAAAGTATTCTCCCGGCATGGCGATATCGATCATTGCAACGTATAGTATTGTCGGTATGTTACTAGGCCCGCCGCTTATTGGGTACGTTGCGCATGCCTTAAACCTGCGAGTGTCATTTGTAATCTTCGCATTTGCCGGTTTGATGATCATACCTGTTTCGCAAATATTCTTCCGCCATCAGCGGCAGCTTCCAAACACGTGATATTTTTAGCAAGCCTGGGAATTTTTTCACTGCAAGCACGTTGTACTGATACAATACCCTTAATCATTTCATCGCGTAACCCGTATCTGAAGAATGAAATATGTGACCCTCCTCTTGTTGTGTGCGTTGTTGACAGCGTCCGTAAATTCGACTGCACTATTACCACCCCCGCTTACAACGGAAGATCCAATTAAAAAAATAATCACCGGTGGTGGGAAAACTGCCGTTGCAGTATTTGAAGATTCAGTTCAGAATTTATACTCACAAATTGGTCTCGCTAAGCACAACCTTTCCTTAGATGCATTTCGATATGCGATGATAGGCTATTACGATTTTGTAAATCATGAACAGCTTAGCGATAAGAATATCATATCAATCATAGACTTTTCCCAAGCGAGTACACGAAAGAGATTTTACACAATTGATCTCGGGAAAAAGAAATTGATTTTCAACACTTATGTGAGCCACGGCAAACATACGGGTGAAAATTATGCTACTGCTTTTTCGAATATTGTCCACTCGAACCAGAGCAGCCTTGGTTTCTACATAACAGGAGAAACTTATGTGGGCAGCAAAGGTTATAGTCTGAAACTTGATGGAATGGAGCCAGGCATTAACGACAACATGCGGAAACGCGCTGTTGTTATGCACGACGCTGATTACGTCAGTAAAAAATGGATTCAGAAATATGGAAGACTCGGTCGGAGTCAGGGATGCCCCGCACTGCCCAAAAACATCTCACGTAAAGTGATCGATACAATCAAAAACAAGACGTTGATATTCGCTTACGCAAAAGATGAGAAGTATCTCACTGCATCAGCGCACCTTAATCTGGAAAAAGTATTTTCGGATCATCAGCTCGCCGCAAATTGATCAAATGCCCATTCCCTCCGGATACAGTTGCCAAAGCTGATGGCGATCATGTCCATAAATGTCGTCGCGAAAGTGCGTGTTACCATCATCATCTACCCACGCAGTCTGATAGATCAGATGAACCTCATAGTGATCTTTTAGAAAAACGTTTGTCGGCCGGTCTCCATGCATTGCCTGTCTGATCTTTTTTTCGTTCCAATCAGCATGATCGGTTAAGAGGTAAGCTGCAAGCTTTACCGGTTGCTCCACCCGGATGCAGCCGTGACTATACGCCCGGTAATAATTTTTAAATAATCTCTTTTGAGGAGTATCATGAAGATAAATACTCAAATTATTTGGCATGACAAATTTGATCTGCCCTAATGCGTTGTCTGCACCTGGTTGTTGTACGATAACGTAATCGCGCGGATCAACCTCGGCGCTATCCCAACGCTCATCCAGCGGATCAATTTCAGATTCCTTCTTGTAAAAAATATAGTTCCGTTCCGCGTAGTAATCAGGGTTCTCCTGAAGACGCGGGATGATCTCGCCTTCAATAATGCTTTTAGGAATGGTCCATGTCGGAGAGAAAACGACACGTTCAAGCATATCCGAAAAAACCGGCGTTGGTGTTTCTGGATTTCCAACCACCACTTTCATATCAAATTCCTCTTTTCCATTCGTAAAGACACGAAGCTTATATTCCGGAATATTGACAGTGATGTAATGATCGGGAAATTCATCAGGCATCCAGCGGAGTCGCTCCATATTCAATGCGAGGATGGCGGCTCTTTGACGGAAGTTCCGATTTAAATATTCAACCGTCTTAGCGCCGATAATGCCATCGGGTCGCAGGCCGTGACGCTCCTGAAAGGTTTTGACAGCCGTTACTAGTGCATTGTCGTACACAAGGGAATCATCGGCAACTGTTTGTTTGTCATTTCCGCCTAATTGTTGGATTCGTGTTCTGATAGACGGGATTGCGATATCCTCAACGCCTGGTTTTATTTTCTTAGTGATTTTAATTTTGTCAAACGTTCCCTTATTGATCGAATCGAGATGAAGATAATGCTGATAAGCCTTTTCGAGCCGAATGTATTGTTCAGCTTTTGGCTTCAGCGCCGAAATCATATCCATAAAATCTTCAGCGTTTTCCAGATCGGCCAACCGTTCTACGTCTTCATCGCTTGCGCCTGACTTGGGTACCTTCCAAATTTTTTTTTCGTGGCCCGGCCATTTGATTCGCCCATGTGTGAGGTGCGTGGTGAACTTGAAAAAGGTTTTACTGATTTCAATTTCGGCCGCTGTGAGTGCTTCTGTGCCGTCTTCGTTCGCGTAAATCGATTTGATGTCGTCCTCAACTTTTCGCAGATCGTAATCAGTTCCGAGTAATCCCAGCCGATATACATCCCTTAACATGCTCACGAGTTCGAAGTATAATTCGGTAGGAGCGCGATCACCCAGCCACACCGTTTCATTGCCGGTGCGTTGGTAGAGTGCTTTAACTTTCGAAATTGTAAGATCGGTTGCATGATCGTGGAGTGCCAGCCATGCGGCTGCAGTTGTGTCCAGGGTCACGGCCATACCGGCTTTTCCATTCGCTATTTTAGTTGAATCCGATAAAATGTTATTCTCTGTGGACTTGGAAGTGATCATTCTATGACAGGTAAATAGCGCGGCACCAGCCAGAACCCACATTGAATACCCAAAGATCCTGCTCCAAACTTCCGGCTTTAACCAGTCAACTTTCTTTAACCCCATACAAAAGGGTTGATCAAAATCCAGTCCCAACGGAGTGTCTAGGCGGTAGCACGACCGGCCGTGAAAAATATTCATCGAAGCGAAGTAAAGAACGGCCGATCGGCATGTTATTGTTCGGATTCTTAGAAAGGAGGCACTATGAAAAAACTGCTGATAATTATGATTCTCGCGGTTATGGCTGGATGCAAGGCCTCAACCGATTTTACAGGCACGTGGAAAAATGAACAGGCGGAAAGTGGTGACATTCAAACGATCCTGGTAACAGCACTGACATCGCGCGTCAACGTCCGCCAGACGGCGGAAGACGATCTTGCTGCCGCTTTGCAGACGATGGGATACAAAACGGTAAAAAGCCTTGACGTTATGCCGCCAAAGTTTACAGAGACTAAAGAATTGAACAAAGAAGCATTGTTCGCAAAAATCGAGGAAACTGGCGCCGATGCAATTCTAACCGTGGCGCTCATTCATGAGGAAACTGAAAATCGATATGCGCCTGGCAGTACGCCTTATGCGCCAATGCGTTTCGGATATTATGGTAATTTCTGGGGCTACTACAATGCGTGGTATCCTGCATTAACTGCGACAGGCTACTATGAGGAGGACAAGATTTATTTCATTGAAACGAACCTATACGATGCCACAACACAGGAACTACTCTGGTCGGGGCAATCACAAACATACAACCCTGGAAGTCTTTCACGGTTTTCAAAAGAATTCGCAACGGTTGTCGTTTCAGAAATGGAAAAAGCCGGCGTGTTACCGAAACTCGATCCTAATGATCTTGCGAGCGATCGGGAGAATGCAAACTAGTATGCGAGTGATCAAAGATTTTGTTTCCATGAATTATACAAGAGTTGTTGTGAGGCGGTTCGTTCAGATATTGGTGTAATAACGGGTCTGCTACCATCATCTGCCACGTTATAGCCGAGCTTACCAAAATATTCGGCGTATGGAAGAGGCTGCGCGTTGATAATATAGCTATTGATGAAATCACCAATTTCCGGATACGTCATCACTTCAATCGTTTCAAAAAAAGTTTCTTCAGAGAACGGTTGATCTGCTCCGTAGGTGTCGATTAATTCAAGCATGAGTTCGCGCAACCCGTATGTTCCATTCGAAAGCTCCAGCAGCCGAATATCAAGCAGCGAGGCAACAAGCGATCCGCGATAATATATGTTCCCGTATTGTTTTTGTCCTTCGGTAGAGTATGACTGAAGTGCAATATCAACGAGTGTGAATGTTGCGTCATAGTAAGTTCTGTCAATAGAAACTTTGTATTCGACAGCATTATTGATATACGATTCCTCTGATAAATTCCCAGCTCTAAAAAGCATTGTGTGGGACGCCCATTCTGTAACCCCTTCGTATAGCCACAAATGTTTTGACGGCGTTGGTGTAATGAAATTGAAGTCTTCAATGATTTCGCTATGGATATTGAGTGGGGTAACCACGTGAAAAAATTCATGTGCGCCTATGGACTTAACCTGCGATGCGTTGTATGTTTTTAATACGTATTCGGATGAATAGGAGTGCTCCCAGGCGCCGGATGTAAATTCACCATAGTGAAACAAAAATGTATAGCGATCGACTGGAATGCCTTGCAGGAATTCATCTGCCGAGTTCAATACTTCAGTCAGATCGTTTAGCAACGTGGATGCGTTGATGGCACCGTCGGCGGAGTAATTATAAATGGCTACGGTCGTACTCCCCACCGTTGTTTCTGCTACTGTTAGGTCGCCGAAAAGAAAGGGAGAGTCAACGAGATGTTCGAAATCGTTGGCCTC
>DASPJN010000108.1:0-6833 GCA_035628595.1 Chryseosolibacter sp.
AAAGGACAACGTATGTTACAGAACTACCTCAGAATCGGCTTAAGGAACCTTGCCAAGAACAGACTTTTTACTTCGATCAACATCGGCGGCATGGCCGTCAGCATCGCCTGCTTTTTGATCATCGCCCTGTTTGTTTACGATGAACTGCGGTTCGACAAGCACATAGAAAACGTATCCGATAAGTACAGGGTCTATACCGATCATTTTAACCAGGATGGATTTCAAAGGAAGGCGGCGATGATTCCACCGATGATCGCACCCACCATGCTGGCGGAGTTCCCCGAGGTGAAGGCATATGCACGTATCATGCATCTGCATAGCCCGGTGTTGTTTAAATATGGCCATATAAAATTCGCAGAACGTAAGGGAGGCTATGCCGATCCTTACATGCTTGAGATGCTGAGTTTGAAACTATCGGAGGGCGATATCAACACGGCGTTGAAAGAACCAAATATGATCGCCATCAGCGAAACGCTGAAGAAAAAATACTTTGGTGATATTCCGGCGGTAGGCGCTACGTTACAGGTTGATGACAAGCACATGAAAGTGAGTGCGGTGTTCAAAGACTTCCCTCCTGCTTCTCACCTGCGGCTGGATTATTTCATTTCCATAGAGTCACTCATAGGGCAGATACCGGAACGCATGCAACGATGGGAATGGGATGCATTTCATACTTACGTTGAATTGCAGCCTGGCACCGACGCTGCGAGCGTTGATGCAAAGCTGAAACCTTTTGCCGAACGTCACGCGTGGCCAAAGATGGAAGAGACAGGATCATACTACATTCCGCACCTGATGCCGGTAGCAGATATTCACCTTCATGCTTCTGACCATGCGTGGGACATTGCTATCCGCGGCAATGCGCAGACGGTTTACATATTGTCTGGAACCGCAGCGTTCATCCTGATCATCGCCATACTCAACTTCATCAACCTGTCGACTGCAAGAGCCGTTGCGCGTGTGAAAGAAGTCGGCGTGAGAAAAGTCGTCGGCGCATTTAGAAGCCAGCTGATTTATCAGTTCATCAGTGAATCTGCGATTGTCTCATTTATTGCCTTGTTGATAGGTGGTACCGCCGCGGAACTTTTGTTACCAGCCTTGAACAGCTTTGCTGAAAAGAATATCCCCTATGGAATTTTCCTGGATCCACTCATGGTTATCGCGTTGCTCGGCGCGGCGATTGTCGTCGGAGTTCTGGCAGGCGCTTATCCGGCGTTTTACATATCAGGATTCAAGCCCGCGCAAATTCTATATAATAAACAATCTTGGCGGTCGGGCAAGGCTCTGCTACGCAAAGGCCTCGTCGTTCTCCAATTCATCTTGTCGTTCGTGTTGATCATCGCAGCGTTCATCGTGACGGATCAGCATAGATTTCTACGAAACAAAGATATGGGCTTCAACATGGACAACGTAGTCGCTGTTGAGCTAAAGGGCGATATGCAACAAAACCTTGAAACCACGAAGCACGCCTTTGGAGATCATCCGGGTATTGTCAGTAGCTCGTTTCAATACGGCTTGCCTGGCGAGGCATACGCAGGCGATTCTTTCAAGGACGTTGAGACTGGACGAGAAATTCCGATTTCGATGTTGCTGGTCGACCACGACTATATTAAAACACTCGGACTCGAACTGATCGCGGGACGTGCTTTCGACAAAAACAGACCCTCAGATCTTCACGATGCTTTTATTGTAACGGAAGAAGGCGCGAAAGCCCTCGGTTATTCCAACCCCGAAGATGCACTCGGTCACCGGGTGGCATGGCCGCGTTGGGACGCACCGGACTCATTGAAACAAGGTAAGATCATCGGTGTAGTGAAAGACTTCCATTTAAACAGTCTGAAAGAGAATATCTCCCCGGTAGTAATGCATATTTTTCCTTACGCGTACAGTTCCATCTCATTACGCATCGACGGTGATGACGCGCCAGCTACTTTGAAACACCTGGAGTCGACATGGAAGCAATTCAATTCTGAGTGGCCGTTCGAATACAGATTCCTTGACGACAACTTCGATAAGCTTTATAAATCGGAAGAGAAGCTGGCAGTGCTGTTTAGCTTCTTTACAGGATTTACGATTTTCGTCGCCTGCCTTGGATTGTTTGGATTGGTGGTATACAGCACAACGCAGAAGTACAAGGAGATCAGCATCAGGAAAGTGTTAGGCGCTGCGGAGTCCTCATTGGTTTTCGGATTATCGAGAAGTTATCTGATACTGATCGCGATTGCGTTTGGGATAGCCATCCCGTTGAGCTACTACGCGGCAGACCAATGGTTACAGAAGTTCGCGTATCATATCGAGATCACACCGTTCCTGTTCATCAAGGCCGCGGCTTTTATTATGACGATCTCCTTGCTGACGGTGGGCATTCAGTCATTCAAAGCAACCAGGTCTAATCCTGTCGATGCGTTGAAAGAGCAGTAACACGCGAAACCGTGTAGGCAAAAAAAAAGAAAAAGGTGGCCTTATACCTGCCACCTTTTTCTTTTACACCTCTTTGAGTCTACAGCGTTCTTTTCAAAAACACGTCGGCAGCGACGAGTTCCTGTCTGTTCTTGTTTGCCGCCCCGGCAACGTTGATAAGCGTTGAGTAGTACATTCTTGCTTCAGTCGAATTGTTGGCCTTCTCACTCGCAAAGGCAGCGCCATACAATGAGTTAAATCTATTAGGGCGTTTCGTCAGATTGGCTTTGTAAGCCTCGGCTGCTTTCGTGTAATTACCCGCGGCCATGTACATATCTCCAAGCAATTCGCGTGCAGGCACAATTTCTCCCGGTGTGACTGAATGCTTTTCGGTAGCGTCCTCCATATCTGCAGCCAAAGTCAACAACTTTAAGCCCTCCTCTTTTTTCCCCGACATAAACTGGATCCATGCTTCCGAAGCTTTTAGCTGGATGCTTACCTGGTTGGCTTCATATTCCTTTTTGTTCTGCTCAAGTGAAGTGTGGATTTTCTCCAGCTCTGTGAATTCCGCATTGGCTGTGGCAATATTTTTCAACTGCACCGCGCCCATCAGTTTACCGAAGTGATGAATTGCTTTTTCCCATTGGTGTTTATCCCACGCGAAGTTCGCTGGCCCAAGTTCAAGTGTTGCCGCGGTTTTCCAGTCCTTTCGTTCCATTGCAAAACGCATGGGTGTTGCGGCGAATGTATAAGCGTTAACCCCTGACGCGGGAAAAACGTCAGTAATGGTCTTCAGGTACTCAACCTGTTCTTTTGCTTTCTCATCATTTCCCTGTTGCAGGTATGCGTAAACAAGATAATCAAGACCGTGAAGCTCCTGATCCCAATGACCTGGTTTGCCCAGTTTCTCTGCATAACATCTTGCGGCATCCATCGAGCTGATGTTCGATTGGATGGACTCTTCCCACAGCCCTAGTCTTGTAAAGATGTGCGAAGGCATGTGCAATGCGTGTGCAGACTTCGAAGCGATGGCTGCATATTTTCTTGCTGCTGGCAACGCGATCTCTGCTAATTCCGGATAGTCATAGATGTGAATCAGATAATGCGCGATGCCGGGATGGTTCGGCTCTGCCGGAAACATGTTGCGCAAGATCTCTCCCGCTTTCTTTTGCTTTTCGAAGGTTTTGTCGGCCGGATCTGCTGATGCTCTCAAGGCGAGTGCGTAGAATATTGCCGTCTCTTTGTCTTGCGGATATTTGAGATACAGGGCCTCGCTGGCCTCCGTAAATTTTTTCAGGCGGGTTTTGTGATCGCTATTCTCCCAGCCATCAAAGATCGTCGCGATGGTTTCAATGTATTGCGCTTCGCGCGGCGAAGCAGCATCCAGTTTCCGGGCAAGCTGAATTGTTTTTAGCCCTTTGGATAGTTCTTCGGGGCCTGGAGGAGACCATAACGGATGGAAGTTGGCCATCGCAACACCCCAGTATGCCATGATGCATGCAGGATCGCGGTCAATGATTTTTGCAAACACCTTTTCCGCTTCCGTGTACTCGAATGAATGCAACATCGACGTTGCCAGGTTAAAATCCTGCTGTACTGTCTCTGCGCACGAAAGACTGAAATCGACCTGCCCGAAATCACCTGTTCCGCACAAGGCGATGTCCCCACGTGACAGATTGATATCCTGGAGCTCAGCCTGGATCTCGTCATTGTTTGGCCTGGTCTGGCATTGCAGCAGTGCCGCGATAGCGCAAACCGAAAAGACTTGGATGCTTGTTTTCATAAAAAGGATTTTCTGGATTGTATAGAGGGCAAGCCAGTGGGGTTGTCGAATTTAACGCAATTAACTTCGGGGTACAACTGGTGCGATAAAATCAGCCTATGAAAATAGGTGTTTGAACAGCATACCTATTTTTTTGGTCTACTATTGGGTCGTGGACAAGCTCCTTTTTTAACTATTTGTCGATTAAAATTGACTAATCTCCGTATCCAAGGCGGTATCTCCCGAATCTATATTGAAAGACGCTTAGTAATAAGGGAAAAATTACAAATACGGTCCAGATAGCAAGATGACGCGGTAGAATTTGATAGTAGTAATTGAACGCGAAAATTGTTCCGGCAAAAATGGCACAAAACAGACAATTGCCAATACTTACCTGACGACCTGAGTATCGCGTAATGTGATCATCTTTAAGCTTTCGCACATCGCGAAAGTATTGGGCGTTAAAGAATGTGTCTCTGCCAGGGAAAAACCCGAATAGCATCATAAAGTTTTGAATACTATAAATGGCACAGATACCCAACAGAAAAAACTGCAAAGCGATATATGCACCGTGCATGAGATCTGTCGCACTTTCAATCTGCTCATTTTGATAAACCCTGTAAACGTTATCCACCGAAAATAGTAGCATGACAATCGAGCTCCAGAGACTTAATATTAGCCGCCCCGTCCTTGTGATCGTGATATTTGTAAACGCATGTATGAACGAATACAAAGAGAACATCAATCCGATTGCCAATAATGCTTTAAGAGAGTAACTGGTTGTGTTAACTAAGCCATAATCAATTACCCAATAAGTGACTGCAATGGATTGGAGCAAGGTAATTCCCTCTGTAAGCCGCGGGATGATTCTCTCCTTATGTTTAATAATTGAACCAAGCGCAAAGATGAAAATGAAAAAGTAAGGCCACAGTTCAATATGGGCTGCGATTGTGTACTCCGTTTTCCCCTTGCCCGGAAGAAAGGCGAGCATACTAAAAACCAGTGAACCAAGTGTTATCGTGAATACAGTTGACCACTTTTGCGAAATTCGTTTTGCCTCGAACAATACCCCTCCAATTAGAGCAAGTGTACTTAATGAAATTAGTGCTTTTCCTGACGCTTGCGATTCAAGTGCAAACCAGGCTGTCAGGAGAATAACGATTAAAACGATAAAGAAAAGCAACACAATATTCTTGTTACGTTGCTCCCACCGTTCTTTTTTGCCGCCCTTCATTTAGAATTATTTGTTCCTTGAATCAGTTCACAAGATACAGAAATTGCTTATGATAATTCGGGCGCACCATCTTCCTTTCCTCCGTTTTGCCTTAATCCGCGCTCACCACCAACGCGCCAACCGCGCCGATGATCACACCACAAATGCCTCCCTTGATATAACCTTTTCTTCTCTCCCATTTTCTTGGTGCGTTCAGCCGCTCCATATCTTTAATACAACCAGTGAGTTGATCCTGCTGCGCCTGGCTGGCAGCCTTTAGCTCTTCGAAGCCTTTCATTACGTTGGCGCTACGTTCAGCTTCTGTTTTGTATTTCATATCCATAATCGTCATCATAGAATCTTTCATGATAATCAGGTGCTTAGAATGTTCCGCTGTGCTCGAAGTTAGCTCATACATGTTTTGAAGCAGCGCTACCGTTGCAACCATCGTCTTAAAATCTTTGCGTGGCATTTGAAAATATACATTCCGCCCGCTACGGACTTTTGTCACTGAAAGACGTGGTATCTGGTCAAACGCAATGGAAGATGTATCGGGCGCAACTTTGAAAGTCAGCTTCGGCATTGGCTGTGCAACGCTTAACGTAGCTATAAACAATAGCGGACTAGCAAGGAGAATTAGCATTTTCATCGTCAGAGGGGTTAGTTATTATTCAATTACAAAAGGCTGGTTTATGAAGGTTGCGCATCTGCTCGCAAAATGCCTGGAGCGCGCGGGCCTGCTTTAGCTCATTTGAGTCGATACGTGCGCGGTCTTTTCGCGCCTCTTTGTCAAGTTCCACCAGTGTAACATTTTAATGTCGCGATGTACGATACCAGGATGCTGTCGCGCTGATAAACACGACGGTCGATTTCGACGACAACATTGCGCAGCGAATCAGCGACAGCTGCATGCCTTTCAATCTTTCGTTGCCATTCATCATCAGTACGCGTGAATTCCTGGTAGAGAAGATAGCCAATCGCGATCGCAACGGCGAACTTAAAGATCGTAGTGAGCTTGTCTTTCATGAGGGGGTAGTTGGAAATGTTAGCATTGAGAGTCTTATCATTTTGTTCCCGACGGTTTTATTGGATATTGATGGGGAAGCAAACGTAGCGGCAATATCGTGAGCGCTGCGAAAAAATAAAAGTTCGGACAATTCATACATTCTGATTACATGCTTTCAGAACACGTCCGGTCTTCGCAAAAAAAAATTAAGCGCGGGGCAGTGTACACCCGCGCTGAATAAAATGTTATAGAATGTATTACGGCTGAGCAAGCCCTTGTTCCAGTGTGTTATTCCTGAAATTCGCATTCAGAAACTTCACAACATCATCAAAATAGTCGAACACCTCAACGTGGCCACCAGGATCGGTGATGTGTGCGTATGCAAATGGAAATTGATGTGCTTTCAGATACGCCATCATATCGTCCGACATTTCCGATGATGGCCACATCTC
>DASPJN010000109.1:0-2623 GCA_035628595.1 Chryseosolibacter sp.
GGATCTTCCGCCTTCAGCTGGATCGTTATGACAAAGGAGAGATCTCCACCAGGTGGGCTGCGGGTGCTGCCGGCATTGGCCCGGATATGAAAACGCACTTCCCCGAAGTCGAGCACTATGTAAGGTTAAATCGCGGTAACACCTAACTCTCAACGGGTGAGGTTTACTTTAAGGAAGAAGCAGCATGGTACGCTTCCGCAGATTTTTTTAAAGTGTTTTCCATAAACCTTATTTCGGGTGTTGACTCCACTGTGCTGAAAGAACCATTTAAGATCGTGTTATCGCGATCGCTGGCTAAAAAATATTTCGGTGCTACCGATCCAGTGGGAAAGATCCTGCGGAACAACGGGAAAACGGATTACCAGGTAACAGGCGTATTCGAGGATCTCCCGGCAAACACACACATGCGCATCGATGCGCTCATGTCGTTCGAAAGTCTTGTCAAATTGTGGGAAGACCCCATCACCTCATGGCAATGGGACGGGTTCATGACATACATCATGCTCGATAAGAACGCGGATGCAAAAGCGCTCGAACAAAAGCTTCCGGCATTTGTAGAGAAACAGGTAGGCGAAGAGTTAAAACGTTTCGACGCCGGTATGGTGTTTCACCTTCAGCCATTGACCGATATTCATCTTGACTCAAACTTCATGTACGAATTTAAGCCGAATGGCGACCGGCAGGCAACATACTTCCTTTCGATCGTCGCGGTGTTGATCCTTGTCATCGCGTGGATCAATTACATCAATCTTTCCACGGCAAAATCGATTGAACGCGCGCGGGAAGTAGGCGTGCGTAAAGTCATGGGCAGTTTTCGCACACAACTCGTTCAGCAATTCCTCTTTGAGTCGCTGCTGTTGAACGGCATTGCTGTGCTTCTCGCAATTGCATTTGTCATTATCCTCACACCGTCCTTCAGCGATCTGACCGGGCGTCAGCTCGATTACCTGCTGTTCCGCCAGGAAATGTTTTGGGTATGGATGGGAGTACTGATCATCGGTGGCGCTTTACTCTCCGGCGTGTATCCCGCATTTGTTCTCTCAGGCTACAAACCAGTCGACGTGTTGAAAGGAAGATTCAAGAATACCGGACGTGGCGTATTCTTTCGCAAAGGCATGGTCACCGTACAGTTTGTCGCCTCTATCGCCCTGATCGTTGGAACGTTCACGGTATACAGGCAGATCAGCTTCATGCAAAAGGAAGAGCTCGGCGTGGATCTGGATCAGACACTTGTCATCAGCTCACCAAACGTGGTTGATTCGACTTACAACCAAAAGTTTGTAGGCTTCAAAAATATGCTTTCGCAGGGAACGGAAGTACGCGCCATCACCGCGTCGACGGAAGTACCGGGCAAACAACCTGGATGGAATGCCGGTGGCATCAGGAAATTGTCACAGGGCGAAGAAGAAGCCAAACAATATCGTGTTATCATGACCGACCATGACTTCGTACCTGCGTATGGACTGAAGGTCCTTGCGGGCCGCGCGTTCTCCGGTGAGCTGCAGCATGAAGCGAAAAATGTTTTGCTTAACGAGTCGGGCTGCAGGCAGCTGGGCTTCGAAAAATACGAGGACGCGATCAACGAACAGATCTATTTCTGGGGCGATACATTTCGTGTAATTGGCGTGTTGAAAAATTATCACCAGGAGTCACTTAAAAAAGCATACGAGCCACTCATCTTTCGTTACAACGAGGCGCCTGGTGGCTATTACTCCATCAAGTTTAACACAGCAGATATCCGGCAGTCCATGGTAAAATTTGAAGACGCCTATAAGCAATTCTTTCCGGGCAATCCCTTCATTACTTTTTTCCTGGACGATCGCTACAATCAGCAGTACAAGTCCGATCAGCAGTTTGGGAAAGTGTTTGGCATTTTTTCAGTGCTGGCCATTTTCATTGCTTGTCTCGGACTGTTTGGCTTATCGTCACTGACAGCGATCCAGCGCACAAAAGAAATTGGCGTGCGCAAAGTGTTAGGCGCTTCGATCTCCAGCATTCTCACGCTCGTGAGCCGCGACTATATCACGTTAATGTTATTTGCAATTCTTGCCGCGGTTCCTTTGGCATGGTGGATCATGAAAGCATGGTTGCAGGAATTCGCAAACAAGATCGCGCTGGAGTGGTGGATCTTTGCAGTGCCAAGTGTGCTGGTAGTGTTCATTGCCTTGCTCACCGTTTCTATTCACACGCTGAAAGCTGCGCGAACAAACCCGGCAAAGTCGTTGAAGTATGAGTAAACGATTCCTCGATTGCCAATGGAGAACTTGGATGCGGCCGTCTGACGGCCTATGAGTGGTTTATGCAGAGGCGAAGGGCATGTGAAGGGAGCCGAAGCATCTCAACCCGCGTGTGCGGCGCGAAGATCGGAATTCTGTTCCTGCGAGTCAACGATACCTTCCCTTTGAAACCATTTAGGCCTCGTTTGCGGATTATCAATAAAACATGCCAATCGCGCGTGGAACACCGGATCGAGTAACAATGATGAAACCCAAATTTTAAATTCACCTTCCAACATGCCAATTCGACGATGATCATTTAATTGGTGATCTTACAACTCATGTTATTTTATTTGAATCAGTTTGACACGCTGAAAAAATCATACGCTGAACGAATATGAAACAAA
>DASPJN010000110.1:0-5303 GCA_035628595.1 Chryseosolibacter sp.
CCGGATGGCAGTTCAACATTTTTTATTTTTGAGTTAAGTAAACTTGAAAGCTATTTTAGCCGTCAATAAACAGACATCTATTATATTGATCCAACATGCTGAGACTAACCCCGGTTGTTAAAAATCTGATTATCATCAATGTTTTGGTTTACCTGTTCCAGATGTTGGCTCCTGATAAGAACTTTGGGTATTGCGTAGGTCGCGATTTGGGTGTAGACGTTATCACAGGATACCTGTCGATCTGGGATCCGCATACATCATGCTTTAAGCCATATCAGTTGTTCACGTATATGTTCGTGCATTCGCCGTCCGGGTTTATGCACATATTCTTTAATATGCTCACATTGGTATTTATGGGGCCGATGCTTGAAAACTTCTGGGGTCAGAAAAAGTTTCTTTTATTCTATATCGTGTGCGGTATTGGTGCAGGAATATTCAGCGTGGTGATGAGTCAGTTTTTCGATCTTGGTACGTTTGGCATTATGATGGGTGCATCGGGCGCGATTTACGGTTTGCTAATGGGCTTTGGAATGCAGTTTCCCAATATGGAAATCCAGCTCCTGATTCCTCCCATTCCGATTAAAGCTAAATACCTCGTATTTTTACTGGGCGGAATGACATTTTTAATGGACAGAAGCGGCGGGGTTGCTCACTTTGCTCACCTTGGCGGAATTATTTTTGCTTTCATCATGATTCGATTATGGAAAAGCCAGGGGGGAGGTTACTACTAAATACATTTATGTTCGAGGAATTTAAAAGCGCTTTCAATAAACATAACAATGCCCCCGCGCAGTTGATCATAATCAACGTGGTCATCTTCTTGTTTTTGGGATTCCTTTATGTGATCTCGACAATAAGCTATTTTGATGATGCCTTTAATATTCTGCATTCTCAATTTCAGATCCCTGCGAGATTCAGCGAATTCATCACCCGGCCGTGGACGATCATCACGTACATGTTCACGCACGACTTGTCGGGCATACTTCATATTCTCTTTAATATGCTGGTGCTTTACTGGTTCGGCCGACTCTTCGTTGAATATCTCGGAAGCGATAAGCTGGTAGCGATTTATATTCTCGGTGGTCTCGCTGGTGGAGTAGCTTACCTTTTAGCATACAATACGATTCCTTTTTTCGCAGAAAGGGCTCAGGAACATAGCATTGTAATGGTCGGCGCTTCCGCGAGCGTCAATGCAATTGTGGTAGCCACGGCCACGCTTTTGCCAAACTATACGTTCTTCCTTTTGTTTCTCGGACCGGTTCGGATTAAGTACATCGCGGCGTTTTATATTGTCATTTCGTTTCTTGGCGCGGTAGGCAGCAACGCCGGCGGAAACATCGCGCACCTGGGCGGCGCTTTGATCGGTTTTGTATACATGAAGCAACTTCAGGCTGGATCGAACTGGGGGATGTGGGTTACAATGACCCTGGATTGGATAAAGAATATTTTCAAACCGAGATCAAATGTGAAAGTTTCTTACAGAAAGCAAAAAGCCGCAACAACTTCCGCCGGGGGAACCAACAAGCCATCGTATACGCAGGATGAAATCGATGCTATCCTGGATAAAATCTCTGCTGCCGGTTATGAAAGCCTGACGAAAGAGGAAAAAGAAAAGCTTTTCAATGCCAGCAAGAACAAACAATAATGCTTAGCTCTTGTTAGCCAACTGGCCACACGCCGCATCAATATCTTTTCCCCGGCTTCGGCGAACGCGTGTAGTGATGCCATGACTCTCAAGCAAATGCATGTACATGTTGATTGATTCCTGTGATGCCTGCTGAAACTCGCCATCATCAATAGGATTGTATTCGATCAGGTTAACTTTGCACGGGATGATTTTAGCAAACTTCAGCAAAGCCTGAGCATGTGCTTCACCATCATTAATCCCTCTCCACACCACATATTCGTAAGTGACCTTGCGTTTCGTTTTATTATACCAATATTTCAGCGCTTCAGCCAGTTCTTCAAGTGAATTGGTATCGTTGATCGGCATGATGGAAGAACGGACATGATTCAAAGCTGAATGCAATGACACAGCAAGGTTGAACTTCACGCCGTCGTCGGCCATTTTTACAATCATTTTTGCGAGTCCGACAGTCGACACCGTAAGCCGCTTCGATGCCATGTTCAAACCTTTCGGAGAAGTTATCTTCTCGATGGCGGTCATGACGTTATTGTAATTGAGAAGCGGCTCTCCCATTCCCATAAAAACAATATTCGTAAGCGGCCTTCCGAAATACGTTTCACATTGCTGCTGGATCGCGACGACCTGATCATAAATTTCATCCGGATTCAGATTTCGCATACGCTTTAACCGCGCCGTTGCGCAGAACTTGCAGGCAAGACTGCACCCGACCTGTGATGAAACGCAGGCAGTAATCCGTTTTTCGGTCGGGATCAAAACCGATTCTACGATCAGTCCATCGTGCAGCATGACAGCGTTTTTGATTGTGCCGTCAGTGCTTTGCTGCATTTTGTCGACCTTGATAAAATTGATCGTGAAATGGTTTTTCAGCAGATCACGCGTAGCGACCGAGATGTTGGTCATCTGGTCGAAATCCTTTGCCGATTTCTGCCAAAGCCACTCATAAACCTGCTGCGCGCGAAATGGTTTTTCGCCGTGATCAACGAAAAACTTCTTCAGCTCTTCAAGTTTAAGCTTCCGGATGTCTCTTTTTACTGTGGCTTCAACCATGGAAATGCAAAGGTAGCGATAGATGTGCTAACCGCATACAAGAACAAAAGTTGGCCGAAATCAATTTGATTTCCCGTCTTTTATTTTCAAAAATATTCGCGTTTCGCACGGACGGTTTGCATTGGAAACGATTAGCGAATCGCCGGAGAATCGTTCCACCGAATAAGTATGCGTCAGTGTCTGTGATCTTTTATCAAGTATCATGAGCGTTTCACCATCAAAGCGATACAAAAAGTTTCGCGGTGATGCTGATCTTTTTCGGTTTAAGATGCGCGTGCTTTCCTCGCCCATTCCTTTTTTCTTGAACTGTACGACCTTAGCTGCCGGCCCTGACATGCTTTTCATTTCAGCTACCAATTCAGCTTCATCATCGCTCTCGGCTTCAATCTCGTCGGAAATACAATTAGTTTGTTTGACGAGCTGCCAGGAACCAATGATATTTTGTGCTTTCAGGCTTTCGGGAAACGAATTCAGGAGTATGATCAATCCAATCAATCCTCCGGTGATGTTGGTTTTCATAATAGATTATTCAGCGTTAGACGATTGAGTGCAACGGACTGTAATCCGCATTGAAGTTAGTCAAAAAGCAAGCCAGTTAAAAATGCCATCGCGGGGCAATGCATTAGTTGTGATAGTCATCGAATCGCGTCGATCAGCCAATATTTCATCCACTCCTTTTTGCTTTACTGCGTTATTTCACTGAATTTTTGCCTTTGTTCTTTACATGAAAAAGAAAGCAATAGTGATTACCGGTGGTTATCTGGATACCATCAGCGCGAAGACCGCGCACGGCCTCATCCGTGGAACGGATCGTTTTACGATCGTCGGTGTGATCGATGAGAAACTTGCAGGTCGTGATGCTGGAGAAATACTCGATGGAAAATCCCGCGACATTATGACTTATGGTTCGGTCGCTGATTTTGTAAAGAAAGGCCAGGCGGATTATTGCATTGTTGGTGTAGCAACAAAAGGTGGCGTTATTCCGGAAACACTTCGTGTCATCCTGAAAGACGCGCTCATTCACGGAATGGGCATCGTGAATGGATTGCATGAGTATATCTCGGACATTCCGGAATTTGCATCACTCGCTGCCGAAAAAGGGTTGGAAATTATCGATGTTCGCAAGCCTAAAAAGTTTAAAGAGCTTCATTTCTGGTCCGGGAAGATCAAGGATGTGAAATGTCCGAAGATCGCCGTTCTCGGAACTGACTGTGCGTTAGGAAAACGCACGACCACGCGATTTCTCGTTGAAGCAATGTGTAAGGCCGGCTATAAAGCCGAGATGATTTATACTGGACAAACAGGCTGGATGCAGGGAGCAAAATATGGGTTTGTCTTTGATTCTACACTTAACGATTTCATTTCAGGTGAAATGGAGCATGCAATTGTAACGTGTTATCATGCAGAGAAACCAGATATCATTTTCATCGAGGGTCAATCATCATTGAGAAATCCGAGTGGGCCGGCAGGAGCGGAGTGGATTGTTTCAGCGGATGCAGATGGTGTCGTTCTTCAGCATAATCCTCCCCGCAAACATTACAAAGATATGGAGTACTACCCGGCGCTTGTCGCCGATCCGAAAGATGAGATCGCACTGATAAAAATGTACGGCGGTGATACTGTTGCGCTGACCATTAACACATCAAAGATGTCTGCGAATGAGGCAAGGGATTATGCACGGCGTTATGAAGCAGATCTCAATATTCCGGTAGTCCTTCCTCTGGAGGATGGTGTCAGCAGGCTGGTTCCGGTTTTCGAAGCAATGATTAAAAAGGCAAATGGCAAGAATTAAAGATATCAAGGTTTGGGCTGCTGATCTGGAAAACACAAAGCCGTACACCATCGCATTCAAGACGGTTGACACCGTGAGAAACGCATTTGTCGAAATTGTACTCGAAAATGGCTTGACGGGGATTGGCTCAGGAAATCCAAGCGAATACGTTGTTGGTGAAAATCTGCAACAGTGCCTGGATGCCTTACAGCAAGATAATCTGACTTTTCTAATCGGGCGCGACATCAGGGAAACCAACCAAATGCTATTTGAAATACTGACACGATTTCCAAAGAACCCTTCGGCGAGGGCTGCGCTTGACATCGCTTTGCACGATGCGTTTACCAAATTCCTCAAGATCCCGTTGGTGAAATATCTCGGTCAAAAGATAACCAGGTTGCCAACATCAAACACAATTGGAATTAAAGATGTCTCTGCGACATTGAAAGAAGCGGATGAATATATCTCCGCCGGATTTAAGGTAATCAAAGTGAAGCTTGGCAAAGACCTCGAAGAAGATATCGAGCGTTTGGTAAAACTTCGTGAACGATTCGGATCTTCCGTTATCATTCGCGTTGATGCCAACCAGGGCTATGATGTCAACCAGACAATAACTTTTTACAAACGAACCCTTTTGCTGGGACTTGAACTTATCGAACAACCGTTGCCTGCCAATGCAGTAGCTGCAATGCGTTCACTGCCGGATGAAATCAAAAACATGATCGCTGCAGACGAGTCGCTCATTTCACCGGCAGATGCATTTTCATTGATAACGCCGCCTGTTGCTGCGCGGATATTTAATATCAAGTTGATGAAATGCGGAGGTATAAACGAAGC
>DASPJN010000111.1:0-6528 GCA_035628595.1 Chryseosolibacter sp.
CCTCCATCACCGCTCCACACTTCTTACAGGTTCTCAATTCTTCCGATCCATAAAATTCCCGAAAACGGGGAATGAAATCCTTCTCGATATTTTCAAGATGAAATGTGTATTCGTGAAGCTTGTTGTTGCATTTTTCGCAGAACCAGAGCAATCCGTCTTTTTCAGCGGTGGCGCGCTTACACTCGATAACGAGTCCGATGCTGTTCGGTGTGCGGATGGGAGAGTGTGGCACTTTACCGGGGAGTAAAAACATATCGCCTTCGTTTATCGGTATCTCCACAGCCTTGCCATCCTCCTGGATCTTAACGGTAATATTTCCTTCGAGCTGGTAATACAACTCTTCTGTTTCGTTGTAGTGGTAATCTTTCCTCGCATTCGGCCCGGCAACAATCATAACGATATAGTCACCAGCGTCGGCATAAAGATTTTTATTACCAACAGGAGGCTTAAGCAGTGCCCTGTTTTCTTCTATCCACTTTTTGAGATTGAACGGTCGTCTGATAGCCATAATCCTGATTTTTGATGAACGATTAAAAATAGCAGATGCGAAGCGCATTACAACAAAAACAAAAATTTAATACAGTTGATAAAAAACAATACTTTCGCTTTTTATTAGTTTCCATACTATGAATCTGGACTTGAAAGGACGACGCGCCATTGTTTGCGGGAGTACGCAAGGCATTGGGAAAGCCTCAGCGATCGAGTTGGCGCAACTTGGAGCGTCAGTCACACTTATCGCACGCAATGAAGATAAACTGAAGACTTCCCTCGCTGAGCTTACGCGTGCCAGCCACCAACAACATAATTATCTCGTCGCTGATTTTAGCAATCCACAACAACTACGTGATGTGATCGGCGGATACACGAAGCAAAACACTGTTCATATCCTCGTAAACAACACGGGTGGACCTCCGGCAGGACAGGCAATTGATGCACGCATTGAAGATTTCCTGTCTGCGATGAATGCACATCTGCTATGCAATCATATTTTGGTTCAGGCAGTCGTCGATGGAATGAAAACAGAAAAGTATGGTCGGATTATCAACATTATTTCGACATCGGTAAAAATTCCTATCCGGGGACTGGGTGTTTCAAACACCACCCGTGGCGCTGTCGCAAACTGGTCAAAGACTTTGTCGCTGGAATTGGCTGCATTCGGTATTACAGTAAACAATGTTTTGCCAGGCGCAACCATGACTGGCAGACTGGAATCAATCATTAAGAACAAAGCCGAAAAGACAGGCAAATCATTTGCTTCCGTTGAAGAAGAAATGATGCACGAGATACCGGCCGCCAGAATCGGGCAGGCAAATGAAATTGCAGCTGCGGTGGCATTTCTGGCGACGCCGGCTGCATCGTATATAAATGGTGTTAACATTCCGGTGGATGGAGGACGGACGGGAAGTCTATAGTAAAATGAAATACGTTTTAATCTTATTGTCATTGTTGCCGTTTGTTGGCAACGCTCAACTTCCGGTCATCATTCACGAAACATTCGATGACAATATCTACGGATGGAAAGAAAGCGAAACAGATGACCACAAGTTACTCTTTCGCGATGGAAAATATTATATGCAGACGCCCGATGGCGGTTGGATGAGTTCTATCTCGCCCTACATTGAGCGCGACAAGGATTTTTCGATTCAGGCGACGTTCACACAGATCGAGGGAAATGAAAATAACGGCATCGGTTTTCATTGGGGTTATGATGGCAAGGAGAAACTAAACAGTTTTACGTTTACATCAAATGGATATTATCGCATCTATTGTTCTGATCCCTCGCTGAATATTTCGGAGGAATGGCATTCAACAACACTTATCAATCCGCTTGGCAGCGAAAATGTTTTGAAGCTGGAGCAAAAGCGCGGAATTCTTTACTTCTATCTCAATGGAAATTTGCTGACATCCACCCTTCCGTTTCCATGGCAGGGAAAATTTCTCGGCATCGTAACCTACACGCGGATGCATTTGCTGGTTGATGATTTCATTTTGGCTCATGATATTGAAATCAATCTTGCAGCCGATGTGAAAGCACAGCCTATTCCCGAAAAAAGAAATTTAGGTGCACTCGTGAATTCTTCCTACGATGAGGTCGCTCCGAAGATTTCAGCGGATGGCAGAACATTATACTTTGGCAGAAAGCATAGTCCGCAGAACTTAGGCGGTGTTGAGGATAAGGAGGACATCTGGTACACGACGCACAGTGGTAATTACAACTGGTCGCGTGCAAAAAATATGGGTGAGCCAGTTAACAGTACCTCTACGAATAACCTGTTGGGCGTGAGCACGGATAACAATACACTTTTGTTTCATACATCGAACGGGTTTGCATTTATGCATCGTACAGCGAGCGGATGGACGAATCTTGAAGATCAGGGAATTCGTTTTGACAATGAGTCAAAATATCTTGAGGGATCTATCTCTTCCGACGGAAAGGCGATCATATTCGTTGCCAAGCTTAAGACTAATCTGTCATACCGCGAAGATGTTGATGAACGCGACATTTACATCTGTGTAAAGAAACCAAACGGAACATGGAGTAATCCAATTCACACAGGAAGTATAATCAATACTTTATTGGATGAATACTCGCCGTTTCTCTCTGCCGACAACAAAACATTGTACTTCGCAAGCAACGGTCGACCAGGATACGGAGATGTTGATGTGTTCATGTCGCGGCGAATTGGTGATGGGTGGACGCAATGGACAGAGCCAGTGAATCTCGGACTCGGTATAAATGGTGTTGGCTTTGATGCGTACTATACGTTGCCTGCATCCGGCGAATACGGGTACATGGTGAGCAACGTTAAAAATTACGGACTCGCCGATATCGTGCAGTTTAAGCTTCCGCAAAATCTGAAACCGGAACCCGTATTGCTCGTTTCGGGGAAGGTTTTAAATGCAAGAACCAATCAGCCCATCAGCGCTGTTATCCGGTTTGATAATCTCACAACACGCATAGAGGTTGGGGAAGCCAGGTCTGACCCGGCTACAGGCGAATATGATATTGCGTTGCCCTCGGGCGCGAATTATGGATATCACGCTGCAGCGAAGGGCTATCTCTCTGTGAACGAGAATTTGGAGTTAACTTCACTGGCGGAATACAACGAGTTGAGGAAAGATCTGTACCTGGTCCCGCTTGAGGTAGGAGAGTCGATTCAGTTAAAGAATGTCTTTTTTGTTCAAAGTAAAGCTGACCTCAAACCAGAGTCGTACCCCGAGCTAGATCGACTCGTGTCGATAATGGTCGAAAACAATACAATGGAAATTGAATTACAGGGCCACACCGATAGACTTGGGAATGAAAAGGCAAATCTCGCTTTATCTGAAGACAGGGTGATGGCGGTAAAAAAATACCTGGTTCAAAAGGGAATCGATCCGGGTAGAATTACAGGTCGTGGCTTTGGGGGTTCTTTGCCAGTTGCGCCAAGTGACTCGGAGGAGCACCGGCAAATGAACCGAAGGGTTGAGTTCAGGATCACAAAGAAATAGATGGAAAAAATTCTTAACTACATCAATGGAGAGCTCGTTGAGCCGGCTTCTAAAACATACCTCGACAATTATAATCCGGCTGAGGGAAAGATCTATAGCCTGATTGCCGATTCTGCCGTACGTGATGTTAACGCCGCCACTTCGGCTGCACTTGACGCTTTTACTTCATGGTCGGAAATGCAAGTCGAAAAACGTTCAGCGATTTTGATGCGTATTGCAGACTTGATTGACCGCGACCTTGATAAGCTCGCCCTGGCCGAGAGTATTGACAATGGCAAACCTGTTAAACTCGCAAAAGTTGTCGATATCCCGCGGGCTTCGGCCAACATGCGCTTTTATGCAACAGGCGCTATGCACTTGTCTTCAGAAGCACACATAACAGGAACAGAAGCGGTGAATTATACAACGCGAACGCCGATCGGTGTAGCGGGATGTATTTCTCCATGGAATCTTCCCTTGTATCTGTTCACGTGGAAGATTGCCCCGGCGTTGGCAGCTGGCTGTACCGTTGTGGCGAAGCCTTCAGAGCTAACACCCATGACAGCGTTTTTATTTTCGAAACTTTGCATCGAAGCCGGTCTTCCAAAAGGAGTTCTGAATATTGTACATGGACTTGGCTCAAAGGCGGGGCAGGCGATCATTGAGCATCCGGAAATTCCGGCTATTTCGTTTACTGGCGGAACTGTCACCGGGAAAAAAATTGCGTCTATCGCTGCACCGATGTTTAAGAAGCTGTCGCTCGAGCTCGGTGGAAAAAATCCAAATATCATTTTTGCGGACTGTGATTTCGATCAGGCGATCAGTACTACAGTGCTTTCTTCATTCTCGAATCAGGGAGAAATTTGTCTTTGTGGTTCGCGGATTTTTGTTGAGCGCCCGCTTTACGATAAATTTTTAAGTGCATTCATCGAGAAGGTGAAAGGTTTACATGTAGGTGATCCATTGGAAGACGGGACGCGCGTAGGCGCGCTGGTTTCGGAGGGGCACATGAATAAGGTCTTATCGTACATCGAACTGGCGAAAGAAGAAAAAGGTGAGATTGTATTTGGTGGAAAGCGCGTTACAGTTCCTGGCAGATGCTCGTCCGGATATTTTGTCGAGCCGACCATTATTACCGGATTGGAGCCATCATGTCGTACAAACCAGGAAGAGATTTTTGGTCCTGTCGTCACGATAATGCCTTTCGATTCCGAAGAAGAAGTGCTGGGCTATGCGAACAGCACTGGTTATGGTTTGTCGGCCACGATTTGGACGAACAATCTAAAGCAGGCGCATCGTGTTTCTTCAAAGATAAAATCCGGAATTGTGTGGGTGAATTGCTGGCTGTTCCGTGACTTACGAACGCCATTCGGGGGCATGAAGCAGTCAGGTGTTGGCCGCGAAGGCGGCTGGGATGCATTGAAATTTTTTACGGATACAAAGAATGTTTGCTTGAAATTGTAGTTCATTGAATCAGATCTTCTTTCAATTCTACGGTTACGATGTATCCTACTTTGAATTCTTTGGGATGGTGACGGGCATTGTTGCGGTCTGGTTATCGGCGCTCGCGAATATCTGGAGTTGGCCAATCGGAATCATTAATGTTGTTCTTTCCTTTTTTGTTTTTTACCAGGTACAGCTTTACCCTGATATGTTCCTGCAGATTTTCTTTTTTGTAACCAATATAATAGGGTGGTGGCGATGGTCTCATCCAAAACCAATTGAGGAGGATCGCAAACATGAGTTGAAGATCAGCTTCATGAATCGCAACCAGATTTTTGGAACCGTTACAATTGCAATAGCCGGAACTGTTGCGCTCGGGTACTTTGCAAGCAAGCTCCATTACATGATTCCTTTGGTTTTCACGAAACCCAGTGCTTCTCCTTACATGGATTCGTTCATCACGGTAATGAGCATCGTGACGACATTTTACATGATTGAAAAGAAAGTCGAATGCTGGATCATCTGGATACTCATCGACATCCTGGCGACCTATCTTTACTTCACGCGCGGAATTCTCTTATACAGCGTTCTTTATGGCATCTTTACCATCATCGCCGTTTTCGCACTTTGGAACTGGATTCGAGAATATCGCTCTTATCGCGCGTACGTATGAAAGTCAAAAAGATCTGCTTCTACGGACCCGAAAGCACCGGTAAAACATCAATGGCCATGCGCATGGCTAAGATTTTCGAGACCGAGTTCGTACCAGAGGTCGCGCGTGAGATGATCATTACAAACAATTTTACTTTAGACCAGATCGTTTCGATTGGTAAACGTCAGACTGAACGCATTCTTGAAAAAGAAAAGACGGCGAACAAACTTTTAATGTGCGACACCGACCTTATCACGACACAGATTTATTCGCAGTACTATTTAGGCGTCGTCCCACCCGAACTTTATCTTTTTGAACGTCAAATACAATTCGATTTGTACCTCTTATTCGATATAGATGTCCCATGGGTGGCGGATGGGTTGCGCGACCTTCCGCACAAGCGTGAAGAGATGTTTTATATTTTTCGACAAGCGCTCGAGACACGAAACATTCCGTGCGTGCTTGTTCAAGGCGACTACAACACCCGTAACAATCTTGTGAAAGAAGAAATAGAAAAAATGCTAATCAATTATACGCGACCGGCTCTGTAACCTTTCGTCGCGTAATACAAAATGTAGAGATAACAAGGCAAGACCACAGCAAAGAACGCAGTCTGTGAATTGAGCCCAAGGTTCTCAGGATGAACCAGCAAACCATAGATCTGCGGTATCACCGCACCACCTGCAATTCCCATGATCAACAATGCTGAACCGATTTTCGTAAACCGTCCAAGTCCATCGATTGCCATCGGGAAAATTGCAGGCCACATCAACGAGTTAGCGAAACCCATCAACGCAATAAACAGGATACTCGTGTATCCAGTGGTTGTGTAAGCGAGAATTGTAAATAGTATCCCGACAACGGCAGATATTTTCAACGCAGTTTCCTGCTTCAGATATTTTGGAATCAAAAGAATACCAATCGTATATCCCACAACCATCGACCACAATGTGTAGGAAGTA
>DASPJN010000112.1:0-17781 GCA_035628595.1 Chryseosolibacter sp.
ACTGTTATCACGCCAAGCGCAAGCAGTATAGATGTACTCAAGACTACATCCCACACGGAAAGCTTAACACTGTAATATTGCAGTCCCGGCAGAAGTTGATCAAGCAAAAACGCGGTGGTTGGAATGGCAACTACAATCGCCAATGCCATCATCTTTAGATAATCTTTTGAAAGAAGATACGTAATGCCGACAACTCTCGCTCCCATAACTTTACGAATACCCACTTCCTTCGTTTTCATCTCAGCCGTATAGACTACCATGCCCAGCATTCCGAGCAAGGAAATGGTCAGCGCCAGTACACCCATAAATCCGACCATCTTAAGAAGGCCGCGATACGATTGATACGCCTCGCTCAATTCATCCTCAAAATAATTGCCGATGAATTTCTTCTGTGTCGGCAGTTCCTTCCATGTGTTCTCGAACTGCGAAAACAGCCGGAATGGATCCATGGAACTTACCTTCATGTTTGCATATGTGAATTCTGATGGGTTCACACGAAAAAGAAATTTTCCGATCGGATATTTTAAAGACGCGTAATTAAAATCCTTAACTACACCCAGCACCTCAAGATCATGTCCATCAATTTGAAATATCTTCCCGACGATATCCGCCGGATTTTGAATCTTGTATGATCGAACAAATTCTTCGTTCACAATTACGTGCCGCTCCCGTTGCCACGGCACATCCGGAAAGTTGCCTCCGGCTACAATCTTCAATCCGAAATTATTGATGTAGTGTTGATCAACAAACATTTGCTCGGCTTCTGTTGAGTCGTTCGCTTCCGTTTGAACCCAGACAGGCGAACCGCCAACACCAAGAAGTCCTGACGACATTGATATTGAACGCACGGGTGTTAGCTGTGAAAACGCAGTGCGGAATTGTTCCTGTTTCACATCCTGCAACGCAACATCAACGATATTCTCTTTCTCAAATCCAAAATTAAAATCGAGTGAATACCGGTATTGTTTGTAGAATACAACGAGACATAAAATAAATCCGAATGAAAGTGCAAACTGAAAAATGGTCAGCCCCTTGCGGATTCGTAGCGATGATCCCTTTGCATTAATCTTGCTTTTCAAAGCTTCGATTGGATTCAATGCAGAAAAATATATCGCAGGGAAAATCCCGGCAACGAAACCCGTTGCCAGCGCAAATATTAAAAATAAGGTCACCATGTTCCATGTGAGCGACAGGTCAAGTCTCGATCCGCCAACAACCATACTTTGAAATTCAGGACGGATCAGTACGAAGATCAGGAGCGCTCCAACCAGGGAGAATAAAGTGACGATGATAGTTTCCGTTGTAAACTGAAAAAAGATCTGCTTGTTCACTCCTCCCATTGTCTTACGCAAACCGATCTCTTTTGCGCGTTTTAGTGCGCGGGCAATAGAAATATTCGTGTAATTGAAACAAGCAGGTAACAAGATAAGCGCGGCCATCAGACCAAACACCATGAAGCTGACTAAATCCCATTTCGCACCTATCGCAAACCGGATGTCCTTTCCCATTGCAATGCCAAGCATTGGCGTGGCTTCGAAATTTATCTTTTTTGAAAAATTCATGTACGCTTGGGCTGAGACCCCATTCAGGTAATGCTGGAGATCCTCCACAGCGGTGCCGTCGCGTAGCATAACATACACATAGTGTTCGGCGAATTCGAGCCATTGATCCTTGTATGTAAGCTGCTGATTTGAAGTTGTGCTGTACGAAATCAACGCTTCGAAGTCCATGTGCGTGTTGTTCGGAATATCTTGCATTAATCCGGCGACGATGAGCGATGTTCCGTTAGCTAGCTCAAGTGTTTTTCCCACTACATCATCTTCATTAAAGATCTTCTGCGCCGCAGATTCCGTCAGGATGATCTGATTTGGCTGCGTAAGTGATGATGCTTTTCCCTGTTCCAGATTGAAAGTAAAAACAGAGAAGAAGTCGGGTTGGACATAATACGTCTTGATCGGAAGGTTTTCCTTTTCAGTTTTTACCAACGTGTTGAGATCGCGAAAGATCCGAACAACGTTACTAACGCCAGTAAACTCAGTTTCAAGTTTATCAGCCAGGGCTGCGGGTGCAATCGCATAGAGAGCTTCATCGATGCCTTCGGTTTGGGTGCTCGTTATCGCATAGATATGATCCTTGTGCACCTGAAAATCATCATACGTGCTAACGAAACTGTAAATCGCAATCAGCAGCAAGCTAATCGACATGCCCATCGCCAATCCGAAAGCGTTTAACACGGAGAAGTACTTATGCTGGTAAAGATTCCGCAGTGCTATCTTTACATAGTTGCGCATCAGATCCAATGATATTGTTGATGACGCATATGTACTATACTGGGCGCTGCGTTTGCGTTTCTTTAGCGCGTATGAAAAAGACAGCGACAGCACCTGTCGCCAATACCACAACTTCGCTGCACGTAACGATTTTGTCTGAACGTTCAGGTAAAATAACTCTTCAAGATCACCGAGCAGATCCTCGATATGCGCCGGGCCGGCGAGTAGCTTAAAAATTTTCCGGGCGAGCCGGGGAGGCTGATGATTCATTCTTAAGCGAGATTAAGTTTGGAAAGATCCCACAGTTCGTCGCGAAGACTTTTTATCTCAGCAACCGCTTTTTTACCTGCCTGGGTTACCTCATAATATCGCTTGCTTCTGCCGCCACGTTCCTTGGTGGCCCCTCCTACCCATGACTTCAAAAATCCTTTTTCTTCCAACCGTGTGATGGTTGAGTGTAGCGCGCCAATGCTAACGGTGCGGCGTGAACGTTCTTCAATGTCCTTTTGAATTTGTACTGCGTAAGCATTCTCGCCAAGAACAGCGATTGTCAGCAGCACATGTTCTTCAAATTCGCCCAGGTATATCTTCATCGAATCAATTTTTGTAAATAAACGTGGGTACAAATATATTTGTTTCTGTTTTTAAGAATAAATATTCGGAAGTTTTTATTCGTTCAAGGATAAACCAACTGGAAAGGGCGATGGCAAGGTGGCGGTTGACAGGTTAGTTATTGGCTATCGGGTTTTGGCCATTGGTTAGTCAGTTCTATAAAGCTGCGGTTCTGTAATGCCTTTCTTTTGCAGATTTTCTTTGTTCATTTCGAAATGCATCTGCGTCATGACGTTCAGATACTGCTGCAATGGCTCTAGCCCTACTTCGGCTCTACGTCGGTTTACATTCAGGCTATCAGCCAGGGGTTTTGGATATGCTTGCCCAACAGCATTGTACCTCACCTGCGTTCCATATATTTGTCCTTCGCCGGAGTTTATTTTAACCCTGTCTGTCAGTAAGCCAAAATTTTTTGCATCGGCATTCTTGTTTCTCACTTCGATCTTCAGCTTCTCCAACACTCTTTCTTGAAACTCAGGATGCCGGTCGCAATGTTGTACCATTAACCAAAAGTGCTTTTCACCTTTTTTTCCAACAAGGTTATATCCCGGGTATCCGAATCGATCTAAGATATCCTGCAACCTAACCTTATGAGTCGTAAACACGCTATCCTTAAAAGCGGCCCATCGCCCATTGCTCCATTCCTTGTATTTTCCTTTTGGGATCCATGCTGCTATTTGATCGACTTCAGCCATTCGCGCGAGCTCATCGGCAAGAGCTTCATTATATACTCCCTTTGTGTCCGCAATAGTTTGTGCGTTCGCATGACGAAAAAAGAAAAGAAATAATGCTGCGACGAAGATCAAAGAGCGGCACTTCATAACTCATATTTATCTATTTCTTTAAGTAACCAGGAACAAAAAGAATATATGCAGAGATACATTCGTCAAAAACGAACGTTCAATGCTAAGGTCAACGCCAGGGAATTGTGTTTGATGCTTCCGTCGTTAGCGACCTTCACCGAGCTTGTATTGGCCAATCCATACAGGTCAGTGATTCCTGTTTTAAAAA
The DNA here is from genome assembly GCA_035628595.1 of Chryseosolibacter sp. GTDB lineage: Bacteria > Bacteroidota > Bacteroidia > Cytophagales > Cyclobacteriaceae > Chryseosolibacter. The sequence goes on from DASPJN010000112.1 coordinate 3,894, forward strand.
AAACGTTTTCATTTAAAGGAAAATAAACATTGAATCCACCAGCTAATCCAAAATCAAACTCCTTTACGGAAGCTTTACTTTCATCTTCGGTTGAAAAACCCGGGATAGCATTTACAAGTTTACGTGCCGACAAATAACTGATATATCCACCCATCGTGACTTCGAATTGAATTTTTTCGCCAAACCGTTTACCGTATTGCACCGGTAACGTAAAATAAGTGTACGTTAACTCGTTCGTCATGGGTGCAGTGCCCGCAAAATTGCCGTCGTTATCCCGCAATTCGATTGTAGTCTCGTCATAGCCCCCTTTTTTTTCATAGAGTAATGCAACGTTCAACACGGAAGTGTTATTGAACACGAGATTTCCACCAAGTCCATAGCCAAGGTGAAAATCAGGATCGAAATTATCGCGAATCGGCTGGTTGCCACGCAGCGAGGTAATGGCGGGACGGACTGAAGCTTCAAACTCAAATGTTTGTGCAAAAAGACCGAAAGTCAACAGGAAAAAGATGAGTGAGAGAGTAGTGAATTTCATGGCAGCAATTTAAACGAAAATATTTACCGCCGGTATCAAAGAATAAATATTTTGACCTTCTGATTGTCTACGCGCATTCAGCATCGCGGTTGGCTGATCGATGCCTCAAGATCAACAAACGGAATTTCTGAAGCAACTCGACTTACAACTCAATACACCAATCCTACGATTCGCTACAAGACCCTTTAACAGACCGAATCTTTCCACCATCATTGTACCGTTCATACACCCAGGAACAAAAGCTTAAAATCATGACCGACAAAAATATTATCTGCACAATGGTTTATGCTCTCTTCATAGGGATGCTCACGCCGACCTTTTCTCAGGATAAAAACGCCACATCCAGCAACTCATCCACCCGTGTGTATGTGAATTCCGATAACGGAAAAGGAATAAGCCGCTGGGAAACATCTTCCGGTTTAACCGACTTCAAGGTTGAGATGCGCGGCAAGATCGAACTCACGTCGGATGACAAGGAGATCAAAAGCATTTCCGACGACGGATATCTGGAGATAACAAAAACAGTGTTCGGCAGCCGTCGCGCGATCATCATTGAATCGCTGGGTGATGGCAAAATGAAAAAGGAGTACTACGAAGGCCGGACAAAAATGAACTGGGAACCCAACGGTCGCGAATGGCTCGGTGAAATTCTCCCGGAGCTTTTAAGAACAACCGGCATCGCCGCCGAAAGTCGTGTCATTCGGTTTTTTAAACAAGGTGGAACAAAGGCGGTGCTCAATGAGATAGGGCAAATAGAAAGCGAGCATGTACAAGCTTTGTATGCCGATCACCTCATGAACCAGCCGGTTCCTGCAAAAGATTACGTACAGATCATTAATACGCTTTCATCCTCTATCAGTTCGGATCATTACCTCGCAACCTTTTTGCAAAATAACATCTCCAAATTTATGAAGGTGAAAGAAGCAACGCAGGCAGTACTTTCAGCTGCGGGTAAAATCGGGTCAGACCATTATAAGACATTGATCATTACCGAAGCATTGTCCACTGACGACATATCACCTGAAAATGTGAAGCTCGTTCTTACCGCTGCAGGAGAAATGGATTCCGATCATTACAAAACCGAGGTGCTAACGTCATTGATAGAACATGACAATCTCGCCGACGATATTCTTACTGCTGTACTTACTTCAACACGTTCCCTCGAGTCGGATCATTACAGAACAGTTGTCCTCACGGAGGTGCTCGAGAAAGAAAACCTGTCAGCGGCAGCGTACGCGGAAGCAATTGCATCGGTGAAAGAGATTGACTCCGATCACTACATCACAGTGGTGATAAAAGATCTGTTGGATAAAAAACTAACTGATGAGGTATTAACAGAAGTGCTGAATGTAAGCGCAGCAATCGGCTCAGACCATTACCGCACTGAAGTTCTAACCTCGCTGATCGATAGACACACGCTAACACAAAGCCAGTTAAAAACATTGTTCACAGCTTCAGCTGACATGAGCAGCGACCATTATAAAACAATTGTGTTACAGGAAGCGCTTTCGCGGAAGCTGACGAACGCGGATCTTATCAATCTGCTGAACTCAACAACGATGCTCGATTCTGATCACTACCTGACCGAAGTTCTCGTTGACGTCGCGCCACACGCGAACGCCGGTAGTGCAGAGGTTAAGGAAGCATTTCGAAAAGCAGCCCGCAACATCAGCAACGAAACATATTACGGCCGCGTAATGAAATCCATCGATTTTTAATCAAACGATTATCATAACTTTAACGGAGGTCCGGGGTGCCAATATGAAAACCCGGACTTGCGTCGAATGGAAACAGATAACATGAATATTTCGTTACGTTGGATCGCACTCGTTGTTATCACATCCGGGATACTCGGAACGCTGTTCGTAGTCTACATGTACTACAGCGAAACGGGAAAATTCCCAAGTATCCAGAACATTGAAGCACTCTTTATTGGTTTCTTCACTGGCTGCATTACAGGCGTAGCCATCCATTATCTAAATTATCTCCTCGACGCCTGGTTGCCATGGAAAAGAATATTCACCGCGCGATTCCTCATTGGACTGATCATCGACTTCGTTGTAGCCTTCGGCATCATCTCACTGCTGGCCTGGACGATGGCCAGGATCAAGCTTAACCATTGGCTATGGCCTGAGTTTTCATTAGCTGATGAAGACATTAGCTGGAAGGCGATCATTCTTTTATTTACGTGCTTGTTCTTTTACACGATTGTTTATGCCTTGCTTTATTCCTACCAGCAGTACGCGGTAGCACAAATACAAACACTCGAGCGTGAACGAAAACAACTCGAGCTTCAGTTTCAGGCGTTGAAAAGCCAGGTGAGCCCGCACTATCTGTTCAACAGCCTCAACACCGTATCTTCTTTAATCTATAAAGATCCGCAGTCGGCAGAGCAGTTTATCCGACGCCTGGTACAAACATATCAGTACATTCTTGCGACACAGGACAAACCTTTTGTACTATTAAAAGATGAAGTGGAGTTTGTTCAGTCGTACTATTACTTGTTGCGAATCAGGTTTCAACAACAACTTACGGTTGAGATCAATCTTCCCTCGGGCATAATGACAACGAGAATCCCTCCGCTTACGCTACAGATCCTTGTTGAGAATGCCGTCAAGCATAACAACCTGGGCGCTGATAAAATGCTTTTCATTTACATCACCGCACAGGATAATACGTATCTGAAAGTGATCAATACAAAAACCGGAAATGCGACCAACGTTCAGTCTTTTCGTGTAGGGCTCGAAAACATAAAAAAGCGCTACGGATATTTTACAGATCAGAAAATTGAAATAAAAGACGAAGACAAGTTTACCGTATCGTTGCCGGTGATCGCTGCGCAGGAAGAACGAAATATCCACAAATACTCGGCCTGACCATGAAAAAGTATTTTATCCATCATGTTTTATTCCGGGTGTTGGCGCCGCCGATATACGGCGTTCTACTCTACCTGCTGATCCTCCTTATCAATAACAACGTCGGGCAAGTGGATGAGCTGTTCACCAACGAGGAAGTTTATATCTGCATCGTACTAACCTATGTTTCGTTTGAGAGCATGCGCCTGATCATTGTACTAATGAACAGGTTTCTCGGCGATAAGTATGACTCAGTACGCGTACCTATACAGTTACTTCTTACGGCAGCTTTGTCGGTGGCGCTGGTTCTGACGTGCCTTCATCTGTACTTTAACTACGTGCTCGGATTCAGCCCGGGCATGTCGCAGGTTACAGTATTCGGCGTGTTATATGGATCGACAGCGTTTCTCTACAACGTTCTCTACTTCAGCAATTACTATCTGCAGAAGGAAAATACAGTCCGGCTTGCCGCGGAGAAAAATCACCGCGACGTACTCGAAACTGAAATTATTGAATTCAAGAACGATATTAACCCAGACCTCTTATATGAAAGCCTGGAGAATCTGATCAACCTTATTTATAAAGACGTCGATGCCGCCGACGAATACATCGACAGTCTCGCCAGCGCCTACCGGTATGTACTGAGCAACCGGCAGCAGGAACTTGTACCTGTTTCCCTTGAGCTGGACGCAGCCAAAAATGTTATTCGCCTGCTAAATGAAAAGTACTTCGGACAACTCCGGTTTGAATCCCTGCTTTCGGAGGATGAGATGGATACATTACTGATCCCGGGAACGCTCCCTATCATCGTTGAATGCATCGCTCGCAATACCATCGTGTCACGGTTCGAACCATTGATCATCCGCTGTTACCTTGAAGACGATTACATTACACTCCAATCCAAGCTCAACGACCGGCTCATTGAACATCGCGGTACAGATATAGCGTTACAGAAACTTCAAAAATCTTATGCGTTGTACAGCGATCAACCAATGATCCGCGTAAAGGCGTATGAGGAAAATAATATTAAATTGCCGGTCATACGATTAACCGAGGATGCGCTTGTTTAAGAATAGTGATGATCTTTCAATGAATCTCGAATGAAGTTTTTAATCATAGAAGACGAACAGCCTGCCGCGGAGAAACTCGAACGTTATCTTTCAAAGTACAATCCCTCCAATGAAGTCGTTGCACGTCTCGATTCCATTCAAACCGCCGTTGAATGGCTGAGAAATAACCAGGAGAACGTGGACATTATTTTTATGGATGTCCAGCTTCTCGATGGACTAAGCTTCCAGATTTTTCAGGAGATCCAGGTAAACAAACCCGTTATCTTCACCACAGCATTCAATGAATACGCGCTCGATGCCTTTAAAGTGAACAGCATCGACTATCTCCTCAAACCAATCACGTTTACAGATTTATCAAACAGCTTAAAAAAGATCGATTCACTGCGATTGCAGTTGCAATGGAATAGCGAGCAATCACAACGCCTTCACCAGGCGGTTTCCAAGCTCAAAGACCGGGAATACAAAACCAGGTTTATGGTGAAGCTCGGCGAACACATTAGGTCGATAACAACTGATCAGATCAGTGTGTTTTACGCAGACGGAAGAGATGTTTACCTCGTCACAGATCAAAACCGGAAATTTATCATAGACTACACGTTAGAATCCTTAGAAGAAATCCTCGATCCAAGAATATTCTTCCGGCTAAATCGCACCTTCATCATTAACATCAATGCGATCAAAGATGTATTGATTTACAGCAACAGCAGATTAAAGATCACACTTACACAAGCATTCGATAAAGAAGTGATCGTTAGCCGCGAGAAAGTACCCGATTTCAAAACCTGGTTCGACGGCCAACACTGATCTATATTCTCTTAAAGCAACAATTCAAACTGATGTGATTTTTAGGCTGCTCGCATAGACCGAAAGCGAACACTTACTGCATTGTTTCCGTACACCACGCCCAGCGGTATCATCAAAATTTCATGCACTATGCAACCATCTATTAAATGCATAGTCTTTGTGTAACCAAAGGCTGATTTGACGGTCTTTATAATCAGAGATATATCCTATGATCAAAAACTACTTCACTGTAGCCCTCCGCCAGCTACTGAAAAACAAAACGTTTTCGCTGATTAACATTCTCGGTCTTTCTACCGGCATCGCGTGTTGTCTGTTGCTCGCCCTTTATATACAGGACGAGTTCAGCTATGAAAAACATTTCCCCGGGTATGATCGTGTTTACAGACTATGTACGACATTCTACCGCGACGGACAGCCGAAAAGTTTCCCGCGAACGTCACCGCCAATTGCCATGGACCTGCTCGACGAGCTTCCACAAATTGAAAGCGCCACGCGTGTTGTCAATCCACCGGAAGTTGAAGTACATCTAATTTACCATGGAGAAAATGTCTTTTATGAAAAGAGCGGCGTACTCGTAGACTCTACTTTTTTGCGTGTTTTTCCGTACACGTTAAAAGAGGGCGACGCGAATACGGCACTCGATGCGCCAGCATCCATTTTATTATCGGAGAAACTAGCCAATAAGATCTTTCGGGATAAAAGCCCCCTCGACGAGCTCCTGATCGTTAACAGCGGGCGCGCTGCCGATACGTTCCGTGTAACGGGTGTCATCAAAGCAACCGCTTTTCATTCACATGTGGATGCTGACTTTTATATGAACATGAACAGCGATGGCTGGGGCGAATGGGTAATGGGACAAACAACCTGGGCATGGAATAATCTCGCAGCAGGATATATCAAGTTGAAGGAAGGTACGGATCCCGCAGAAATCAACAGCAAATTTCCGGAACTGATCGAGAAGTACGCAGGCGCGGATTTAAAGAACGCCGGTATTCGGAAGGAAATGTTTGTACAACCCCTCGAACAGGTCAGGCTATACTCCGACTTCAGTGACTCCTTCGGGAATACAGGCTCCGGCGGCATCACATACATTTATATTCTCGGCTCTATTGGCTTATTCATCCTGTTGTTGGCGTGTATCAACTTCATGAACCTGACGACAGCGAAAGCATCGCAGCGTGCAGGTGAAGTCGGCATCCGAAAATCCATGGGCGCTTATCGTTCCAACCTTATTTTTCAATTCATAGGTGAGTCTATGATTATTGTTTTTGTATCGCTGATGATCTCCCTTCTCATTTGCACGCTCGTCTTACCAATCATCAATGAAGTAACTGACAAAACGCTTGGCATTAACTCAACCAACGTGGGATTTATCTTTGCTGCATTGGCGGCGATCGGAATCATCACAGGTCTCGCCGCAGGAAGTTATCCTGCATTTTTTCTTTCATCCTTTGAACCTGTAAAAGTTCTTAAGAGCAAGAACCTGAGCAGCGATGGGTCACAATGGATCCGCAAAGCACTTGTATCATTTCAGTTTGTGATTACAATTTGCCTTGTATCCTCCATCCTCATCATTCACAAACAGATCACATACATCAATAACAAGCCACTCGGCTTCGACCATGAGCAGGTGATCATGATACCACTGCGAACAGAACAAGCTGCTAATAATTTTGTGTCATTAAAGAACAGGTTTGAACAGATCAGCGGAATTCAGTCAGTTTCCGGAACGACAAGCCTTCCCTCCACAACCTTATTCAGGGATTTTGCATTGTACACGCCGGGGTCTACTATGGATAAGGCGGCAATGCACCGTGTTGTTAACGTGGATGAAGATTATTTTAAGACACTCAACATTCGGTTGCTGAAAGGACGGGATTTTAATGCCGCAACTGATACTTTCTCCTATGTTGCCACGGATAACAAAGTGATCGTTAACCAGGCAAGTCTGAGAGAATTCAACATCGATGAGGATGAAGCTATTGGCTACGAATTATTAACTGACTGGCGAGGCACAACAAGGAGGCACAAAATCATTGGCGTTGTCGAAGACTTCCATCAATTTTCACTTCACCAGCCAATAGCCCCTCTATTGTTTCTTGTTCCGCCGGGAAGAAGCGAATATGTTTTCCTAACTGCTTCTGTGTCATCTGCAGATATGAACAGCATTCACGACCAAATGAAAACATCATGGCAATCAATTGTTACCGATGCGCCCTTTGAGTTTGAATATCTCGGTGAAAGCGTTGCAAAACAATACGAGTCAGAGAGCAAGATGTCAATGATGTTATCATGGTCGGCATCCATTGCGATTGTCATCTGTTGTTTAGGCCTCTATGGGCTTTCCGTTTATGTCGCTGAGCGGCGCGTGAAAGAGATCGGCATTAGAAAGGTTCTCGGCGCATCCGTAACCACAATTGTGAAAATGTTATCGCTCGACTTCATTAAGCTTATCATCATTGCCTTTGTGATCGCGACGCCAATCGGCTATTACATGATGGATAAATGGCTTTCAAGCTTTGCGTACAAAGTCGAACCTGGAATCTTTATTTTCATTCTTTCAGGCATCATCACTTTTTCGATAGCATGGCTCACAATTGGATTTGAATCAATGAAGGCTGCATCGGGAAATCCGGTGAAGGCACTCAGAAGCGAATAACAGACATAACCCCAAACCTAAACTCAATAATATGATCCGGAACTATCTGAAAGTAGCGATCAGGGCAATTACGCGAAATAAGCTCAGCTCGTTTATTAACATCTTTGGTCTTGCGCTGGCAATGAGCTGTAGCCTTCTGATCTTTCTGTTTATCAAAGACGAGCTCGCCTATGATCGCTATAACGATAATGCGGAACGAATCTATCGCGTAACACGCGATTTTCTTTCACCTGACGGGTCCGTCAACCTTCATCTCGGCCACGTGGCCCCACCGTTCGGCCCCTTGCTGAAGAATGATTTTGGTCATGAATTCGAGCAAGTAGCCAGAACGCTACAAACAAGATTGACTGTCAGCTATCGCGAAAACGGTGAAGAAAAAAAGGCTGCTTATGAAGACAATGGTTTTTATGCAGAACCTGAGATCTTAAAAATATTTACAATCCCGATGGTTAATGGAAATCCGGATAAGGTGTTGCATGATCCATTCACGATGATGATCTCGGAAAATGCAGCGAAAAAATATTTCGGTAACGAAAACCCGATCGGGAAAGTGTTGCGCATCGGTAGCAATTACGACATGACCGTAAATGGTGTGTTTAAGAATTTCCCGAAGCAATCACACTGGCATCCAGAAATGCTTGTTGCATTCTCAACACTTAATGACAGCACCATTTATGGCCAGCGTGGACTGGAAACAAATTTCGGAAACAACTCATTCGGTACTTACATTCTCGCAAACGGTAATCTCGACAAAGCAAAGATTGAAGGTCAGTTCCCTGCATTTCTGGACAAGCACATGCCATCGTTTGGCCCGGCTGCTAATCCAATAAAGCCCTCGTCCTTTACTCACTTGTTCCTGCAAAAAGTGACAGATATACATCTTCATTCGCAGCTTGACTCGGAAGTCGAAACAAATGGAAGCATGCGCAACGTTTACATGATGGGTGTGATCGCTGTCTTCATTATCCTGATCGCCTGTTTTAATTTTATCAACCTTTCAACAGCACGCGCAACAAAGCGTGCCAAAGAAGTTGGGCTGCGGAAAGTTGTCGGAGCGTTTAAAGCGCAGCTTATCGGTCAGTACCTGAGTGAATCAATTTTGATTTCAATGCTGGCGCTTGCGCTTTGCGTGACCTTCTCTTTCATCGCAGTTGATTGGCTGAACAACTTTACATCAAAAGAGCTTAACCTGAACTTCGTCGGCAATTTTGGATTATTCGGTGGTTTGTTGGCTTTTGCTGTGATCGTCGGGGTGCTTGCCGGAATTTATCCTGCGTTTATCATTTCAAGTTTCAAGCCTGCAGCCATTCTCAAAGGTCAACAAGGATCTTCGAAGTCAAAAGCGGGTCTTCGCAAATTCCTGGTGGTAGCGCAGTTTTCGATTTCGATTGTTCTCATCATCGCGACCATGATCACCTATCAGCAATTGCAGTACGCAAATAACCGCGAGCTTGGTTATAACAAGAACCAGGTTGTGACGCTCCGGTTCTTTGGTGAATTGGCCGAGAACTATGACGCATTTTACAATGAGCTATTGAAACATTCGTCGATCAAAAATGTGAGCCGGTCAAGCCGGACGCCAACGGGACGTCTATTAGACTCAAACGGAACTGGTCAGGTCCAAAAAGGAGATTCACTCGAAAACACCAACGTTGTGTTGAAAAACATCCGCGTCGACACTGACTTCTTTGACACGTACGAAGTGAAGTTTGCTTCGGGTCGCGGGTTCTCGAAAGCAATTCCAACGGACGATTCACTGGCATTTGTAATCAATGAGTCAGCCGCGACCATGATGGGTGTTTCGCCTGACGACATCCTCACGCGCGACTTCCAGTACGGTGGCGTAAAAGGACGCGTGATCGGCGTCGTGAAAGACTTTCACTTTGAATCCCTTCACGAACCGATCGTACCAATCGTCTTTGTTCCATCACAATTTTATAACCGGATCTCCGTAAAAATTGCCGGGAACGAAATGCAGGAAGGACTTCAGCAGATCGAAAAGGTCTGGAAAGAATTTCTGCCAAGCCGACCCTTCGAATATTCATTCTTAAGTGAGCAATACAGACAACTGTACGACGCCGAGCAGAAACAAGGACAGCTCTTCACGATGTTTGCAGGACTTGCGATACTCATCGCGTGTCTCGGACTATTCGGTCTCGCGACTTTCAACACACTTCAACGCGTAAAAGAAATCGGGATCCGTAAAGTGCTTGGTGCCTCGGTGGGAAACATTGTGAGATTGTTATCGATGGAAATTATCATCCTTGTTTTTATTTCAAATCTCATTGCATGGCCAATCGCCTGGTATATGATGGATGAATGGCTGAATGGATTTGCATACCGGATTGATATCAGCATCTGGATGTACGCCGGCGCAGCATTCATCGCCATACTCATTGCATTGCTCACGGTTAGCTCGCAAACAATTAAGGCTGCCATGAGCAATCCTTCGAATACTTTACGTTACGAGTAATATAACCCGACTTCGTTAACGTAAGAGGCTGTCTTTGCGGACAGCCTCTTTCTTTTAAAATAGCACGTATCATCGTACATGGCTGGCGCCAGTGAATACACACTATTAAAGTCTATTTACCTTCGAGGTTATCTTCATGCCGATCGCCTCCAAGGCTATAAAAATCATTTTCTTCATCTTCAGGGCCAATGGCCTGATCCATCCCGTTATTGTCGTCCGGCACTCCCGGCACGTCAAGGTCTTGCGCTGCCATATCTACCGGCCACACTCGATTCTTCAATAATGCTTCGTCTTCACCCATGTCCATACTTAGGTCTTTGGGTCCAAGCGCCTGCATATCTTCCTCGGTGACATCTGATTCATTTCCGGTTTTCATTTTGATATTGTCATCATCCAGGTTCAGATCTTTAGGCACGGGACGTTCCATTCCTGCGGCAGGTGATTGTTCAGCATCATCTATTGACGTGAGATCCGGCTCGTCCTGTATATCATTGGGGTTCGATACAATTCCTTCGTTTGGTTTATTGTAGTTCTCAACACCAACAGCACGCGAGAAATTATCAACATCAAGCCCGACACGTTGCATGTTCTGTCGGTTCATGATATCCTCATTCGCCGGATACTCTCCGGGCAGACGCTTATCATTCTTACCTTTCTCTGATTTATTTAAAGCGTCATTGCGTTCACGATCTTTCCGCGTCGCATCTGACGGATTATTCTTACGATTTTTCATAACGCCTCCATATTTCAATCGTGTGAAAAAATACTGTGCCTCTATTGGTCGCAAGCGGACGTGGAACGGACGATCACGAACAGGAAATGTTTTGGAGCATCCTTCTACACAGTTTAAATAGCGTTTTCGTTTGGAGCGATCATTGTAAGCGGCACGGTACGCTAAAACTTATCTATGAAAAAAATACTATTGTCTTTCCTTATCATCTTGCCTGGAATGGCGTTGCAATCAAACGCACAATCCGCTGATCGCGATCTGGTATACGCAGCGATTGAAGACTACGTTGATGCGCTTTATCTCGTGCAGCCAGAGCGGATTAAGAAGTCAGTTCACCCAAATCTCACAAAAAAAGGTTTCCGGAAACCAAAAGACAAACAGGCGTTCGGACCAGAAAGCACGATGACATTTGATCAGCTCTATGAACTCGCCGCGAAATGGAATGCGAAAGGGACACTGCCAAAAGACGCCCCAAAACAAATTGACATCTTCGATGTTCAGGATCAAACCGCCTCAGCAAAGCTGACCGCTCAATGGGGAACCGATTATTTCCATCTGGCAAAGTACGACGGCAAATGGATGATCGTAAACGTGATGTGGCAAAGCGCACCAGCAAAGGCGAATCCTTAACGCTTACGGTGTTGCTTTTCCTTTTCTTTCCCAATGATCTTTAATGATCTTACCATCGCGATCCTTTAACAAACGGCGGGCATAACGCTCGCCATTTATTTTCCCGTCCCTTGTTGATTTACCAATAAACAACATGATCCCGTTTCCTTCAGGGTCAGTCTTTAACGAAACATCATTTCCCTTGTATTTGAAAGTCACCATCGATGATGGCTCATACTTTTTTTTCAACGTCTTTTCAAGATGTTCACTTAGTGCCATGTAACGTTTGCCCACAATTCTATTGCCATCGGGATGGATGATATCATATGTAGAGCAGCAGCATACCAGGCACATGATTGTTCCCAATCATTAAAACAGATTGTTATGAAAAATCTTTTGTCCATATATCTGCTTGTGATAGCGGCCGTTGCTGCGCAGGCCCAACAGCCGTCACCTGATCCGGATACTTTAAAAAATCCCGTAAAACAAATTGATCCTGTGGTGAGGCAAGAACCTGCTGACATCCACTACATCGAGGAGTCGAAACGAATTGCCGCTGGTGAGCTACCGCAACCTGTGCTTGATAGTTTGAAAGCGCTGGAACCTACAACTTGGGAAAAATCTGTTGTCTATCGCCAGGAAGATGGTGAGATGTATATCGTTGAGATTCGCGAGGGCGGACAGCAACGAACATATCGTTTTAACAAGGAAGGGATTCGCACTAAGACCCTCGATCAGGACGAAAGCGAAGATCCGGATAATGACAATCCGAGATAACGGGAAATGTCAATCGCCAAAGGCGGTAATACTTCCACAGTGGTCTTCATAAATTATTACTTCAGCCGTTGGCATAAAGATTTGTTAAATGCATGAACGTCTGTGAATGAACAGGCATTAACTAAATGTTACATTAAACACAATCAGTATGTTACGTTGGTCCGTTATATTTTTCGTTATTGCGATTGTAGCAGCAATATTCGGATTTGGTGGAATCGCTGAAGGCGCAGCTGACATTGCCAAAGTGCTATTCTTTATTTTTCTGGCACTGTTTGTCATTGCAATTTTATTTGGCGCCAGCATTTTCAAAAGGTGACGCTATTATTTCCTGACCAGTGCCGTGAATAAACGGCACTGGTCCTTTTTTGCATTTCATTTTCATCAGGCGAATGAACACTTCAGAAATCACATCGCGCAGTCTTGCATGGACTTTGTTCAGCGCAGGCATATTCATTACCGCAAAAACAATTCTTGATGAAATCACAAAGTATCGGCTGAAGGACAAAGTTGTGTTGATCACGGGCGGATCCCGCGGGCTCGGTCTCGAAATGGCCAGGGTACTGGCTTCAAAAGGCGCGCGATTGGTTTTGTGTGCGCGTTCAGCTGATCAGTTGCGCAGGGCTAAAACGGAATTACGCGCGCTTGGCGCGGATGTGATCACCTTCACCGCAGATATAAGAGAGCAGTCGCAGGTTCAACGGCTCATCGATAGCATTATTCATCATCACAAAAGAATTGATGTCCTAATAAACAATGCAGGAATTGTACAGGTAGGTCCAGCCGAATCGATGTCCATTAAAGATTACGAAAACGCGATGCAGACAAACTTCTGGCCTGCTGTCTATTTGACTTATGCCTGTCTCCCCTACTTCAAACGCAAGCGCGAAGGACGGATCGTCAACATCTCCTCCATTGGCGGAAAGATCGCGGTACCACATCTGCTTCCCTACACGGCAAGCAAATTTGCGCTGACTGGATTTTCGGAAGGCATGCATGCAGAGTTGAAAAAGTACAACATCAAAGTAACAACGATCATCCCACACCTGATGCGGACTGGCAGTCCGAGAAACATTACCGTAAAAGGTGATCATGAAAATGAGTACGCGTGGTTTAAGATCGCCGATTCATCGCCATTGATGTCTCAGGAGGCTGCGGCTGCTGCGAAAGAAATCATTCATGCGCTGGAACACGGCGAAGCTGAGAAGACACTTACGTTTACCGGAAACCTTGCAAGCAAGATGCAGGGCGTGGCGCCGTCACTGATGAGCAGCGTGATGGGCATTGTCAATGAGCTTCTCCCCGACAACACAAGCAAAGAAGCCAAGGCCGGTCATCAATCAGAATCGAAAAAATCAACAGGAAAGATAAGTGCGCTT
>DASPJN010000113.1:0-2762 GCA_035628595.1 Chryseosolibacter sp.
GAATGATCTGACTTTATATCACATCAACGCATCCACGGGGAAAGCTAATCTCATTCTTTCAGAAAAAAGCGAGACATACGTCGATCTCGAATTTGTGGATGATTTGAAATATCTCGATAACGGTAAACAATTTATCTGCTCTAGCGAAAGGAGTGGCTTTAAGCACCTGTATTTGTATTCGGTGGATGGTTCGCTCGTGAAGCAACTTACATCCGGCAATTACGAGGTTTCGGATCTTGTTGGTATTGACGAGAAATCGAAAATTCTTTATTACACTTCGCGTGAAGCATCGCCACTTGAAAAACAGTTTTATTCAATTACCCTGGATGGGAAAAAGAAGTCGCGGTTGTCAACCACGCCAGGCATACACGCTATTAACATGAGCGATGATTTTCAATTCTATATCGATCATCACAGCAATGCTGAAAATCCTGTGGTCGCAACCTTGTATAAGACAAAAGGTAACAAAGTTGTGAAAGTGCTTGAGGATAACCAGAAGCTCGCGAAGGCACTGGCGGAGTATGGAATTCTTGACAAAGAGTTTTTTAGATTCAACGCAGCGGACGGCAATGTTATTGAGGGCTTTATGATCAAGCCAAAAGATTTTGATGCTTCGAAACAATATCCATTATTGATCTACCAATACAGTGGCCCTAATTCTCAGAACGTAACAAATGCATTTGGAGGAAGTCATTTTTACTTCCATCAGATGCTGGCGCAGCAGGGATACATCGTGGCAGTGGTTGATACGCGCGGCACTGGTGGAAAGGGTGAAGTGTATAAGAAGCTTACATATAAACAACTCGGTAAATATGAGCTCGAAGATATTCTCGCGAGCGCAAAATTCCTTGGCGACCTGAATTATATTGATGAATCGCGGATGGCCATCTGGGGATGGAGTTACGGCGGATATATGTCGTCACTCGCTATGACTAAAGGTGGCGGTGTATTTAAAGTTGGGATCGCCGTTGCGCCAGTTACTAACTGGCGTTTCTACGATACCATCTATACCGAACGCTTCATGCAAACACCACAACTTAACCCGGACGGATATGATCAAAACTCGCCATTAACGTTTGCTCGGGATTTAGAAGGAAAATTTCTCCTAATCCACGGAACGGGTGATGATAATGTGCATTTCCAGAATTCAGTCGCTTTTCAGGATGCACTTATCAATGCTGGTAAGCAATTTGACTCATTTTATTATCCCGATAAGGCGCACAGCATCGCGGGGGCGAAAACCAAGTTTCACATTTATACCTTAATGGCTGAGTACATCAAGTCAAATTTGTAGGAATAAAGAAACTTTCAATAACTATTGAAAGTTACGAAACATTCATTACTTTTATCCGTATATGAAGTATACAGAGGCGAAGGAACAACTAATACAGGCGTGGGGGAATCTGGGCTATAGCTGGGGACTTAATAAGACCATGGCCCAGATTCACGCACTGCTGATGGTTGCTCCTAAGCCGCTGTCTACCGAAGAAATTATGGCTGAATTATCAATCTCCAGGGGAAATGCGAACATGAACATTCGTGCGCTACTCGACTGGGGTATCATTTCAAGGTTGTCGGTGCCAGGAGAACGGAAAGAGTTTTTCAAGTCTGAAAAAGATGTATGGGCACTTGCCAGGCAGGTTGCGAAAGAGAGACGCAAACGCGAGTTAGAGCCGATCATTAAAGTACTTCGGGAGGTAAACCAGGTGCAGACTGACGGTAGCGAACACTCGAAGGAGTTTAAAAAGGTGGTAAAAGAGTTGAAAATCTTTGCTGAAAAATCAGATGCATTGCTTGAAACATTTATCAAGGCGGAAGAGAGCTGGTTCTGGAACACAGTGCTGAAAATGATGAAATAATTTTTTTTGAAACATCTTTCACAAAATATTGAAAAGTCGAAAACCATTAACATATATGCGCAAGCTTGATTTTTATTTCCAATCATTTCTGTTGGCTGCTGCCGTTGCCGCTCTTGCAGCATTGCTTGCCGACAATTCCGCCGGTTTTTTTCTCTTTGTCATACAGTTTTTCGTCGGGTGCTGGCAAATGATCAGTGCGTTCATTTCGCTCCTGGCACGTAGTTCTTTGCGAATGCTACGAGTAATTCATTTATCCCTGGCGATTGCTTACCTCTTGTTTGTATATGTCGTATCGGTAGCCGTTCCTGCTTTAACAATTGATTCTACATTGATGTTTGGAGTAGCGTGGCTGCTGGCAGTCTTTTACTATTTCATTACATGGAAATCTACATTCAGAAAATCTGGTAAAGGACCATTTCTTCCGCACCTGAGCTTTTAACTGTCCTGTTTATGAAAACACTTCGCAATCATACCATTATCTACGATGACGAGTGTCCTTTATGCGATGCATACACGACAGTGTTTATCCGGACGAAGATGCTCGATGATAACGGTCGAACACCCTTCAGTAACTATAACTTCGCCGCCTGTCCAAATCTTGATGAAGTCCGCGCGTGCAATGAAATCGCCTTGGTCGACAATAGTACTGGCGAAATCACGTATGGAGTAAACAGCCTTGTGAAAATTCTTTCAGCACGTTTTCCATTCATCAACCGGATAATGGAATTTCCCTTGAGCCAATGGATTGCGACACGTCTTTACAGGTTCGTTTCATATAACCGTAAAGTGATTGTTCCCGGAGCGAAAACGACCAGTGTTTGTACACCTTCGTTTAACACGAAGTATCGTATTTCCTACATTCTCTTCGCCTGTGTATTATCGGCACTGGTACTTCATCTTTAT
>DASPJN010000114.1:0-3964 GCA_035628595.1 Chryseosolibacter sp.
GTGGAACTATGCTTTTCTGAATGCTGGCCTCACCATCAACTACAACGGACGAAAGTTCTTTTCAAAAGATGGCCTTTTGGATCTGCTGAAGCAGAAAAGTAACGCGGAGGAAACCCGCTACCCAATTATCCACCTGAAGGGCAATGACATTGAAGTGGCGCTTACCCATGGCAATCAGTACGGCGAAGAATACTATTCTTTCGTAAACGGCCAGAATACAACCCAGGGTGGAACCCATCTTGCGGCTTTTCGCGAAGGGGTGGTCAAGGCAGTGCGGGAAGCATGTAAAAAGGAATATGATGCATCCGACATCCGGGCCTCCATCATTGGCGCCATTGCGATCCGGGTTCAGGAGCCTGTATTCGAATCGCAGACCAAGACGAAGCTTGGCTCAGTAAACATGGCCCCGGAAGGACAAAGCGTCAGAAACTTTGTTGTCGACTTTGTGGGTAAAGAGCTGGAAATCTACCTTCATAAAAACCCGGCAGTGAAGGATGCGCTAGAAAAACGTATCCTGCAGTCGGAGCGTGAGCGTAAAGACATCGCCGGAATCAAGAAACTGGCAAACGAGCGCGCAAAAAAGGCAAACCTTCACAACAAAAAGCTGCGGGATTGTCGTTTCCATTTCGACGATAAGAACGAGAAAGGAACTAACAGTCAGATATTTATCACCGAGGGTGACTCCGCCAGCGGTTCGATTACAAAATCACGGAACGTTGAAACCCAGGCAGTTTTCAGCCTTCGCGGCAAACCGCTGAATTGCTACGGGCTGACGAAAAAAGTCGTATACGAAAACGAGGAGTTTAACCTGCTTCAGCATGCCCTGAACATCGAAGACGGGATGGATGGACTGCGGTATAACCAGGTGATCATCGCCACTGATGCTGATGTGGATGGTATGCACATCCGTTTGTTGTTGATGACCTTTTTCCTGCAATTCTTTCCAGACCTGGTAAAAGCTGGCCATGTTTTCATCCTTGAAACGCCACTTTTCCGCGTACGGAATAAAAAGGAGACGATTTACTGTTACAGTGAAGACGAGAAGCAAAAAGCGATGGCCAAGCTGGGCGGTAAGGTGGAGATAACACGATTTAAAGGTCTCGGTGAGATATCCCCGGATGAGTTCGGAAACTTCATCGGCGATGAGATCAGACTTCAGCCAGTTCTACTCCACGACACAAATCTTCACCAGATCATGGAGTTTTATATGGGCAAGAACACGCCGGACCGCCAGGAGTTCATCATCGATAACCTCCGCGTTGAACTGGACAAAGTAGAAAAAGGAGCTGAAGAAAAAATTGATCTGGAAGAACAACCGGAAGATGCAGTAGCTTGAGAGAATTGAGATTTAGATTTAGGATTTAGGATTTGATTTAAGATTGTCGATTAACGATTTATGATTTTCGAAGACCTCGAAAGTCATGATGACAATCCGAAAAGTACTTTTTCAAATACAAGTAAGGATAACTAAGACCAATGAATAAGATCGAACTTGAGAATAGACTCATTGATTTTGCCGTGGCGATAGTTAAGATTGTTGAATCAATGCCCTCCTCGAAATCGGCAACTCATATAGGTGGACAAATGCTTCGGTCCGGTACCTCTCCAGCTTTGGATTACGGAGAAGCGCAGGGTGGCGAATCGAGAAAGGATTTTATTCATAAGATCAAGATTGTAATTAAAGAACTTAGGGAAACGCTTGTATGTTTGAGAATCGCACAAAGGGCGGTTTTATACGATCGAATCGAGGAACTGGAAAAGGTAATTAAAGAAAATAATGAGCTGATTTCGATCTTCGTAAAAAGCGCGCAAACTGCCGAATCAAATAATCGTCTTTTTGACAATCGGAAAACGCAAGTGACAATTAACAAAGGCAATCTGTAATAGTTAGATAATAAGGGGAAGATAGGTGCGGCCTTAAATCGAGGTGCAACGGAAAGTGTAAAAGTAGTTGGGATGTAAAACTGATCTTAAATCAAAAATCGTTAATCGAAAATCGTATATCAATTTTCGCTAGTACAAGTAAATGGCTTTTTTAAGCGTTGATAAATAAGGAATGAGTAAAAAGAAACAGCCACTCGGCAAGCCCACGATCATCTCAACTAATGTCCACAACGGTGATAGCATTCATTCTATCGCGCTTGATGGACTTTACCAAAACTGGTTTCTGGATTATGCTTCGTACGTAATCCTTGAACGCGCGGTTCCGCGGATAGAGGATGGGTTGAAACCGGTTCAGCGCCGGATCATGCATTCGTTGAAGGAAATGGATGACGGGCGTTTTAACAAAGTGGCCAATGTCATTGGTAGTGCGATGCAGTATCACCCGCACGGTGATGCCGCCATTGGCGAAGCCATCGTCAACATCGGGCAAAAGGATTTGCTGATCGAAACACAGGGTAACTGGGGTGATGTTCGTACGGGTGACAGCGCCGCTGCCCCTCGTTATATCGAAGCTCGGTTGTCCAAGTTTGCACTCGATGTTGTTTACAATCCGCAGACAACAGAGTGGCAGCTTTCGTACGACGGAAGGAAGAAAGAACCGGTAACGCTTCCGGTGAAGTTTCCTTTGCTTTTAGCGCAGGGTGTTGAAGGCATTGCTGTTGGTTTGTCGACGAAAATTCTACCTCATAACTTCTGCGAACTCATTAAGGCTTCTGTCGACATATTAAAGGAAAAGAAGCCCAAAATATTCCCTGATTTCCCGACCGGCGGTATCGCCGATTTCTCTGAATACAACCAGGGAATGCGCGGCGGACGAATCAAGGTCAGAGCCAAGATTGATATCGTAGATAAGAAGACACTGGTCATCAAAGAAATTCCGTTTGCTACAACAACAACTTCACTCATGGAGTCCATTGTGAAGGCGAGCGAGAAGGGTCAGATCAAGGTAAAGCAGGTTGTTGATAATACAGCGAAGGACGTGGAGATTCTTATCCACCTCCAGGCAGGTCAGTCTCCTGAGATTGCAATGGACGCGCTGTATGCATTCACAGATTGTGAAGTGAGCATCTCGCCAAACGCGTGTGTCATTGTCGAAGACAAGCCCAGGTTCATGGGCGTCAACGACATCCTGAAGTATAACACTGATCAGACCGTTAAGCTTCTAAAGAAGGAGCTGGAGATCAGAAAACAGGAGTTGATGGAAAAGATTCTTTTTTCATCGCTTGAAAGGATCTTCATTGAAAACAGGATCTACCGCGACATCGAGGAAGCTAAGACGTGGGAGGATGTGATTGCGCGTATTGATAAAGGATTGAAGCCGCACAAGAAGAAATTCTATCGCGAAATAACCACTGAGGATATTGTGCGCCTGACAGAGATCAGGATCAAGCGTATATCGAGATACGATTCGTTCAAAGCAGACGAAATGCTGAAGGATCTTGAAAAGGAATTAAAAGAAACA
Organism: Chryseosolibacter sp.; assembly: GCA_035628595.1. Classification (GTDB taxonomy): domain Bacteria; phylum Bacteroidota; class Bacteroidia; order Cytophagales; family Cyclobacteriaceae; genus Chryseosolibacter. Next base: position 3,407 of record DASPJN010000114.1, read on the forward strand.
CAACATCATCTTCGCCACCTCACCGATTACGCCATTGCCTATTACCAAAAACTTCTTGAGAAGTATGGAAAAGGACGCGAGCGTAAAACGGAAATCAAGAGCTTCCAATCAGTTTCTGCGACGGAGGTTATCGCTACGAACCAGAAACTATATGTTAACCGGACTGACGGATTTGTCGGGTACGGATTGCGTCGTGACGAATACATTTGTGATTGCTCCGACCTCGATAACGTGATGGTTATCCGCAAAGATGGCAAGGCGCTCATTACGAAGATCCAGGAGAAAGCTTTTATGGGCAAAGACATCCTGTACGTAGGCGTTTGGCGAAAAGGCGATGATAGAATGGTTTACAACGTGATCTACTCGGATGGAAAATCCGGAAGAACGTTTGCGAAGCGATTTAATCTTCCAGGCGTCACCCGCGACAAAGAATACGACCTGACGCAGGGACATCCGAATTCAAAAATTCATTACGTTTCCGGAAATGCAAATGGTGAAGCGGAAACAGTTGAGGTGAAGCTTAGTCCAGCGAGTACCGCGCGCAAAAAGATCTTTGAG
>DASPJN010000115.1:0-48846 GCA_035628595.1 Chryseosolibacter sp.
TTTCATGTAGGGCAGTGAACGATTTCAGAATGGAGATCAATCAAATTGTTATTCGGAGATTATCAGGTCATAAGATATCAGCACCGAACCTCAACATGTTGTCTCACCGACTGGTGCCCTAATACCGATTTCGCCGATACGGGACAGCCCAACTACTCAAGATTTACATACGCTGCACAAACTGCCATCATATAAATGCGTTGAATGAATCAACGTATGGTACATGGAACAAAACACCCCACTGGAGAAAAATATACCGTCAAATTATTCTCAAAAAATGCGTGGTGCGTTCGTGACAATGCTTTCAAAATGGCATGGATAATGCAATCAAATGAGAAAACATTCAAACATGGCGGGTGTAGTAGTAACAGTTAATGATTATCAAAGACTCACGGCTTTAATTGAGTTTGCTTCACTTCGGACCACGATGGCGCAGGCATCCTTAGAATTATATAATAAACTTAAAGTGGCGAAGATGTTATCTCCTGAGAAGATCGACAAGAGAATTGTCACCATGAATTCAAAGGTATTGCTCAGGGATAGAAACAGTTCGCGGGAAATTGAGATAACAATAACTTACCCGCATGACGCGGAGCCGCGCAAGCAACGTGTATCTGTTATGTCAGAAATCGGCAGAGAATTGCTTGGACGGCGCGAGGGCGACGAGGTAAGCTGGCGCGTTCCAAAGGGTGTGGGAAAATTCGTCATTGAAAAAGTAACGTACCAACCTGAGGCAGCAGGACATTTTTTCCTTTAATGAACGTAGAAAAAATATATGTACGGGGAGCGTTGTCGTTCCGGCGCTAGGGGCGGCCGTAGAGCGCGACGCTTTCCCTTTACATTTTTTTTTCAAAGTATAAGAAGGTGACTTGATCGCGCCCCAATCAATCTAAGCAACTTCTGAAGTCAAATGCCTACACCGTTGAATGCTAGTCTAAGTTTCTCGATGTCGAGTTTGTGCATCTTGAGAAACGCTTTTGTCACCCGTTCAGCCTTTTGCCTATCTGGTTGCTTGAGCATTTGATTCAGCTCAACCGAGTCTACCTGCCACGAAACACCGAATTTGTCCTTCAGCCATCCGCAGTTACTGCCTTTGCCACCGTCCACCGTAAGTTTGCTCCAATAGTAGTCGATTTCATCTTGCGTGTCACAATTGATAATAATCGAAATCGCTTCGTTGAACTGAAAATTATGTTCTTTCAAGCCGCTTTCCATGATCATAAATTGTTGCCCGTTCAGAGTGAACTGTGCATGGGCAACATTTCCTTCAGGCTCATCTCCACCAGCAGGATGTTTCATAATTCCTTTCACGCTTGAGTCCTTGAAGACCGATGTGTAAAATTTTATCGCGTCTTCTGCGCGGCCGCATTGCTCACCGACGAACAGCAATGATGGCGAAAGCTGTTGTCCCACATCCGATATTTTTCCAAAAGCAATCTGCCATGACAAGCCATATCGATCCGTAAGCCATCCATATTTCTCACTCCAGTCATATCGCTGATACGGCATCATCACAGAGCCGCCTTCAAGCAGGGTGTTCCAGATTTTATCTGTTTCCGAAAGCGATTCAGAAACGAAAAAGAATGACACCGACGGGTTGAATTTGAAAAGCGGCCCGCCATTAATGCCCACGAATTTTTCGCCGCACAACTCAAATTCTGCCACCATCACGTTTCCTTCCTGTCCGCCGTGAATTTCAAATCCTTCTTTACCGTAACGCACAATGTCTCCCATTTTTGAGTTCGGGAAAACGGAGGTGTAAAATTTCGCGGCTTCCTCTGCCTGTCGGTCAAACCACAGGCCGTTTGAAATGAGCTTGTTCATAACTTTTGATTTTGAGATTTAATTCGTCTTCACAAATCTAAAGACCAAAAATGATTGACGCGTATACTTGCACGCCAATTGAAGGGTTAATTGCGACAATGATAGCTTCTTTACTATTACGATTGCTGATGGTTTAATTTCTGCTGTTATAGTTACTTTTGCGGACGCATAAACGGCATAAAGTATTTGATCTGATATATGGTGAAGTCAATTTTTTGCGTAAACAACGCGGCAACAGCGACGGACGCTGGCATATTAATAGCGCGGGTTGGAATTGGTGTGTTTATGCTGGCGCATGGCTACCCCAAGCTACAGGCGCTTTTGTCTGATGCTCCGGTGGAGTTTCGCTCCGTGATGGGCCTGAGCCCCACAGTGTCTTTAACGTTAGCTGTATTTTCGGAGTTCTTTTGTTCTCTCTTGGTTATCATCGGACTGGCTACGCGACTGGCTGTTGTTCCACTGGCTATCACCATGCTTGTGGCGGCGTTACATGTTCATGGCGCTGATCCGTTTTCTTCTAAGGAAAAGGCGTTACTGTATCTCACAGTTTACCTGATGTTGTTGTTAACTGGCAGTGGAAAGTTTTCCCTTGACGCTTTATTGTATAAGAGGGGAGGGGGTTGATACCAGTAGCCGGCGTTTCTTGGAAAAATCAAATATCGGCAAACTCATAACCCCACTTTTGTTTCAATTCCTGGTGTTTCTTCCAAAACTTTCGCTCGATCTCAGCCATCGCGGGATCAAATCCAGGGCGCGCCTCGAGGTTATCAAACATCGGATCGCCCCGCATCAATAGAATCCAGTAGAGAAAATTGTCCTCGCCGGCTGAAAACTGTTGGAAAAGCTCAATCGCTTTTTCCAGTTCGCCCGTGTAGGAATAATAAGCAACCAGATGAAGATCTTTGTACATCGTGAGATCATTATCAGCAAATGTCTTGAAGCGGCTCGCATATTCTCTTTCCTTGTCTTTTTGCCCGGTTTTCCGGTAAGCAGTTGCTATGCGCAAATATTCGTGTTTGAATATGTCCATGCCGAACATTTGCATTGTTGCGAGTGCCCGGTCGTAGCACGCGCTCGCGGTTTCGAAATCACGAATGAGAAAATTCATTTTTCCAACTTCGTGAAGGATATCAAATCGTGTTGTGTCTTTTTGCCATCGCGCCAGCAAACGATCTTTTGCTTTTTTGGCATCATGATCTTTCGCGAAGAGAATATAATCGTTTACAAAACCGGCGAAAAAATTATGGCGGTTTAGTTGCAATGACTGTTTGTTGTACTTAAGCGCCTCATCGATAAAACCATTTTGAAGAAGGGCGTTACTGAGATGGAAGTAGTTAAAGCTCGCCGTAGCGGAATCCGCAGCGACATCCACTTTAACTTTTCTGATCGCATATTCAAGGTATTTTGGAGGGTGCGGAATATGTATGTTGTAAAATTCTGTCAGGAAATGTAGCACGAGCCCTGAGCGTGGATCATACTCAAGCGCCTTCTCGAAGTAGGGGATCGACAATTCATACTGACGCTTCTGCGCAAATGAAAGCGCCTTTGCGATCATGCTTTCACTTGACTCGGCATCATACAGAATAGCTTTCTCTGCGCATTTATCAATATCATCCGTGTGTGGTTTTTGAAGATTAAAAATATCGAGATAATAGTAAACCATCGCCAGATTGGCGTATGCCAGTGAAAACTTCGGATCGCGCTCAATTGCTTTTTGAAACCATTCTACCGCAGCCTCCAAATCGGCGCGCGAACTTCGATAGAAATGATCTTTTCCTTTGAGGAAGAAGTCATAAGCTGCCAGATCATTCGTTGGTTTCTTTTCGATCCGCGATTTTTCATCGGGCGTAATGATCACCTCAATCTCTTCCGTAATATTTTTAGCAATTTCTTCCTGCAATTCAAAAATGTCGCTGGCCTCCCTTCGATATTGTTTCGACCATAAATGGCGGTCGTCGGTAGCATCGATGAGCTGGATATTCAGCACGATCTGATCGCCCATCTTCTGGCCGCTCCCTTCGACAAAGTATTTTACATTCAGATCATTTGCCATTTCGGGAATAGATGTCGCCGTATTTCGGTATTTCTCGACGGACGTTCTGCTGATTACGCGAAGGTTTCGGATTTGCTGCAATTTGTTGAGCGTTGACTCCATCAGTCCATTAATAAGATACAGATTCGTGGAATCGTTACTATCGTTCTTGAATGGAAGTACTGCGATGGACTTATCTTCCGCGCGATCAAAATTCATGCTCCATACAAAATATCCGGCAACCATAAGCGCGCCTCCAATAATCGCGGCAACCAGAAGTGATGATCGATTTCGCGTTTGTGGTGGATCTGTCGCCATAGAGATTTCTGGAGGTACTCCCGTTTGAGGTGGCAATGGCGATGATTGTTTCGTAGCTTCACCGGGAGGATAGCCGTAGTATTCGCGGAAACATTTTATGAAGTATGAGGTGCTGTTAAAGCCGACCTCGTGTGAAACCTCGGAAACATTGAGCGAACTATTCAGTAAAAGCTCCATGGCGCGTTGTAGTCGGACCTGACTGATCAGTTGGGCGACTGATAGCGTGCTCTCCTTTTTAACTTTTCGCAACAGCGTCGAGCGGCTCATATTCAGTTCTTCCGCCAATTCCGTTACGCCAAACTGCTCGTTCGAGATATTCTTCTCGATTACCGCGGTTAGCTCGGCGAGGAACCCGCTTTTGGAAACGGACGAATCAGTCATTATTGGGGTTTTTAATCTTCGTGCATGCAATCAACTATCAGGCTGCGCAGCGCTGACAATAGGGTATAAACTGGCGCAATTTACCTCTTTTTAGACCCGTGTGCGTCAAAATTTATATACGTGCATCAAAAATTACATCGTTTTCCCCAAAGTTGATGCTTTCCGCCGCAAGGCTATTTAGCCTGTTCCTAGCATGACCGCGTTCTTTGAGCCATCAAAAAACTAAAAACTAATTCAAAAAATTTATGAAAGCTCAAAGTTCTAAAGTCCCTTTCCTCACGATCGTCATCGCTTGCTTCGCATTAGTGTTTGTCACGTCATCATGCAATTCGCAATCCGATTCCGGCAAATCATCTAAAACTGGTGTGAAAGCACCGGATGTTGATATTCACACGGCAGTGTTAACCGCAAATAAGGAGGCACTGAAACAGCATATTGCAGCCGGCACCAACCTCAATGAAAAAGACCCATTCGGTGGTTCAAGTCCGCTGATCACGGCGGCGCTGTTCGGAAAAACGGACGAAGCTAAAATACTGATTGATGCCGGCGCTGATATCAATTTCCAGAATAATGAGGGGTCAACCGCGTTGCATACAGCGTCGTTCTTCTGCCGACCTGAGATCGTTCGTATGCTGCTTGAGAAAAACGCAGATAAAGGCATCCGAAACAAATATGGAGCAACTGCTTATGAAGGCGTAGCCGGTTCGTTTGCTGATTCTAAGAGCATTTACGACATGCTTGGAAAAGTACTTGAGCCCATGGGGCTGAAACTTGACTACGTGTATATCGAACAAACCCGTCCAGTGATAGCTGGCATGTTGAAATAGTCTCCTCAATAAAGACCCTCTTTCATTACAAAGACATCCATATTTTACTATGAACAGAAGATACGATATTGACTGGCTGCGTACGATAGCCATCGGGTTGTTACTTATCTACCATGTTGCTATTGGGTTTCAGCCGTGGGGCCTGATGATCGGTTTTATTACGAATGATGAATCGTGGTCGTCGTTATGGCTCCCGATGTCGATGCTCAACGTATGGCGGATTCCATTCCTGTTTTTTGTTTCCGGCATGGGCGTTTACTTCGCTATGCAGCATCGCACGTGGAGACAACTCATCCACGAGAGATCATTACGCATTCTCGTTCCGTTTGTCTTCGGAACCGTCTGCATTTTTCCGGTAAGCTTACTGATTCTGCAACAATACTATGGCTGGGAAACAGAATACCAGGTGAATCCCGGGCACCTCTGGTTTCTTGGAAATATTTTCGTCTACGTGATCGTTCTCGCGCCTGTGTTCTATTACTTAAAGCAAAATACACAAGGCAAATTTGTATCACTATTAAGAAGCATGCTCAGAACTCCGCTCGGACTTATTCCGTTCGTAGGCGTATTCATTGCCGAGGTGCTGATCATGAAACCTTTTCCGTATGAATTATATGCGATGACCTGGCACGGATTCGCGCTTGGGTTTCTGGCGTTCTTCTGCGGGTTTTGCTTTGTATTGTGCGGAGATGTATTCTGGAAGATGATTACAAAGTGGCGGTGGATGTTTTTAATCCTGGCATTGGGACTTTTCCTAGGACGTAGTTTTGTTTTCGGTACAGGAAATCCGTTGTACCTGCTTGTTGTGGAGTCAGACTGCTGGATATTTACCGTTTTTGCCTTCAGCTACAGGTATTTGAATCGCCCAGGTAAGGCGCTATCATATCTGAGCGAGGCGGCCTATCCGGTGTACATCAATCACATGATCTTCATATATCTCGGTTCATGGCTGATCTTTCCTCTGGAAATTCCGGTGTGGATGAAGTTTATCTCCTTATTGTTCTTTACAGTCGCGGGGTGCTTTGCTGCGTTCGAATGTGTGCGAAGAGTCGGTATACTGCGGGTATTTTTCGGGTTGAAGTTTGAAACTGTCAAAAATAGGCAAGTACATCCCCGTCGTCGAGAGAACGCTGCTTTGAAGGCCGGCTGATAACGTTGAAGACTCCACTATTTCAAAGGCATTAGCGGATCTCAAAGCATCAAAAGCCATCAAACATCGGCGGGGGCACAGGCCCATTCACAAACCAGATTTTAGAGTATGCGAACGTTTACTAATTTTGGGCTTTTTAAATCCACTGGCGGGAATGGTAATCTTAGGTGCGAAAAAATTAGATGCGACCGATTTTGAGTCGGTAGTATTTGATAGGAGTGAAGTTTCGGTAGACGACAATACATATCGCAGCGTACGCGAAAATTTTGATTTTCTTCAATCTTACTCTAAGGATAAAGTCATCTACGGTATTAATACCGGGCTTGGGCCAATGGCGCAGTTTAAAATAAAGGAGGAAGATCAACACCAGTTACAATACAATCTCATTCGAAGTCATTCAGCAGGCGCGGGTCCGCTTTTTTCAGCGGAACTTGCAAGGGCAACAATGCTTGCCCGGTTGAATAGTCTCGTCCAGGCAAGATCCGGAATTCATCCTTCAGCCCTCACCGTAATCAGCAGTTTGTTAAACAAAAATATTCTACCAAGTATTTTTGAAAGGGGAGGAGTGGGCGCTAGCGGCGACCTTGTGCAACTCGCGCATTTGGCATTGAACATGGTCGGGGAAGGGAGTGTTATATTTGATGGGCAAAGCAGGAAAGCGTCGGATGTTTTTAAAGAACAGGGAGTCGAGCCGTTAAAGATTCATCTTCGCGAAGGACTTGCGCTGATGAATGGAACTTCCGCGATGACCGGCGTTGGATTTGTGAACTTGTTGCACGCCAGTTACCTGCTAAACTGTTGTGTTATTTTATCGTCAATCATCAATGAGTTGATGAAATCATTCGACGATCATTTTTCATTGGAGCTAAACCAGGTGAAGCATCACCCGGGGCAGAACATCATCGCTGCACAAATGCGAGAGCTTCTTAATGACAGCAAACTTGTGCGAAAAAGACCAGAACACCTTTATCATCGGAAAATTACCGAAGCCGTGTTTACCGATAAAGTCCAGGAATACTATTCGTTGCGATGTATTCCACAGATACTTGGTCCTGTTTACGATACCATCATGGAGGTAAAGGAGGTGCTGGAGAACGAAGTGAACTCTGTCAATGATAATCCGGTAGTTGATCACCATAGACAAAACGTTTATCATGGCGGCAATTTCCATGGAGACTACGTTTCTTTTGCAATGGACAAATTGAAGATCGCCATCGTTAAACTTTCGATGTTATCGGAGCGCCAGTTGAATTATCTTTTGAATGATAAATTGAATCAGAAGCTTCCATCGTTCATCAATCTTGGAACGCTCGGGCTGAACTTTGGATTGCAGGGAATGCAGTTTATGGCAACCTCAACGGTGGCCGAAAATCAGACGCTGGCAAACCCAATGTATATACACAGTATACCAAGCAACAACGATAATCAGGATATTGTCAGCATGGGCTGCAACGCAGCGTTACTTACACGTCGCGTAATCCAAAACAGTTTTGACGTGCTCGCAGTGCAACTGATCGCACTGGCGCAGGCAATTGATTTTTTGAAATACCAACCGCGGCTATCGTCGTTTACTCTAAAAATATATGAAGAAGTTCGTGCGTTGTCTCCTGTTATTTTGGAGGATCAACCCCGTCATGAGGACATAAAAAAAATCAGTACATATTTGTTTACGCTGGGAAGATCCGCTCAGCTTCACCACACTAAATTCAGGAAATGAAGTTTGCATTGATTACCGGCGGTTCACGCGGCATTGGCAGGGCGGCGTGCGTTAAGCTCGCCTCAGAGGGTTATAATATCCTGATCAACTACAAGAGTAATGAGCAGGAAGCTCTGAATACCCTTCGGATGGTTGAAGAACACAAAGTAAGGGGTGTGTTGCTGCCGTTTGATGTGTCCGATAAAAATGCGGTAGAGCAAGCGTTGGGCACATGGATTCAGGATAATTCAGACAAGCATATTGAGGTGCTGGTTAACAACGCCGGAATAAGGCAGGATGCATTAATGATCTGGATGACGGATGAGCAGTGGAAAAATGTATTAGGCTCCAGCCTCGATGGATTCTACTTCGTCACCAAAGCTGTGATAAATCAGATGTTAACGCGACGTTTCGGACGGATTGTTAACGTCGTTTCGCTATCAGGAGTCAAGGGTATGCCTGGCCAAACAAATTATTCGGCTGCAAAGGCGGGTGTTATCGGTGCAACCAAAGCACTGGCACAGGAAGTTGCAAGAAGGAATGTTACCGTAAACGCTGTCGCGCCGGGTTTCATCAAAACCGATATGACTGATGGGCTCAATGAAGACGAATTGAAACGTATGATTCCGATGCAGCGGTTCGGCAAAGCAGAAGAGGTTGCGGAGGCAATCGCCTTTTTAGCATCGGAAAAGGCATCCTATATCACGGGCGAAGTCCTCCACATAAACGGAGGACTGCTGTAGCGATGTAAGATATCGAAGTCTCTTTCAAGGAAAATTTCTTGCAAAACGCTATTTTTGCACCTTACTGGTAGAGCCTTTAAAACCCCATTTTCAGGCTTGTTCCACTAGCTACTCATGAATAAAGTCGTAATTACAGGATTAGGTATCTATTCCTGTATTGGTAAGAATCTTTCCGAGGTGACGACCTCCCTTTTTGAGGGCAGATCGGGAATTATCCTTGATCCGAAAAGGAAGGAAATGGGCTATCGTTCTTCTCTTACAGGTTTTGTGGAAAAGCCCTTATTAAAAGGCATTCTTGACAGGCGAGCGCGAATCATGTTGCCTGAGCAGGGAGAATATGCTTTTATGTCTACCACCGAGGCGCTGAAAAAGGCAGGGATCGACCAGGATTATATTGACAACCACGAATTAGGTATCATTTACGGGAACGATAGCTCCGCACAGCCCGTGATTGAGGCAACTGACATCATTCGCGAGAAGCGGGATACGATGTTGATCGGATCTGGATCTGTTTTTCAGTCTTTGAATTCCACGGTCAGCATGAATCTTGCAACTATTTTCCGTCTGAAGGGGATCAATTTTACAATCAGCGCTGCGTGTGCGAGCGGTTCTCATGCAATTGGAATGGCATACATGATGATCCGTGAAGGCATGCAGGATTGCATAGTCTGTGGCGGGGCGCAGGAAACGAATGTTTATTCCATGGGAAACTTCGATGCGCTTGGTGCATTTTCGGTGAGAGAAGATAACCCGAAAGCGGCATCGCGCCCGTTTGATAAGACTCGTGATGGCCTGGTTCCGAGCGGAGGCGCGGCCACTGTTATTCTTGAGAGTTACGAGTCTGCAAAACGAAGAGGTGCACATATCTTTGGTGAAGTAATCGGATACGGCTTTTCATCCAACGCACAACATATCTCGAACCCCAGTGTACAAGGCCCGGGCAGATCTTTGAAAATGGCCCTCAAAAATGCTGGCTTACAAGCTTCCGATATCGATTATATCAATGCACATGCAACTTCAACGCCTGCGGGCGACGCAAGTGAGGCGAGCGCAATAGCTGAAATTTTTGCTTCGTCGAAAACACCCGTCAGCTCTACCAAGTCCATGACCGGACATGAATGTTGGATGGCCGGTGCAAGCGAAGTCGTGTATTCCTTGTTGATGATGGAGAATTCATTTATCGCTCCCAACATCAACTTTGAGACACCAGACGAACATTCAGCGCCTTTGAACATCATTGCAAAAACCAAGGAAAAAAAGATAGGGACATTCTTATCAAATTCATTTGGATTCGGCGGTACTAACTCGACACTTATTATTAAAAAAGATCCCCATAATTAAATGAGCACCCAAAATATCATCGAAAAGATCAATGGATTTCTTGTTGAAGAGTTTGAGGTTGAAGCAGGCAAAATTATCCCTGATGCAAACCTTCGCGAGACACTAGAACTGGACAGCCTGGACTATATTGACTTGGTAGTCGTCATTGAAAGCAATTTCGGTTTTAAGGTAAAGCCTGAAGACTTCGCAACAATTGTTACGTTTCAAAACTTTTACGATTACGTGCTTAATCGCGTATCGGAAAAAATTGCTGTTTGATCATGCCTGAGTGGCAGGGTAAGTCGCGGGGCACGAAGTTCGGATACAGAATATTTGTTTTTGTCTGCAGTCATGTGGGAATTCAACCAGCATACCTGCTGCTGAGATTTGTAGCCTTCTACTTTTTCTGCTTCGGCGGTGAGTCATCAAAGTTTATCTATCAATACTTCCGCCATCGGCTTGGATACTCCTGGACAAAAGCGATTTCGTCTATCTACATTAACTACTATCGGTTTGGGCAAACATTACTTGACAAGATTGTTGTGATGGCTGGAATTGAAGCACGTTTTACCTACCATTTTGATGGCGAAGAAAACCTGATCGATATTGTAAAATGTAAGAAGGGCGGGATCTTACTAAGTGCGCACGTGGGAAACTGGGAAGTAGCCGGACATTTCCTGCAAAGACTGAATACCGAAATTCATGTCGTAATGTTCGATGCGGAGCATGAACAAATCAAAAATTACCTGGAAGAAGTTGCCGGTAAAAGAAAGTTTAATGTGATTGTCGTACGCGAGGACTTTTCGCACGTGTATGCAATAGGCGAGGCTCTTCAAAAGAATCAACTGGTGTGCATGCATGCTGATCGCTTTGTTCAGAATAACAAAACAACAAGACGCATGCTACTTAACGAAAGTGCATTGTTACCAATGGGGCCATTTTTGCTTGCCGCAACTTTTAATGTACCGGTCTCAATCGTTTTTGCTTTTAAAGAAACGGACACACATTATCATTTTTTTGGAAGCAAACCGATCAATAAGGATGAGTCTGAAACAAAGATGTCGTACGCCAATCGCTTGCTTGATTTATTTGTAGCGGAAGTAGAGACAAAGGTTCGCCGTTATCCCGAGCAATGGTTTAATTATTACAACTTTTGGAAGCAGTAATATGCTGGTGTTAAAAAACGAGATCGAAAAATATATTCCGCAGCGTAAACCCGTCGTGATGGTTGATGCGTTGCTGGATGCAGATGAAAAATCAGCCAGGAGTGTTTTTCAAATCGAACACGATAATTTGTTTGTTGAAGATGGCTTCTTTAGGGAACCGGGACTCATTGAGAATATTGCGCAAACCGCTGCGCTTCACGCTGGCTTTCGAAGTCGACAACTTGGCGTTCCTGTTCCGGTCGCGTTTATTGCTGCAATAAGACAACTCGAAGTGTTTGTATTGCCGGAAATTGGCGCTGAATTGATAACAAAGGTTACAATTATCAACAGTGTTTTTGATGTAACGATCATACATGGTGAAGTAACTAACAATGGTAGTCTCTTGTGTAAATGTGAAATGAGGATCTACGTAAAACCAGAATAATTAAAAAAAGCTCGTGTTATCGGACGAATTACAAATGGCAGTGCGTTTCAATGAAGCAGATCCTCTCGGGATCGTATGGCATGGCCATTACGTACGCTATTTTGAGGATGGCCGTGAGTCGTTCGGCATGAAATACAATTTTTCCTATCTGGATTTTTACAGGAATGGATTGGCCGTACCTATCGTGTCCCTGCAATGCGATTATAAGAAACCACTCAAATACGGTGATGTGATGAGGATCGTCACAACTTTTGAACCGTGTGCTGCTGCAAAGATCATTTTTCGATATCAGATTTTCGAAAATGAAACGAGTGAGTTGGTTGCCTCGGGGTCATCGACACAGGTTTTTGTTGATATTCGTAATTTTTCTCTTCACCTGATCTCACCTGATTTTTTTGAACAATGGAAAACAAAATGGGAGGTGAGATGAGGAAAGTTTGGTATATCGCCGACCATTGCGTGAGCCCGTTAGGCGTAGGCGGTTCGACGAATTTTGACGCCGTAGTAGGAGGAAGATCCGGTTTGTTGGAGACAAGAATCGGCAGGAATTCCGGATTCATCGCCTCAACGATTGAAACGTTAGCCGCCGGCGAAGGACATACGCGTTTTGAAAAGCTTTCATTGGCAACGGCCGAAGATTTTATTTCGGGTCATCAGCTTCCTGTCGACCGAACATTACTTATTGTCTCGACCACAAAGGGCAATATCGAAATCCTGACTGAAAATTCTGAATACCATACGCGTCTGTCACTTCATGCTACCGCAGCTTATTTGGCGAAAAGCGTAGGATTGGTTCACTCACTCGTTGTTTCCAACGCGTGTATTTCAGGCGTCCTGGCATTGATCACAGCCAAGCGGCTTATTGAGAGACGAAAATTCGACCATGTTTTTGTCTTAGGAACTGAAGTCTTAAGCGAATTCATCGTCGAGGGATTTCAGAGTTTGCAGGCGCTAAGCGATGAAGCTTGCAGACCGTTTGACATCGCGAGAAAGGGAATAAATCTGGGCGAAGGAGCGGGGATTATACTTCTGTCTGGTCTACCAGAAATATTTGATACGACGCCACTGATTGAAATAACAGGGTGCGGAACAAGCAACGACGCGAACCATATTTCGGGACCGTCGCGCAATGGCGACGGACTAGCTACTGCAATATCACGAACGCTTACCTCCGCAAAGCTTCATGCGAAAGACATGGACGCTGTGTGTGCACATGGTACCGCCACCATTTACAATGATGAAATGGAAGCTAAAGCTTTTCGTTTGACGAACCTGCATAATGTTCCAGTGTACAGTCTAAAGGGAAATTTTGGGCACACGCTCGGTGGTGCTGGTGTCATCGAGACTATTATTGCACGACATTCATTGATTCGTGATGTGGTTCCGGGAACACTTGGTTTCAACGAGAGAGGCGTGTCGGAAATAAACATAAATCAACATTCCAAATCCTTTTCACAAAGGAGAATTCTTAAAACAGCTTCAGGCTTCGGTGGATGCAATGCAGCGTTAGTTCTGGAGAAAGTATAATTCTTATTCGATGAGCAGTGTAAAAACAGATGTATTGGTGATTGGCGCTGGTCCGGCAGGAACTATCGCTGCCGCGATGATAAACCAGGCTGGTTTTAAAGTGAAAGTTGTGGAGCGTGAAAATTTTCCACGGTTCGTGATCGGTGAAAGTCTCCTGCCTCGCTGTATGGAGGTGCTGGAAGATGCCAAAATGTTAGAAGCAGTCAAGGCGAAGAATTTTCAGGAAAAGAACGGCGCAAAATTCCTTCGCGGAAACAATGAAATTGCAGACTACAATTTCTCCGAGCGTTTTACGGAAGGATGGAGCTGGACGTGGCAGGTTCCGAGAGCTGAATTTGATCACGCGCTGGCAACGGAGATTCAGCGCAGAAACATTCCTTTGGATTTTCAGACAACCGTTACAGCCATTCAAATCCTGGAAAATGAGGAGTCAGTGACTACCGTTCAAAAAGGGGACGGAACAACGGAACAGATACGGGCGCGATTTATCATTGATGCTAGTGGTTATGGTCGGGTGATTCCACGTTTATTTAAGTTAGAAAAGCCTTCAACGCTTGATCCGCGGAAGGCAATCTTTGCGCATGTTCTTGATCCGAATCGAGCAGAATTCGAAGAGCCGAATCGAATCACGATAGTGGTATATGCGCCTGGCGTGTGGGTGTGGGTCATTCCATTCTCGAATGGGAATGCGTCTGTTGGCTTTGTTGGCGCGCATGCATTTTTTGAAAACGTGCAGGGTGATTTAACACAGCAATTCAATGCTCTCATCAACGGAATGCCTTATCTGAAAAAACGTTTTGGCAATGTTTCTTTTGTATTTGAACCCCGCAAACTTGAATCCTGGTCAAGCATTTCCGAAAAGTTCTATGGTAACGGCTATGTGCTCACCGGTAATGTGACTGAATTTCTTGATCCTGTATTCTCGTCGGGTGTCATGTTCGCCACCGTGTCCAGCCACCAGGCAAGCAAACTCGTGATAAGGAAGCTTCGTGGAGAAACGGTGGACTGGCAACGGGATTATACCGAAATGTTGCAGAAAGGTGTTAACACGTTCAGAGCATTTGTTAAAGGTTGGTACGATGGCACGCTTGAAAAGATATTCTTTACGCACGATCCCGATCCTTTAATAAAAAGTCAGATAACATCTGTGCTTGCCGGATACGTATGGGACGAGAAAAATCCCTTCGTAAAAAACCCGGAAGCTGCACTGAATAGTCTGGTAAAACGAATTAACGCACGCGACCTGTTTAATGCGCAAAAGCAATAATGAACAGCATCACATCTTTTTGTAGAATCAGGAATAACAGATTTACAACTGAGCAGTTGGTGATAGAGCATCCGGCTGCGTCAAAGGATGAATTTTCCATCGGGTTGTATGAGCGGTTGCAATTGAACTATCCTAAATTTTACAAGATGGATCAACAATGCAGACTGGGGTATATTGCTTCGGAGCTGGTTTTGAAAGGTGTCGATGTAAGTGCCTACGCCGACTCCTTCAGCCTGGTATTATCAAACGCTGATGGAAGCCTTGATACGGATTTACGCTTTCAGCAGTCTATCTCGTCCGTCGCTAGTCCGTCTTTGTTTGTTTATACCCTGCCGAGCATGGTTGCCGGCGAGATATGTATCAGGCATAAGATTAAGGGAGAGAATGCATTTTTTGTTACGCCTTCATTTAACGCGGAATTGCTTATCGAATATGTTGATTCTTTGTTAGCAGGGCCAGGTGATCATGCATGCCTGGCGGGCTGGGTCAATGTACTGGATGCACAGCATGACATTTTATTATATTTGGTTGAGAACAGACGAGTCAATGGTTCACGGGCTCACAATATGAATGAGTTGAATAAACTATACGGACAATGAAAATTGAATCACTAATGGCAGATCTGAAAAAGCAGATCGTGGAGGCGTTAAACCTAAGACATATTAATCCCGACGATATCGGAGATGATCAGGCCTTGTTCGTTGATGGGCTAGGGCTCGATTCCATCGATGCGCTTGAGCTGATCGTATTACTGCAGCAAAAACACAACACAAAAATCGCTAACGCTCAGGACGGCCCTAAGATTTTCAAGTCCGTTAGAACGATGGCAGAATATATTCAGGCCAACGCATCGCGATAGATTGCATATGGCAATACACATTACCGGCGCTGGTGTTGTTTCAAGCATAGGGCATAACTATGAGCAGTGTTTCAATTCGCTGGTTAATGGTTCACATGGCATCAAACCACTTTCTCGAATTGACTCAAGGTTTGCAGGCAGCCTTCCCGTCGGCGAGGTAGCAGTCAGCAATGAGATGATGACGTCTCAATTCGGCTTACAAAAAGTGGTGACGAGAACGGCGTTGTTAGGAATCCACGCGGCAGCGGAAGCAGTTCAGTCGGCAGGGATTACCGGAACGAATTGGCGGAAAGGCTTTGTGTCCGGGACGACTGTTGGCGGCATGGATAGGTCTGAGTTTTTTTTTCCTTCGTTTCTTAAGGATCGTGAAGCAGGAGATTTGCGTGATGTGGTGCATCATGGTTGCGGATCGGTAACGAACGTCATTGCAGAACATATCGGTTTTACTGATTTTGTTACCACGATCAACACCGCTTGCTCGTCTTCTGTGAATGCGATTATCTATGCCTCGAAGCTCATCAAACATGGTATCGTCGACATTGCTTTGGCAGGCGGAACGGACGCGCTGACTAGGTTCACGATCAATGGATTCAAAAGCCTTATGATCCTCGACGAGGAACCGTGCCGGCCATTTGACGCACGCCGCGCGGGGCTAAACTTGGGAGAAGGAGCGGGCTACCTTTTGCTTGTGTCCGACAAAGTCCTCGAAGCTGAAGGACTTGTATCGCGTGGTATAATCACTGGATTTGGAAACACCAACGATGCATATCATCAGACTGCTTCTTCACCGGACGGCAGAGGTTCATTTGCTGCCATGCAAGAAGCGTTACAGGCAGCTTCAATTTCTCCAGGCGACGTCAACTACATTAACTTGCATGGTACTGGCACTGTCAATAACGATCTATCTGAAGGGCGCGCCATTAACCGCCTTTTTAACGACAATGTTCCGGCAATAAGTTCAACGAAATCGTTCACGGGTCACACGTTGGGCGCTTGTGGCGGAATCGAGGCGGTATTCTCACTGATGGCGTTAGAGCGGCAATGTGTTTTCGGCAATCTGCGGTTTACCGAACCAATTCATGAAACGGGATTGTCACCGCAACGTGAATTTTCCGCAAGGCCTGTAAACCATGTCATGAGCAACTCGTTTGGATTTGGTGGTAATTGTTCGTCCATCATTTTGTCACGAAACATGAAAGGGCAATGAGGTTGTATATCGACGCAATAGGCACGATTGCACCTTGTCAATTATTTGGCGACAAGCTTGAGGTTCCGGAGGCTGATGGAAACGTCTTGAAATGTATCGAGCCTGATTATTCAGCCTGGATATCGCCGCAATCCATCCGACGAATGAGCCGCATCCTCAAGATGGGCACAACGTCTGCGCTAATGGCCATCCGCCAGGCTTCGCTAACGGAAGTTGACGCTGTTATCACCGGAACGGGTTACGGATGTATCGAGGATACGACTTCCTTTCTCACAAAAATTACAGAACTCGAAGAGAACGCATTGAACCCTACCCCGTTCATGCAGTCCACACATAATACGATCGGTTCTTTAATTGCGCTGCTTTTGCAATGCCGTGGATACAATCAGACTTTCGTGCACGGCTCACATTCTTTTGAGCACGCATTGCTTGACGCGATGTTCGTATTGGATGAACAACCGGCTTTGAAAATATTGATTGGAGGGGTCGATGAATGGACTGAGTCATCACATGCAATTCATTCTCGTTTTGGAAAATACAGACGACCGGATATTGATGGATCAATGACTCTTGTTAACGAAAGCCGCGGGGCGGTCGCTGGCGAAGGGGCCTCTTTCTTCGCGATTGCAGGCAGGCGCTCATCAGTATCAAAATCAATGATCGAAAGTATTAAGACATTCATCGGCCCGATTAAGGCGCACGATGTATCATCCTTCCTGAATGACACTCATGTCGATCTGGTGCTTTGCGGGTTTTCTGGAAATGCACGCATCGATCAGGAAATAGAAAAGCTAATGGCTGCAATATTTCCGCACGCTGCCATCGGACGCTTTAAACATCTTTGCGGAGAATTCACGACTGCATCGGCATTTGCGGTTGCACTGGCATCCCGGATATTGGCGAATAGTTACAACGATCTCGCATCCATTGGTTATCAGCAACATGGCAATCCAATCAGAACCATCTTAGTCTATAACCGATACTTTGCCGAAAGTCACAGTTTGATCTTAATGAGGGCATGTTGAAGATCCGAGTTGTAAATATCGTTGCGTTACTGATGCTTGCTTCCCTTTTAATGGCTGAGGTTCTTGTCAATATTCCTTCTTATCCTTTTATCCTGCTTTTCATCTCGTACGTTGCGGCTGTTGCGTACGGAAGTGTTGTAATGAGTGCCCAGATGTTCGGAATCAATACAACGTGCGGTGACTCGTCGAAACGTCAGATTGCGTTGACCTTCGACGATGGCCCAATTCCAGGCAAAACAGAGGAAGTCTTGCGCATACTCGAGCAACATCACGTTAAAGCCGCATTTTTTTGTATCGGCAGCCGGGTAAATGGATCTCCAGATCTGGTAAACGAGGTAGTAAAGCGCGGACACATTGTTGGAAATCATTCATATTCGCACAAGCCATGGTTCGGATTTCTTTCTTTCACGAAAGTTCGGGCTGAGCTGGCAGCGGCAAATTCGGCGATTTTTAAAGTAATTGGCAAGGAACCAGTTTTTTTTCGCCCGCCCTATGGCGTCACAAACCCAATGATAGGCAAAGCAGCCTTCGCTGGAAATTTCCATAGTATTGGTTGGTCAATCAGGTCGTTTGATACCGTTATCTCGAATACCGGATCACTACTGAAACGTGTAACCACCCCTCTAAAAAACGGGGATGTCGTGCTGTTTCATGACTATAGCGACAGCATGCTCGCCATTTTGCCGGATTTCATCGCATACGCGCGAAACAAAGGATACGAAATAGTAAGACTCGATGTGCTATTAAATCAGGAACCTTATAGGTAAATTTACGTTATGAAATTCCCCCTACACTGGCTTTTTCTTTTTTTCATCTTCTCCTCCATTGTTCTGGCTTCCATCGAAGCATGGGGACAACACCAGGGCTTTACAGAAGTAAAAGATATCGCGGGCTTTAAATTACAGTTTAGACAATCAGCCGTTAAGGTCAATTCCTTAAAGGGTGAATTTGCGCAGGAGAAAACAATGGCCGCCATCACAGAAAAGATTCGTTCTCGTGGCACACTGTGGTTTAAGCGCGATAACAAAGTTCGCATGGACTACACGACGCCATTTCTTTATAAAGTTGTGATCAATGGCGACCGTATGGCCATCAGTGATAACAATCATGAGACAAAAGTTAACGCGGCTTCAAATAAGTTGTTTCAGCAGATCAATCGCATTATGATTGATTGTATGCAAGGAACTATTCTTGACAGCAAGGATTTTTCGAGCAAGGTTTTTGAAAATGAATCGCGCTACCTTATCGAGTTGGTGCCGACTGCAAAAAATCTTAAGCCTTTTCTCTCGACGATCATTTTAACGATTGATAAAAAAGATCATTCTCCCGATGCGATTGAACTGAACGAGCCATCAGGCGATAAAACTTCGATAGTCTTGAAGAACAAGTCGATAAATGGTCAGCTGCAGGATGAGGTTTTTTCTATTTAGCGTAAGCGTTTATCTTTTCTTTGGTTGTTCGTCATATTATAAAAACCTTTCGCGCACCGAAGTCGATCACGAGTGTCTTGAACGCATCAAACCTCGACCCGTTTCCAAAAGCTGGTACCATGCAAGTGTCGACGTTTTCGGAAAACACCTTAGCGGATTGTTGTTGATAAAACCGATGGCAGACCATTCGCACCGCGTGGTATTTTCAAATGAATCCGGGATCACATTCTTCGATTTTGAATTTGGCAGCGACGGATCGTTTTCAGTAAAGAGAATCATTGAACAGCTTGACCGGAGGCCGGTGATCACAACCCTGAAGGAAGACTTCGAACTAATCCTTGGCAAACCTTTTCTCCAACCGCTTACATCCTGGAAACATGACAATGAAACATACTTTGGCATTGAAAATGGAAGGGAAAGAATTTATTTCACAACAACAGACTGCAAGTCGTTGGGGCGCATTGAAATTGGATCCAGAAAGAAGCGAAAAGTATCAGTCAGTTTGGTTGGTGACATTTCCTCAGCACCAGAAGGTATTATCATCACGCATTTTACTTTTCCAATGACCATCAACCTTAACAAATTTGAAAACCATGTTGAGGAATGACTTTTACACGTTAAGTGATTTGCAAGTGACTGATCAGTCAGTAGAAGCAAACGTTAATTTTAATCCTGAACACAGTATCTTCAAAGGCCACTTTCCGGAGATGCCGATAGTGCCTGGAGTTTGTATGGTCGAAATTGTGAAAGAAGCTGCCGAAATTTGCACGAAAACTTCACTAAGGCTATCATCCGCAACCAGCATCAAGTTTCTTTCGGTAATCGATCCGCGGAAAACGAATAAAGTTGTACTCAAATTGCAGCTCAGGGATACTCATCCTCCGTATGAAGCCAGTGCCACACTGTCGAAAGACGATAATGTTTATTTCAAATTTTCAGGAACATTCGTAATGCAACCATGACAGAGAAAGAGGTGAGTAATGTGTGTGCGGAGAGGAAGGTATGCGTTATCATTCCAACATTCAACAATGAACGAACCCTTAAGTCAGTGGTGAGTGGCGTGCTTCAATATACAAGCAACATCGTTGTCGTGAATGATGGCTCTACCGATTCAACAGCGGATATACTTGCAGCTTTTAATTCTTTAAGCGTTGTAGATTATCCAGTGAATCAAGGGAAGGGCTATGCATTGCGGAAAGGCTTTGAGAAGGCGCGACAACTTGGGTACCACTTTGCCATTTCGATAGACTCCGACGGTCAACACTTTCCAGATGATTTGGCGAATCTTTTAACGCCACTTAGCGAATATAAAAATCCGCTTGTGGTTGGACGCCGAAACATGGAACAATCGTCAGTACCCGGTAAGAGTAACTTCGGGCGGAATTTCTCGAACTTTTGGTTTCGGTTCGAGACGGGTATTGCATTGAATGACACGCAGAGTGGTTTTCGGTTGTATCCGTTGATGGAACTTGAGAAGCTGACGTTTTTTACCCGAAAGTTCGAATTCGAGATTGAGGTTCTTGTGCGTTCGGCCTGGGCGGGAATTTCCGTCGTCGAAGTACCTGTGAGGGTTTTTTATCCGCAGAAGGAACAAAGGGTAACACACTTCAGACCGTTCACCGATTTTACGCGAATCAGCATTCTTAACACTGTTCTCGTTACGATAGCGCTACTTTATATTAAGCCGCGTAACTTCATAAGAAGTTTGCGAAATGGCTCATTCGTACAGCAGGCAAAAACTGCTCTCTGGAATCCGATTGAGTCTGATTTTGTTAAGTCCGTATCAGTTGCTTTTGGGGTATTCATGGGCATCGTTCCCATATGGGGATTTCAGCTTGTAGCAGCTATCGCACTGGCTTTTTTGCTGCGGCTAAATAAAATGTTGGTGGTTCTGGCTGCAAACATTAGTATCCCACCCATGATTCCGTTGATTTTGTTTTTGAGTCATGAGACAGGCGCAATCTGGATGGGCGATAAGGCAGTCAGGATTTCTTTCAATACGAACTTTTCGCCTGATTTGCTTACTGCAAGCGTTGTGCAATATGTAGCTGGGGCCATCACGTTAGCAATAGCCGCCGGGATTGTTTTCGGTAGCCTTTCTTTTTTGTTGTTAAAGTTGTTCCATCGAAAAGTTAGTTCGTAGTCTATGGAACACTTGTTTATCACGATCTACAGATTCTTCCGCGATAACCGCATCGCCTTTTGGCTTGTTTTCCTGATTGTTTCGATGGCAGCCATTGTTGCAGCTTCGCGAATTTCATTAGAAGAGAACATTACGAAATTTTTTCCGGACGATGATCGCGTTAAAAAACTCAATTACATTTTTCGGAATTCGCCTGCAGCGGAACGAATCGTTGTAATGGTTTCCACCAGAGATTCTGCTAATGAATTATCAACTGATAGTCTCATCGCTGCGACAGAAGCCGTCGCGATGGAAATGGATACATCGCTTTCACGTTTAAATGCGAAGGTTAAAAGCCAGGTTGACGATGAAAGGATATTTGACGTTTCTGAACAGATACTGCGGCACCTCCCTGTTTTCTTAAATGAAGCCGACTATTTGGTACTCGATTCGTTGACAAGGCCTGATGGTGTGCGGGACGCGTTGACCCGAAACTATCGACAACTACTTTCGCCGTCGGGGATCTTTCTTAAACAAATCATCACTAAAGACCCGGTCGGCTTGTCATATCTTGCTTTTAAGAAACTTCGTGAGCTGCAATACGACGCTAACTTTGAGATCTACAATGGGTACATCATTACGAAAGATCATCGGCACGTGGTCTTTTTTGTGCAACCTCCCTATGCATCAAACGAGACTGGTAAGAACAAGGAATTTGTCCATGAGCTTTCGCGGATCGTGCATCACGCGAACAAAGCAAACCAAAAAACTTTAGTTTCCTATTTTGGCGCAACCTCCGTAGCTGTCGGCAATGCCGAGCAACTGCACGACGATAGCGTTTTGACGCTGACGATCCTTAGTCTGCTGCTCATTTTGATCGTTTTCATTTTCTTCAGAGATTGGCGCGTCTTACCGCTGATCTTCGTGCCGGTAGTATTCGGAGGCATTTTTTCACTCGCGTGTATTTACCTGATCAAAGGCTCTGTCTCAATACTTGCCGTTGCGGCGGGCTCCGTCATCCTGGGAATTGCAGTTAATTATGCGCTGCATTTTCTTGTTCATCAACGGTACAACGAAGACAAGGAAACTGTCCTTAAAGATCTCGTGGGGCCGTTAACCCTCGGCAGCGTAACTACCGTGCTGGCTTTTTTTTGTTTGCAGTTTACCAATGCCGCAGTTTTAAAAGATGTTGGACTCTTTGCTGGCTTTAGTCTGATCGGCGCTGCACTTTGCGCCCTGATCTTTCTTCCCCAGATCGCTCCGGCAGTTGCTTTCAATGATGGGCAAATTATAACACTGCCTTCGGCAGGACCACGAACAAAAAAGGTATTTGTGGCAATCATTCTGATAATGACGCCTGTCTTTTATTTCCTTGCTTCAGACGTTAGGTTTAATAATGATATGAGCAGATTGAATTTTATGTCTGATGAAAGTGAAGAAGCACAGCGACGTCTGGAAAGAATTAATCCGGCATCTTTGCATACAATGTATGTTGCAAGTGAAGGTGGCTCACTTCAGGACGCGCTACGAAAGAACGAAGGCGTTTACAGCAAAATGGAGCAGATGAGGTTAGCGGGCTCCATCAACAGACATTATGGTATCTCCGCGCTCGTTGTGTCGGACTCTTTGCAGCAACTGAGGGTTGAAAAATGGAATGTATTTTGGAATGACTCGCGGAGAACCAGATTTCTGCAGGCTGTTCATGAGCATGGAGGCGAACTGAAATTTTCTTCGCTTGTTTTAGCGCGAGCCGACTCCATTGTAAGAAGGCAATATCAGCCAATGGATTCGTCCATGGTGCATTCATTGATTACGACTTTCTTTCAGGATAATATTATCCAGAAGGAAACAACGGTCGTTATTAATTTGCTAAATGTGTTGCCTGAAAACAGAGAGACGGTACAAAAAACTTTTGCAGCGATTGGTCATGATGTCTTTGATCGCCAAATGGTCGCCAGTCTTTTTGTGGGATACGTTCACGAGGATTTTCTTTTCATCGTCACCTTTACCTCCGTCCTGGTTTTCTTCGTATTGTTGATTTCATTTGGCAGGATTGAACTCACGCTAGTCACTTTCATGCCCATGTTGATCACATGGATTTGGATTCTAGGTATCATGGCGTTGTTTGGTATTGAATTCAACATCGTTAATGTGATGATCTCGACATTCATTTTTGGACTGGGTGATGACTATAGCATTTTCGTAATGGATGGGTTACTGCAGGAGTACAAATCACGTAATCGGACGCTTCCGGCTGTCCGAATGTCAATATTCCTATCTGCGCTGACAACAATTTGCGGATTAGGTGTGTTGATATTCGCAGAACACCCAGCGCTCAGGTCGATTGCGGCGATCGCGATCATTGGCGTTGCTTGTGTATTTGTCATGTCTCAAACAATTGAACCCCTCTTGTTTGAGTGGCTTGTAACCCGCAGGACGAGGCGTGGCATGCAACCACGAACATTCCGCGGCATGTTCTTTACATTAATGACTTATTCGATCTTCATCGTTGGTTCTTTGCTACTGACGGTTGTAGGCGTGATGTTGAAACTAGTACCTTTCGCAAGGAAGCGCATTCAATTGATCTACCACATGTTGATCAGTTGCTGCACTACTATTATAATAAAGGCTGCGGGAAATATTGATACACGTGTGACCAGCTACGCGCCAGATGTTTTTGTGAGACCAGGAGTTGTTATCGCGAATCATAGTTCATTCCTCGACATTCTTGTCACAACGATGTTGCATCCAAAGATCATTCTCCTTACAAATAAATGGGTATATAACTCGCCCGTTTTTGGCGGCGTGGTGCGACTTGCAGATTACTATCCTGTGATGGAAGGTGCGGATGGAAGCATTGACAAACTGCGTACAAAAATTGAAAATGGGTATTCGGTAGTGATCTTCCCTGAAGGAACGCGCTCGACTGATGGCCAGATCCGAAGGTTTCATAAAGGTGCGTTTTACCTCGCTGAGAAATTGAAAGTACCTGTATTTCCGCTCTTGATTCATGGCGCAGCGCAGCGTATTCCGAAGTCGACCATGTATGTAAACGACGGAATCCTTTCTTTAACGATATTGCCGGCAATTGAGCATGATGATCATTCGTTCGGAAGAACGTATTCCGAGCGTACGAAATCCATAGCAAGACATTTCAAGGAAAAACATGCTTCGATTCAAGCGCAGTTGTTAACACCTCGGTCAGTGAAGACACAGCTAATTAACAATTACCGGTACAAGGGCCCAGTACTTGAGTGGTATCTTCGCATTAAACTTCGACTCGAGAACAACTACCAGATCTTTCACGATCTTATTCCCGCAAACGCAAAAGTTGTTGACCTTGGATGTGGCTACGGCTTTTTATCCTATATGCTTCAATTTCTCTCCGAAGAAAGATTAATAACTGGTATCGATTACGATGAAGAAAAGATTAGTGTGGCCCGCAATGGGTATTTGAGAACTGATCGACTTAATTTCATTTGTGCTGATATCACCAATGTTGAAATTCCCTTGGCAGATGTCATCATTATTGCCGATGTTCTTCACTACCTGCCTGAAGACGCACAGTTCAAGTTAATTGAAAATTGTTTTAATCGTCTGTTTCCTGGCGGGAAACTTATAATTCGGGACGGAGATAGGGATCAGGCAGCGAGGCATAAAAGAACAATGCTTACTGAGTTCTTTTCTGTTAAGATCTTGAAATTCAACAAGGCAAATGAAGCGCTGAATTTTATGTCCGGGAAGCAACTAATCCAGTTCGGCGAAAGCCATGGATTTGAAACACGCGTGACCGATAATAGCAATCTGACATCCAATCGTATTTTTGAATTGACACGAAAGATATGAGTGCGCCGGAAAAATTCGATGTGATAGTAGTTGGAAGTGGTCTTGGCGGTCTCGCATGCGGAACGATGCTCGCAAAAGAAGGCTATCGGGTTTGCATCATTGAAAAGAATAAACAGATTGGTGGGAACCTACAGACTTTTGTCCGGGACAATGTCGTATTTGACTCTGGCGTACACTATGTTGGCGGGCTTGATAAAGGTCAAAACCTTTATCAGTTGTTCACCTATCTTGGAATCATGGATAAAATCAAAATCCGTAAGCTTGATGAAGACGGATTTGATGCAATTCTTTTTGAAGGCGACGAACGCGTTTATAAGTACGCGCAGGGTTACGAACGTTTCATAAGCGGGCTTGCAACACAGTTTCCGGCGGAGGAACAAGCAATCCGGAAATATTGTGAGGTTATCAAAGAGGTTTGTCTTCAATTCCCTTTGTATAACCTTCGGAAGGGTGATTATTTCGAAAAGTTATCAGCGCTTGATATTGATACAAAGGCGTTCATTGAATCGATAACATCGAATAGGAAATTGCAGAACGTGTTGGCAGGAACAAGTTTGTTGTATGCTGGTGCGCCTGACAAAACGCCGTTGTACGTTCATGCGCTTGTGTTGAACAGCTATATCGAAAGTTCGTGGCGTTTTATTGATGGTGGATCGCAGATTGCGCGATATCTCACACGGCAGATCAAGGCCGCTGGCGGAAAAATTGTGAATTTTACGGAGATAACAACGTTGACTGAGCTCGACGGCAAGATCGAATTTGCTGAATCCAAAGATGGCCGCAGATTTTATGGAAACCTTTTCATTTCAAATGTTCATCCGGTACGGACGATGGAGATGACTGCAAGTGATCGGATAAAAAAAGCGTATCGCAGCAGATTGAAAACGCTTGAGAATTCTATTTCAGTGTTTTATGTAAATGTGGTTTTGAAAGAAAAAGCGCTCGGGTATATCAATCACAATTACTATTATTTTTCTTCAGAAGACACATGGTCGACAATTAATTATAAGAATGAGGACTGGCCGGCGGGCTACGCAATGTATTTCACTGCATCATCAAAGAATAAGGAATTCACGGAAGGCGTAACGATTATGACCTATATGCGATACGGAGAAGTTAGCCGGTGGCATGATACATTTAATACTGTTGCGGATGAGGCGACCCGTGGACAGGAATACGAACGATTCAAGGAGCAAAGAGCTGAGAAATTATTCGAAGTAGTTGAAAAAAAATTTCCCGCTTTCCGGAATTATATACAGTCGTATTACGCGGCAACACCGCTAACGGTACGTGATTACATAGGAACGGATGACGGCTCCCTCTATGGTATCGTGAAAGATTATCGCGAACCGCTTCGAACTTTTATTTCGCCGCGAACGAAAATTTCAAATTTATTTCTTACCGGTCAGAACTTAAACCTGCATGGTGTTCTCGGCGTAACAGTAAACGCCGTTATGACCTGCGCAGAAATACTCGGGATTGATCACATTCTTAAAAAAATAAAAAATGCTTAATAGAATCACGCGAATTGTGATTGGTACCCTTTCATTCATTTTGCTACTGATAGCAATGATGATGCTTTATGTCAGGTGGGTATCTGCCGTTGATCCCCCGACACAGTTAACAAAAGACGATGTGGCTCACAACGTATTGGAAGCTGATACAGGCTTGTTTGTGATCGGTAATAATTGGTTTCGCCAAAGCGAAAGTGGATTGTTTGAACTTTATGTCGAAGGTGAGCCGTTTGAAAGGGGTGTAAGAATCGGAGCGTTGACACGCGATCTTGTTCACTATCAGGAAAAGAGTTTTATTGATCAGATCAACCGCATTGTTCCTTCGGATCTTTATCGTACTGGATTGAAATTTTTTATTGGATATTTTACCCGCGATCTTCCTGATTACGTTGACGAAGAGTTCAAGCAGGAGATCTATGGAATCTCCCAATTTTCTTCGGATGAGTTTGACAAGCTGGTTCCTGACCCGTACCAGCGGTTGTTGAACTATCACGCTGCACATGATGTAGGGCATGCGTTGCAAAACATGTCGCTGGTGGGATGTACATCGTTCGCGACATGGGGCACAGCATCATCTGATTCATCATTGATTGTTGCACGCAATTTCGATTTCTATGTTGGCGAAGAGTTTGCACGAAACAAGATCATTGCGTTTTATAATCCGGAGGATGGTTACCAGTTTATGACGGTAACGTTCGGTGGAATGACCGGAGTTCTTTCCGGGATGAATATGGAAGGTTTGTCGGTGACCATTAACGCGGCGAAATCTGAAATTCCCTCGTCAGCCGCGACACCTGTCTCAATCGTTGCACGCGAAATTCTGCAATATGCAAGTACCATTGAAGAGGCGTTTGAAATTGCAAAGAAAAGGAAGGTCTTTGTTGCCGAGTCTTTCCTGATCGGGTCTGCAGCAGATGGCCGTGCGGCAGTGATAGAAAAAAGCACCGAGACAACCGCGCTTTATGACCCGCGGGGAACGTCGCTTGTTTGTACGAATCACTTTCAAAGTGACGTACTTGGAAACACAGATCTGAATAATGAACATAAGGCAACGAGTGCGTCACCTTATCGGTATCAGCGCGTTGCAGAACTTCTGCACAAATCCTCACCGCTCGATGTAAACACAGCTGTAAATATTCTTCGGGATCCTTACGGCATTGATGATCGTAAAATTGGCTTTGGAAATGAAAAAGCTATTAACCAGTTCATCGCGCATCACGGAATTATTTTTCAGCCTGAAAAGCGGTTGGTGTGGGTTTCCACAGCGCCCTGGCAACTCGGAAAATTTGTATGCTACGATCTGGCAAAAATCTTCGATCTGCGAATGACGAGCAATATGGAAGTGTATGAAACTAACCTTACGATAGATGCGGATCCGAATTTGGCCAAACCTGAGATCAGGACATTTCTCAAAGCAATGAAATTTCGCGCGCCGTTTTCCGTGAAAGATAAAATGAATCCTGACAGCCTAATCGCGTGGAATCCGGAGGACTATTACATGTATATGCTCGCCGGTGATTATTACATAAGACAAAACGACTTCGGCAAAGCAAAGCAAGTCTTTGAGACGGGGCTCACCAAGGAAATTGCAACGGAAAATGAGCGAAGCTATTTTTTGGAGAAGATCGAGACATGTAAAGAAGAATTACAATGATAGTTGGGACCGGTATCGATATCGTTGATGTACAGAGAATCGAGAAGCACTTTGTCCGGAACGGTGCGATGTTTGAAAAGGTCTTCTCGCCGGAAGAGATTTCTTATTGCGATGGTTGCGCAAAGCCATATGAGCACTATGCGGCGCGCTTTGCTGCCAAGGAGGCTTTTCTGAAGGCAACCGGTCTTGGTCTAACAGCCGGATTCGATCTTTGCGACATCGTGATATCAAGCGACGAAGTAGGAAAGCCACAGGTAACCCTTCGTGGAAATTTCAGAGAAATGGCGCTGAAACAAAGCTGGAAAATCATTCACGTGTCTCTCTCACATATAACAAATGTGGCGGTTGCATCAGTTACCATCGAAACATGAGTTTTTTACCGCAGATAGAATTTGCATCAAAAGCTGAGGTTGATCGCGAACAACTAACCCGGCTACGTGATATAGTCAATTACGTGTCAGCAAATTCACCGTTTTATAAGGACGCTTTTTCAAGGGCAGGATTGTCGTCCCTGGACATTCGTACCCTTCGTGATCTTGCGAAGTTTCCATTCACGACAAAGGATGACTTATATGAGCGGAACTGGGATTTCTTATGCGTCCCGAAAACCAACGTCGCAGAATATACAAGCACCTCTGGTACGCTTGGCAAACCGGTAACAATTGCGTTGACAGTAAACGATGTTGAACGCATTGCTTATAATGAAGCTATTTCCTTCGCTTGCGCGGATGGTGCCAAAGGCGACCTTTACCAATTAATGCTCACGCTAGACAGACAATTTATGGCGGGCATGGCGTATTATGAAGGAATTCGAAAAATTGGCGCAGGTTTGGTTCGGGTAGGGCCTGGTTTGCCATTGCTGCAATGGGAAACAATCGACCGCCTTCGGCCCACCGCCGTTGTTGGTGTGCCGTCTTTCATTGTCAAATTGCTCGATTTCGCCGATGAAAATAATATCCAGTACAATGACAAGTCGATAAAGAAGATTCTTTGTATTGGCGAGAGTATTCGTGATGTTGATCTGCAACCAAACGCGCTTGCCCGGGCCATAACTGACCGATGGAACGTGCAGTTATTTAGCACTTACGCTTCTACCGAAATGCAAACAGCGTTTACCGAGTGCAGGAGAGGAGTCGGGGGCCATCATCATCCTGAACTTGTTTATATTGAACTGCTTGATGAGAAGGGGCACTCAGTACCAGATGGCGAGCCAGGCGAGGTGGTCATGACGACGCTGGGCGTTGAAGGCATGCCATTGATACGGTACAAAACGGGCGATATCACACGCGCTTACGCAGCAAAATGTGAATGCGGAAGAGTAACAATGCGGTTAGGTGGCATCGAAGGCAGAAAGCAACAGATGATCAAATTTAAAGGAACGACGCTTTATCCGCCGTCCATTTTTAACGTACTTAATTCACTTGATTCCGTCGCTGACTACGTCGTAGAAGTTTATCACAATACCTATAAGACGGATGAGATCCGGATTTACGTCTGCGCCCGCGACATTGATCAAAATGTTGGAATGATGCAGGAATTGCAATCACGTTTCCAATCTTCACTTCGCGTCGTTCCGGAAATTGTGTGTAGCTCGAAAGAAAATTTGGAAAACTTGAACGGAGCGAGAAGGAGCCATAAGATTTCCAGGTTTATTGATTCGCGATAAATTTACTTTCGCGTTAATCAATGCCGGAAATAAAATTTCTTAATTTTGCAGAATCATTGAACTGAAAACCCTTCTATTGTGAAAATTCTTGTCGCTGCCGTCGTATGCTTCGTTGCTACATTCCAGTCCTATGCGCAGCAAAATCCGGAAAAAATCTTCTATATGGAAAAGATGGAGAAATATGCACGGATGAAAAATACGGGTAAAACACTGACTGTAGGTGGTGGAGTTTTATTTGTGGTCGGAATGGTTATTGCGTCTAACTCATCGACGACCACGCATTACAATGGTTACACCACGCAAACCTCAACTCAGGGTAACCCGGAAGCCGCTTTTTTATGCATTCTGCTTGGTTCAGGAGGCCTAGGGGCAGGGATCCCCTTATGGATCGTCGGTAATCATGCGCATGACAAGTATAAGGGCAAACTCGCAGGTGTCTCTTTGAATCTAAAGATTCAAAATGACAATTATGCGCGGGGCTTAGGATTAGCCGTCAGATTTTGACAATCTGCGGGAGATGGCCGACGCGACCTGTCTCTCATACTACAATCAAAAATCAAATAAATCACCTAAAAAGCCTTCACGCTTTTTCTTCCTGTATGGTTGACCGTGAAAGTAATCGTCATCTCGACGCACATGCTCAGCTCGGTTTTGTGGCAGGGGTGTTTCCCCTGCAGATCTTTCAATGATCTTGTCCAGTTCCCCACGGTCGAGCCACACGCCACGACAATTTGGACAATAATCGATTTCAATTCCCTGACGCTCAGACATGACGAGCTTTGATTCTTTACATACCGGGCAATTCATTTGATTTTGTTTTTTGTTTACAATGCTGAGGTCTGAACATCAACGCCCCCCCATGCTCATGGGATGCATCGTTTTGTCAACAAGAAAACGAAAATGCCCCCGCGCTAGTTCCTGGATGAGAACCGTTGCTAAAGCGTCTTAAAAATATGTATGTTGCCAGCGCTTCAAACATTTGTACGATTGACATCATCCGACTTTTTCATCGAGATACAGGAAGTCTTATTATTCGTTCGCCGGCGTTATGATGACTTTAATCGCCCCACTGTTGTTTTTCTCCACGATTCATTGGGGTGTGTCGAATTGTGGCGCGACTTTCCTGAAAAACTCTGCGAGGCGATCAACTGCAACATCGTTGTTTATGACCGCCAGGGATATGGCAGATCAGCGTCGCTACCAACGCACCTTAGAAACAATGATTACCTTGAAAACGAGGCATACGTGCTTCACGATCTTCTGGAGGCACTGGATCTGAAAAATGTCATTTTGTTCGGGCACAGTGATGGTGGATCGATAGCATTGGTCGCCGCGGCTAAATACCCTTTCATGTGTCTTGCAGTCATTGTCGAAGCTGCTCATATTTTTGTAGAGAACGTTACGTTGAAGGGAATCCGTGCAGCTGTCCACGCATATGCAACCACCAATCTAAAAGCCCGCCTTGAAAAGTATCACGGAGACAAGACGGAAACAATTTTTAAAGCCTGGACAGATACATGGTTAGGCCAGGAATTTCAGTCATGGAACATAGAATCCTTCCTTCCTTCAATTGTGTGTCCTGTCCTTTTTATTCAGGGAGATCGAGACGAGTATGGGAGTGTTATTCAAATGGAAGGCGTGGCACAAAAATCCGGTGGCAGCGTCGACACGTTTTTAATTCCGAACACGCATCACACCCCGCACAAGGAAGCTGCGATGGCCGTGATTGAAAAAGTTTCAGAATTTGTTCGCCGTCTTGAGATCGACCGCATCGCGTGAGAATTGTCCAAACAACTTTTAAGAAATACATTTAGCACATGATGGTCCATCTTATTGACGGCACGTATGAGCTCTTCCGCCATTTCTATGGTCAGCGTAGTTTCAACAAAGGGAATGATAAACCCAATGGCGCGGTCGTCGGTGTGCTCCATAGTGTATTGCAGATGATCGATGAAGGAGCTACCCATCTGGGTGTTGCGACCGATCACGTGATTGAGTCATTTAGAAATGAGTTGTGGCCGGGATACAAAACAGGTGATGGCATGGAGCCCGCCCTTTGGAAACAATTTCATCCGCTGGAGGAAGCATTGGTATCCATGGGGATTACCGTGTGGCCGATGGTTGAGTTGGAGGCCGACGACGCGTTAGCTTCTGCCGCATATCTCGCTCACTCGGATCCAAATGTTCAAAAGGTTTGCATCTGGACACCGGATAAAGACCTGGCACAATGTGTACGCGACGATAGTGTCGTGCAAATTGATCGTCGCGCGAAAGTAATAAGGGATGCTGATGCTGTGTTTAAAAAATTTGGTGTTGCA
The DNA here is from genome assembly GCA_035628595.1 of Chryseosolibacter sp. Classification (GTDB taxonomy): domain Bacteria; phylum Bacteroidota; class Bacteroidia; order Cytophagales; family Cyclobacteriaceae; genus Chryseosolibacter. The sequence continues at coordinate 32,317 of DASPJN010000115.1, forward strand.
CCGACATTGATTCCTGACTTTCTCGCCCTTGTCGGCGATGCCGCCGACGGGTACCCTGGCATTTCCGGTATTGGCAAAACCGGCGCGGCCCGATTACTAAATGAGTACGGACCTATCGAAACGTTTCCGGAAAAGGTTCTGGGCCGGAGGCTGGAAGAAGCGCTACTGTTTAAGCGCCTTGCTACGCTAAGGACAGACGCCTCTTTATTCACCAATGTTGATGCGCTTCGCTGGCGCGGACCAGGTAAAACGTTCGAGACACTTGTTAAGAAGCTTGGTGAGCCGAAGTTGCTAACGCGGGCAAATGAACTAGCGGAAAAAATTGTCAATGATCGATAATGCTTTATCATGCAACTTAGATCTATGCGCCAATTCTATTTAATCAAGAAAGCAGGATCGCTCCGGAATCTGCATTTACATCAATCTGAAATTCCTCAAGTTGAGCAGGGCAAGGTGCTGGTCGCTGTCAAAAGTATTGGGCTGAACTATGCGGACATATTCGCGATCATGGGCCTTTACAGTGCAACGCCACGGGGGGCATTTACTCCGGGACTGGAGTTTTGCGGTGAAGTGCTGGCCAGCGAGTCAGATCAGTTTACGCGCGGACAAAGGGTGATAGGAGTTACACGTTTCGGCGGATACGATAGCCATATTGTTGCTGATCCAGATTACTTGTTTTCCCTTCCAGATGGCTGGACATACGAGGAAGGTGCTGCGTTCGCCGTGCAAACGCTTACGGCCTATTATGCATTGCGTACGCTCGGGGATTTAAGATCCGGTCAAACGGTGCTCATTCATAGTGCAGCAGGCGGCGTCGGATTACAGGCAAACCGGATTGCTAAGAAATACAACGCGTACACAGTCGGAGTTGTAGGCAGAAACGCTAAAGTTGAATTGCTTAAACGAGAAGGATATGACAAAGCAATTGTACGCGGAAAAGAATTCAGGCAAGACTTGCGAAGTGCTCTTGGCCAACGTCAGTTAAACCTGGTACTAGAGACCACAGGAGGTAGGTATTTTTATGATAGCTACGATGTGCTTGCGCCAATGGGCCGATTGATTGCTTATGGGTCTGCACAGTTCACGCCCTCGTCACATCGACCGAATTATGTTAGCCTGCTGTTTCGTTACCTGTTCCGTCCTCGTGTTGACCCGCTGTCGATGATCAAAGCGAATAAGTCGGTGATGGGATTCAACCTCATCTGGATTTATGATCAACACCAATTGATGAAAGAGATGCTGACGGAAATTGAAAAGCTGCGATTGCCGGCACCGATTGTAGGTCATCGTTTTGGTTTCGAAGAGATGGGGGAGGCACTCGCGTTATTTCAAGGCGGCACAACAACGGGTAAGGTCGTGGTAAACCTGTCTTAACTTTTTTTCATTTTCGAAGCAGGCTTAAAATGGATGAGATCCATTTCGGAAATCTAGATCAAGTCCGGTTCAGGTTGACTTTCAACAAGACTTTAAATTTTTTAACTTCTTCCGCCTGTCATCCACGGCCAGGTCGATTCGAGAATGACTGTTCCGACACGCAATTCCCTCACTCAAACGTTTATCGCATAAGTACACAAGTCCGATAACTCTTTGTTTACCTATAAAAAACGGGTTTTTCGGACTTCTTGCTGCTACTTTATCTTTTTTTTTTACCAAGCGGCTGTTTTCTGTATTTTTGCAAAAAAAACCTCACTACCTAAATGGCTATGTTCCGTCGGATGCTCGGAATGGGAGTATCCCTTCTCATCCTTATTGCTGGTCCAATTTCTGCCCAGCACAATCAAAAAATCAGAGTTAAACTTTCAGAAAATGCCGCAGCGCGCATTGAACAAAAGGTGCGCAAGGATGCGAATGGCCGCATTCGTACCGATGTTGCAGCGCTGGATGTAATCAACAACCGATCAGGTGCGAAAGAGATGCGGCGTGTTTTCCCGTACGCCGGAAAGTACGAAGAAAGACACCGCCGGCATGGACTACACTTGTGGTATGAGATCGGTTTTGACAACGCCAATCTAAGTCTTAACGGCTTAGTTAAGGACTACCAGCAGCTGGCGGAGGTCGAGATTGCCGAACAGATCCTGGAAAAAAAATTGATTGAAGCTATTCCAGGTGATCAAGCAGTGTTGTCTGTGAACGACCCACAGATTTCGTCGCAGTGGCATTACGATAACACTGGTCAATCGGGTGGCACAGCCGGGGCTGATATCAGTCTGTTTCATGCGTGGAATATTGAATCGGGTGATGATAATGTCATTGTGGCAATAATAGACGGCGGAGTTGAAACAACCCATGTTGATTTGCAGGAAAATATGTGGGTAAATCAAACCGAATCTGCCGGCACACCGGGTTATGACGACGATGGAAATGGTTATGTTGATGATATTCACGGATATAATTTTGCGTATGGATCCGGTGAAATTGAGAGTCATTATCACGGCGTCCATGTTGCGGGCACAGTTGCGGCCGTTAATAATAATGGAATCGGTGTCTCAGGTGTTGCTGGTGGTTCGGGAACGGGAGACGGTGCCCGTCTGATGACATGCCAGGTTTTTGCAGAGTACGGCGTCGGTGGATTTGATGTTTCTTTTGTCTATGCCGCTGATAATGGAGCGGTGATCGCCCAAAACAGTTGGGGATATACCGAGCCTGGTGTCTATGAACAATCCGTACTGGATGCCATAGACTACTTTATCGCCAATGCGGGTTATGACCAGAACGGAAATCCCATTGGCCCGATGCAGGGTGGAATCGTAATTTTTGCCGCAGGGAACAGTTCTTCCTCTGACTTGTATTATCCCGGATATTACGACAAGGTTCTGGCTGTTGCCGCAACCGATCATAACGATCAGATCGCTTATTTCTCAAATTATGGAACCTGGGTAGATATCGCAGCACCTGGAAATAATGTATTTTCAACCTATCCTGGCAACTCTTATGAATATCTGTCTGGCACCTCGATGGCATGTCCCCACGTATCGGGAGTTGCCGCATTGATCGTATCTCACTATCCTGGAATCACACCCGACGGCGTTCGACAGCGATTAACGCATTTTGCTGATAACATCGACGCAGAAAATCCGTCATACGTTGGAATGTTCGGGGCAGGAAGGCTCAATGCATTCAACGCACTTTATGAGGAAGATTCAATTCCTCCTGCAGCGATTGAAGATTTGAGCTTTGCGGATGTGTCATTTGATAAAGCAACATTGCGATGGACAGCAACGGGCGCGTCGAACAACGAAGGCGTCGCATCCGGCTACATTATTAAATTTTCGAATTCGCCTATCGATGAAAATAATTTTGATTCTGCCAATACGTATTCTCACGGCTTCTCCCCCCAGGCAGCAGGTGACGAAGAGGAATTGACGGTTTCCGGGCTGGCGCAATCAACGCCCTATTATTTTGCGATAAAGGCTTTTGATTATTCGAATAATATTTCGCCAATCAGCAACACAATTGCGTTTACAACAACTGCGCCCCCGGCGATAGACGTCGATCCTGATACACTGGTACATCACATGTTTTCAGGGAAGCAAGACACAGTTTTCCTGTCCGTAACTAATACAGGTGAAGGCATCCTCGAATTCTCCACATCGCTGAGCAACTTTGATTCAGCCGAGCCATTAACCTTAACCTCAACGAGTTCAGGAGCTTATTCAGTTTTTACTGATCCGGACTCAAAAACACAAAGAGAAGTATTGATCAAACCTTTTTCCTATTCAGGCCCGTCACTTGAAGGGGTAACAATTGGTATGGCGTTATATTCCTATGACGGCTACCAGTACTTTGCCGATCAATTAACAGAGAGAGGCGCGCAAATTGTCCAGCTTTCTTCTCTGGATACGGCGAATCTTCAGGATATTCAAATACTGTTTCTTGATGACCAAAACCTTTCGATATCTGATCAGGACATTCTTAATATTCGAAATTTTGTTGGTGCAGGGAATTCAATATTCATTCTCGGCGATGATATGTATTCTCAATACGCGATTAATGAAATTCTTTCAGGTACCGGCATTTCCTGCAATTCAGTCGATTACTACGACGCCCTGATAGACGACATATTTGAGCACCCTACCACCGTTGGAGTCTCGAACATTTACTCATCGGCATACGGCATGTTTTACACTGCCGTAGATACATCGGTCGTGCTGATGAATGATGACCTCAACCGACCGCATGCAGTTGCAACTCGTTTTGAGCAAGGAAAGATTCTGGCCTTCGCTAATGAAATAGCAGCAGACCCATTATCCGGTGATAACAATTTATTTCTCCATCAAGTGATTGATTGGCTAAGCGATATTAATCAATGGGTGACGCTTCCGGAGCAGACTTTCAGTGCACCATCAGGTGCAACCGTGGAGGTGCCGATCTATCTGAATTCAAACGACCTGGTAACGGGCCAATACGTCTCGAGCATTTTTGTCGAAAGCAATGATCCCTTAGTACCGGAGCTGAGTGTTCCGTTGACGGTTTCAGTTACAGGAAGTTCATCGATCATACTTGAAGGCGACTCCGTTGATTTCGGTGAAGTGTTCATTTCGGCGCAAGCAAACCGTAGTTTAGTAATTGGTAATGATGGCACAGACACGCTTCGGTTAACAATCGATATTGGAACCGACTCTGTCTTTATCGCGAGTTTTGATTCGTTGCTCATCGCACCTGGAAGCGAGCAAATAGTTGACTTCACATTTGCCCCTCAGGAAGATTCACTTTACCAAAAAATAGTAACGTTATACTCAAACGATCCGCAGGATAGCGTGCTTCTCGTGACGTTCTCGGGTGAAGGTGCTTATCCGCCGATTATTGGTTATGCTCCGGATTCATTGTACCATGCGCTGCCTACTGGGAACATTGACACGCTCTATGTTGAAATTAGTAATTCCGGCGGTGCCGATTTAAGCGCGAGTATAACCTTAACACAGGACGATTTCACCTCACCTTCTGTTAATGGTGTAGTTCAAGGTATCAATGCAAAGATAAATCCGAATAGCGTTGTACTGAGTAGGCCAAGTTTCCCTGCAAGTGGACCACGCAAGGCAGAAGGTGCTGTTGCTGGCTCAAAAGGCCTAGCTTCTTCATCTGGGCGTCATGTGGCAGTTCTTGGTGCTGAACCACCTGATAACCTTCAAGACGTTGTAGAAAAATTATACAAAACCGGCAAGTTCTCCTCAGTTTCATATATCGATGTTTCAGCCTACACACCAACACTCGACGAAGTTGAAGTTTTTGATGCGGTGCTCATTTTCAATAATTATCCGTATGCTGATAACGAAACGCTTGGTAATGTGCTGGCCGACTACTTTGACAATGGCGGTGGAGTTGTTTCGGCGATGTTTGAAGTTTCAGGTTATGATGAATACAAACTATCCGGAAGATGGTATGCTGATCAATATTACGTGATCGATGAGGGTATTTTTACCTCAGGGCAAAAAGAATATTTGGGACATTATGAAAACAGCCCGATCATGGATGACGTCAATTCATTTAATGGCGGTGATCAGAGCTATCGTCCTACTGGGACAACTTTCGTTGACGGTGCCGAATTGGTTGCAAGCTGGACAGACGGCTCACCGCTTGTGGTCACAAGGACAATTGACGGAAAAAGTAGAGTTGATCTTGGAATGTTCCCGGTTTCAGGCGATCGGTATTATGGTATGTGGGATCCTTCTACTGATGGCGCATTGCTGATGGCAAATGCATTGATGTATACAATGGGCATCAATTCAAGCTGGTTGGCTGTAGGTACGCCAGGGATCACAGTTCCAACAGGAACCTCTGTTAATGTCCCCGTAATTTTCAATAGCGTAGGAAAAGCTGCCGGCACGTACACCGGTTCGGTTGTTGTTTCAAGTAATGATCCCGCGAACGAAGTAGTCACAATCCCGGTAACTTTTACAGTTACGCCGTCGCCCGATATTGAGGTTAATCCAAGCTCGATTGTTTACGATACCTTGTTCGCTGATATTGAGGAATCGTCAATCGACATCGCAATAAGAAATGATGGATCCGACACTTTAACTGTCAATCTGGACTTTGCTAATAGCGCAAATTTCTCAAGCGATCAAGCGGCATTTGAAATACAACCTTTCTCTCAGGTCTCGGTTCCAGTGGTTTTTGCACCTACGTCTGAAGGGGTATTTGACGAAACACTACGTCTTGTAACCAACGATCCCAAAGATCCTGAGATTGAGGTTTCGCTGCACGGTGTAGCAGTACTAGCTCCGGCTATGAGTATTATTCCAGATAGCCTTCAAGTAACTGTAGATGCAGGAAACATTGTCAACCAGGATATAACCGTTAGCAATTTGGCAGGCTTAAGCACTTTGACATGGAATGCGTCCGTGTTGTACAATCCTCAACAAATGGCGGTTGTGAGTAAAGATCAGACACTTTCAAAGAACAAACCGGCATTACACGCGCTCCAAAATTATCTTAAGGAACAAAAAGACAGCAATGAACCGCTTGCCGATACGACGGATGGATACTATTGGCTAAACCTTGGCCAAAATGCTGGCAGCATTTCTTCAGGTGCAACGATGAATGTGCAATCTGCTTTTGATGCGACGTACCTGTTGGATGGAGTTTATCGGGCCGATATCCATTTCGAAGGAAATGATCCTTTCAACAACCACCAGGTAGTTCCAGTCTGGCTAAACGTTATTGGTCAGCCCGAGATCGTCTTGTCACAGAATGAAATTACATTCGACCCAATTTTTGTCGGGCTCGCTGACTCTACTTTCGTTTTTATCTCCAATGAAGGTACTAAGGCTTTGGAACTCGAGGCTTCGGTATCTGGCGCGGGTGCCAATTATATTTCCTGGCTCTCTGACTCTGTGATTTTACCCGGTGGCTGGGCTGTGCTGCAGGTTATTTTTGCACCTTCTGCTGCGGGAAGTATTACCGGCGAAATCGTCATTAGTTCCAACGATCAGACTGATCCGATTGTAACGGTTCCCCTACTTGGCATTGGACTCGCGGCCCCGATCGCCGTGATCAGTCCATCTGAACTTTCATTGGTTGTCTTAACGGAATCTACGCAGACTGCCCAATTCACTGTTTCCAATAATGGAGAAGGGGATCTGGAAATTACAATACCTGATTTTATCCAAATGTCTTCACACACACCGTCCGATGCCGGCGATGATGGCGAGTTTGGGTTCGGATATAAATGGATTGATAGCAATGAGCCTAATGGTGCCGTGTTTGACTGGATTGATATAAGCAGTACCGGAACTGATATTTATTTGAGTGACGATGATTATCAGTCCGCTTATCTTCCTTTTTATTTTCCATACTTTGATGTAAGCGAGGACATCGTTTATATTTCATCCAACGGTTATATTTCTTTCAATGAGCAGGGCGCCTCCTCTACAAGTCCTGACTTAATCAGCGGTTATAGCCCGTCAAACGTGATTTCAGCTTTGGGCCGGGATTTATATCCCAATTATGATTCAAGGATCATTTATCATGGCAACTCAGATCGTTTTATAGTCACATACTTAAACATTCCTAATTATAGCGGCTACGGCAGTCATACGTTTCAAATTATTCTTTACCCTTCAGGGAAAATTAAGTATCAATATCTTCAAACAACTGGCGACAGTTATGGAGAAATTGGAATTGATGATGCCGATGGCTGGCGCGGTTTGATTATTCCGAACTACGGTGATTACATCCAGAATAATCTTGCAATAGAAATTTCATCGTCCCCGTCTTTTGTGACAGATATCACCCCATCGACAATAACCATTTTGCCAGGTGCGACGCAATCATTTGATGTTACGGTAGATGCTTTAGATCTTGATACAGGACGGTATGAGCAGGTGGTTAACATCCTGACGAATGATCCGCAGCAACCCATAATTCCCTATAACATTACGATGAACGTCGTTACAGGACTTGAATTTACTGCAGCGCTGTCAGATACCGTTATCGTTGACGAAGGAGGCGAACTTGCGTTTCAATTTGCGGCTACAAATCCCCGCGCAGTTAATTTAGCATTTGCTCTTGACGAATCATTGGTAAATGCGACCATCAGCGAGGATGGGTTCTTCGAATTCAATCCAGGCTATGACCAAAGTGGAACGCACGAGGTGACTGTTACGGTTACCGATGGAGTCTTAGGCAGCGCGCAAAAGTTTTGGCTCACGGTCAGCAATGTAAACCGTCGTCCTGTTGTCGTCAATGCAATTTCAACCGTCGAGACGACCGTTGAGAGTGTTATTAATATTAATGGTAACGACGTTTTCACAGATTATGATAATGAAGGACTTTCGTTTCAAATTATTTCGGATGACAGCACGCTGGCAACAGTGCGAATGCTTGAAGGTGGTGAGGCGGAAGTAAAAGCAATTGCACAAGGAATAGTTCCGATAACTATGACAGCCACGGATAATCACGGTGCTTCTGCAACAGAGGTGTTTGTACTCATCATCGACGGCTTCGATGACGTACCGGAGTTGGTTACGGCATTCGATGACGTGGCTGTGTATTTGGGCGATGAGAATTTAAGAATGCCGAATGCTGTTCATTTCAGTGATGATGATTTACTTACGTTCACGACCCACACATCCGATCCTGATGTGGCACAAGCAAGCATTGACCACGATTCTCTCTATCTGCAGTTGTTAACAGCAGGAGAAACTATCGTCACAGTTGTAGCAACGGATCCAGGCGGAAGAACTGTCTCCACATCGTTTACCCTTACTGTAATGCAGCGCATAACCGACGCAGAAGAAGGAAAGTATTCACGTGTATTGACGGTCCATCCAAACCCGTCCAAAGGCGATATAATAATTGAATATTACGCCAGGACAACATCAAACCACCTGATTGAGCTGCTCGATGTCAATGGCAGAGTGATTGACGTGATCTTTCTTGGAGAGACAAATCCAGGGGGTTATGAGCTAACCTACCGTCCTCAACACAAACTTCAGGGATTGTATCTGATCAGACATATTTCTTCCTTCGGTAGCGAGATCCGGAAAGTAACTTTTGAGTAAGCCCTGAGCTATGATTGACTAACAACATCATGTGTGGCAATGGATTCATAATTGAATTCGTTGCTACACATGCTATCCAGGGTTAAATCAAATCAGGTTTAGGTTCGCTTTCAGAAACGCCTTCAATTTTTATTTTTTTCGCATTGTCATCCATATCGAGATCGATCAGCAAATGATTTGGATCAATGCCCGCTCGCGCTGGCAGTTCGGAAACGTTGATAACTAGTTTCTGTCGGCCTGATTGGATGCGATGCTTTTGCAGATATAACACCTTTGCCGGTGATTTCACTGATGGTCGTGGTGCATAAACGCCGATCTCAATCCAATCATTCATCGGTATGTTCGTCTCTATGCCGATGCTGTCAACAGTCATCTTATGAGCCTCTACTTCAATCACCACCTGCCACGAATTTTCCGCTGTTTTTTTCGCGTTAGCATCAATAGTCCTGAGTTCCCAAAATGTGTTCGCGGCAAACAGATCATGAATGAGATATTGAAGCGAGTCCGGCGTAATAGACTGCAACTCACGATAGAAATCGAGGGTCGTAGGTAGTGGGGGCGCTGGTGAGTAGTTGGCAAGCATCCGGCGCATTGCATTATTGACACTATCTTTTCCGATGTAGTTCCTCAATGCAAATAATGCGAAGGGACCCTTTCGGTAGTTCATGAACCGATTGTTCGATCGCAGCAAAGGAGGCGATGCATGGGATCGGGGCACCTCATATTCCTGACGCATTTGTGACAGATACAGCATGAGATGTTCATAGCCCAGCGATTCCTCTACTACCTGCATGGCAGAATACGTTGCAAAGCTTTCAACCAAAAAGCCCGAACCTTCCACAGCTGCGGGCGCGAGATGAAAACCCCACCACTGGTGCGCTACCTCATGCGCCATGATGTGATAAGGAAGATCGAGTCCGCCTTGTGTTGGGTTCATCAGCGCATATCCACTCGCGTAATCGATCGTCATCGCTTCGGCGTGCATGCCGCGACTCGCTCCCGGCCGTTCGATCACGCGGAAATGAGTATAGGGATATGGGCCAAATTCGTTCGAGTAATACGCAAGCGACGCTTCGACACTTTTCATCATGCGGCCAATATTCTCATCATGTGCCGGGTGATGGAAGATCTGAATTGCCACTGGTTGCGCAACTGAAGCTGATTCAGCGACGGAGTCAGTTTGTAGTCGGCGCGCAGTGGTTTCTTCCGGTGTCCATTTCAATTCGCGAACAGCATACCTCGCGGAAAACACAGCGAATTGATTGCTGATTGGAGCATTTGTAACAAAATGAAAATAGTTTCGGTCAGCTTCTTTCCACGTGCGTTTCAATTCTCCGGGCGCTACTGCGGTCTGATCTGCAGCGGTTCCAACGATAGCTTCGAAATTCATTGGCTCGGCATGTCGTACGTCGTAACGCGCGGCGATGTCATAAACTGATGGTCTGGCCAGACGCGCTGGCAGCCCATACTTCCCGCGATCACGTTCGTCGCGAAGCCTGCGATCCCCGTGAAAGCCAATGATGGGCATCCAGTCATTACTATCAATGTGGCTCCCATTCGATACAACGGAGGCATCTACACCATCATTGCTGAAACCATGTTCCCTGATGTCAATCTGAAACTTCATTTGTGCAGTGTCTCCAGGCGCGATCGGTTCTTTCAACGAATAAATATGATAACCGAGATTATCATCCACAATTGCCGGGCTGCTTGTTCGATCAAAGGATATTTTGCTGATAGCGAGATTTGGCACCATCGAAACATGAATCGAGTCAATAGCTTTATTGCTACGATTTAAAAGATAGTAAGTGACCAGCATTTCAGCGGATTGCTCGTCCGGATAAATCTCAACGCGCAATTTGGTTCCGGCCAATACCGGGTGCGTTGCGCTTTCGTACTTACCATAGCGCCGTTCATATTCTGCACGCATCGCCATGCGATCTTCTTTATTCGTATAATGATTGAGCACATTCGTATTGTAGAAAATGAAACCACCTGTTATCAACAAGAGCGCAACTGCTGACAGAAAAGCAATCTTGTGCTTTGGGAAACGATGCTGTGCGAGAGATAGCCTGGAACTAAGTCCACTTTCTTTACTGCGCACCCAGAAAAGCATGGCCAGGACGGCCAACAAAAATCCCCAACAAGCCCAGTATGATTTGAACCAAAGCCACGGTTTGACAAACGGCCCAAATCCAGACATGTCGCCGTATGACCAGCCTGGATCAGCTGCGAAAATCAAAAGGTGATGTTCAATGCCGATCATCGAGGCGAAAAGTATATAACCGTAGATGCCAAATGCCGCGATGTGACCGATGTATTTTTGATTTATGACAACATGGACAACCAGAACAAGCAGTGCAAAGAGCAGGTAGTTTGAAAGCTGGAGACCGAAGAGTGCCTTTATATAAACGTCGATCTCATGCAAATAACTTTCAGGCTGGTAGTCCATTACCAACTGGTTTATGATTCCCGCGGCCATCAGGAAACCCATCCAGGTAATAATGATTAACGCAAGTCCTATGAATTTTCCGATAAAAATGACCGACTCGCGTACCGGCGTTGTGTCTGAAAGTTCATTAATTCCTGCTTCACGCTCGCGCCACACCAGTTCTCCCGCGTAAAAGATGGTGAGCAATGGAATGACGATCCATTGCGTTTTAAAACTGCTTAATGGCGGGGTTAATATTCTCAATACTTCTTCCGTTCGCGCAATAAATGGAACGCCATACCACTGCATGTATTCAGTGGCAAACAAGCCCGTGCCGATGGCAAGGATAGCAACGAACGTGAGCCCTCCTCTGCTTTTGGCAATTGTTACAAAAGATGTCACCGCGATTGCCCAGGTTTGTCGAACGTTTGTGATAAAACCGAATGCGGGAACAATAAGAGCGCCTAAGGTTTCAGGTTTGTGATTTGAGAATTGAGATTGTTGTTGCTCTGCTTCCGCTTTGGTTTGTTTTTGGCGATGCCGGATGAAACTGAAACTAAAAGTTTTGGTGACATGGTGACCGACATCGAAGCGGAAATATCCGTATACAAACGCTGAAAGTGCGACTGTGAACCAGACGATGCGGTTCCAAAGCCACGGACCTTCTAAGGCAACAAGCCTTGTGTTTTTATCAACGGGTGTCCAGCCTTCAATTTCAGATATCAGACTGGTGCCAAGCAGATCCATCATACCGCCAACCAGTTTCCATTCTAACGCAAATCTGACTGTGGTGCCGGCGAACTGCGAGAAGAAGATGATCACGATACTAGCGATATAACTTGCAATTGCGCGTCGGCTCAGCGCGGCTGACGTGAATTGAATCGCGGTAGTCGCAAGCACGGTTGGTAAGGCGATGAAAATAAAATTGCTCAAGTATGAAGCCAAACGAAACGGACCAAGAAACTGTGTCTTCGCGCCGGGACCGTAGAAGGAGAGAAGGAAGCCCGCGTAAAGGGTTAGCAAAAGCAATGTGTTCACAGATAAGGCACCAAGAAAACGTGCTCCGAGGTAGCTCACTTTGTTAATTGGCGTTGTGTACATGAGCGGATGCATTCGCGTGTGGATATCCCGGGTTGCAGCATCGCCGGAGACTACTCCACCTATTACAACCCATATCGCACTTCCCATAACGGTAAAGAAAGCAATGGTGGCGGGTGCATTCAGGTGGGTTCCATCAGGAAGTGTCACCATTCGCAGTATCGTAAACCCGAACAGTAGAAATAATGTGAGGAGGAGCCACGTTGAAAAGTATCGGAACTGATACCTCAGCTCAAAGCGATAGATTTCCGGAAACTTCATAGAGCGCCTGATGTTTACGAAACACTAAGATCTTTCCTTGTATGGCCTGCCATCACGCTGAAATAAACATCTTCCAGGTCAGGTTCGACCACCGCGAAACCTTCGTACGGATTACTTTCGCTGTACACATGGACAACTGTTTTTCCGCCGAGAAGTTTTGTTGAAATGATATTGTATTCACGCTCTATCTGTTTTAAAGAATCTTTACTTACGACTCGGCGCCAGATCCGTCCTTTTAAAGTGTGCATAGCAACCAAAGGCTCTGCTTCATGTAAGATCTCTCCTTTGTTGATGATGGCCATTCGCGTGCAAAGTTCACTTACATCTTCAACGATGTGCGTAGACAGCAGAACGACGCTGTTCTCACCCAGTTCGCTCAAAAGATTTAGAAAGCGCACACGTTCTGCAGGATCCAAACCTGCAGTTGGTTCATCCACAATCATCAGCTTGGGTTGACCGAGCAACGCAACAGCAACGCCAAAACGCTGACGCATGCCGCCGGAATAACCTCCGAGTTTTTGTTTCCGTACATCCCATAGATTTGTTTTTCGCAGGAGTGCCTCAACGACCTCTTTCCGTGCCGCACGCGTGGTAATTCCCTTGAGTATGGCAAAGTGATCCAGCAAATTTTCAGCATTCACCTTTGGATAGACACCAAATTCCTGCGGGAGGTATCCAAGGGTTTTGCGCACTTCATCTTTTTCTTTAACGACATCAATCGAACCCAGATGGATTTCACCTTCGTCGGGTTCTTGCAACGTGGCTAATATGCGCATGAGGGTCGATTTCCCCGCTCCATTGGGTCCAAGTAAACCGTACATCCCGCTCGGAATGTCAAGTGTGATGTTCTTTAATGCCTGGACGCCGTTTGGATAAGTTTTAGAGATGTTGTTGATCTTGAGTGTCATATTTGCGGTGACTTTGTTTTCAATGTGATGAAAAAACTTTTTAATTGCTGCCGGGTTAAAGATATTCAAAAGCACTTTTAAGTGCAAAGTTCTTTTTCAGATAATTATTTTGTACATCGCCGAACGTTTCAAATACGTTCTACCTGTCTCGTTAGAACCTTTCAAATCAAGTCGCGATCAGAAGTCAATATTATGTGTACTTGGTACACTTTAATTGCGATTCCGCCAGAAAACACCAGGTTTGCGTAACTTTTCGCCACGGGACATGCCGGGTATTTTAGAGTCAATAAATTGGCAACGTAAAGCTTTGAATCGTCCGCGCTGGCGTTTAACTTTCGATATCCTCAAAATCCCACCACCTATGCAAAACAAAATCATTGTCCCTACTGACTTTTCTGGAAACTCAAAAGCCGGAATTCGTTTTGGCATTCAACTGGCATCACAAACTGGTGCCACACTCGTATTCTATCATTCTATGGAGATCGTCAAGCCAGTGCGATGGACAAATGCACAATTTAAGACCTACGTCACCAATCAACTTCATAAGACGACAGCATACCTGAAGACGTTTGTCGAGAAAGTTTATGACCAAACTGAAATCAAGAAGGGAAAATATGAATGCGTTGTTGAGCGTGGCGCCGACCCGCGAAAAAGTGTGGTGAAATATGCAGTGGCTGCCGACGCGAGGGCAATCTGTATGGCTACGCGCGGTGCTGGTAAACTTAAACGGGTGATCGGTACCAATTCATCAGGAATTCTATCAACTTCACCCATTCCGGTTTTCGTGATTCCAAATGGGTACCGCAAAGCCCCTATCACAAACATCTTGTACGCGTCCGATTTGGGCGATTTTAAATCAGAGATAAAGCGTGTTCGCGAGTTTTCAACTTCAGTGAAAGGTGATGTTTATGTATATCATTACACCGATAAACTTCAAGAGCCTGAAACGCGGAAGAGACTTCTTACGATTCAGAACTCGCATACGAAACTGGGTGTGTCGTTTATTTTCGATGGCTTTGGAGACCAGACATTTGCTGAAAATTTTGAGGAAGATCTCAAAGAATCTAACGCATCCCTGGGCGTTTTGTTTACAAACCAAAAACGCAAATGGTTCGATAAACTTTTTCAGCACAGCAACTCGGCAGAGGTTTCATTTAGCTCAAAAGTGCCTATTCTCGTCTTTGCGAAAGAGTAGTTGCCGCGAATGCTGCTGTCGATGCGCGAATATCTGCTTGTCGATGTGTGATTGATTTGCTAACGATTCGTATCTAGCGCGATAATTTCTTTCTTGTATTTCGAAGGAAGTACAATGGATTTTAGCAGCCAGTCGGCCTTTATGCGCCTGCTTATTTTATAAACGGCAAGCACGGGATACAACAATGAGATTTTTGGCAAACCAAGTAATTCCAGAACGGTGTGTGGCACTACAAGCTTTTGCGACTCCAGTAAAATGCGGTAACGAAATAGGCCGAGATGTTTCCGGTATTGTTTGAAAAGATCGTTTGTAAAATCGCTGCGTTGCAGATTTTGTTCAAGGTGGTGCTGCCGCATTTTCTGCCAGGCTTCCAGTGTGTCAGGAAGTTCTTGTACACCCATTCGTTTTCCCACCCTGTTAAATACCTGGAAGACTTCGTCCTTTTCGCCACGTGTCATGTTGCGTTCCAGAATTTCAAATGCGCGGATTGAATAGTCGATGAGCATGAACAATACGTCGCGATAAGCCCAGTCGGGGATACGCTGCCCGCGCTTAGCCTCAACGTTGGCGTGTATCGCACTCATCGTATCGATTGTGCGCAGGGCTGCGTGTTCTTCAGAGAAGACAATTGTGCGGGCATAACCAACTGTTGAAAAAAGGCGTCCCAATGGGTCATCGGGTAGGCGGCCGGTAAAGTAAAGCCAATCCACTGCTTTATTTAATGCAAACTCCGCCGAAGCGCCCGCGAAGATGAAAAGGATGGTATCACTCTTTCCCCAAATCTTCCGCACGATCGACTGCTTCTCCACAAAATGTTTCATGCTCATAACAACGTCATAATTGAGCCCATGCCGCCCGAATCCCACAAATAAAAACAACAATGAAGCTGCTTTAGATTCGCAGTTGAACCGGAATACTCGCCTTGATGCAAATATAATAAAAGTACTTTTGATGCCAAAGTGCATCTATGATATCTGTTTTCCTTTGTATCAAATTCCACTAGTTGATCTCTGTGGCTCAGCAGGACGAATAGCTGGCAACTAAGAAAGTGCTGTACATGCACCTGTAGGCAAATACTTCAAACATTCTTTGTCGCAAACTACCCTGCACGATGGCGCATTAAATGATCCTCGAAGTTGAATCTGTGTTACATCTTTGTATTGTCAGAGCGGAGCCGACATAAAGAAATTGAAAAGCATAAATTCTATTTTATGGAACATCTGGAATATACGATCGTCATTTCTGCATCAGCAAAAACCGTCTGGGAAACAATGTTGCAGAAAGAAACTTATAAGCAGTGGGTTGCAAAGGCATGGCCAGACTCGTCATATGAAGGAAAGTGGGGGCAAGGCGAACGAATACGATTTATTGGCCCGGAGGGTAGTGGTACGCTCGCCGAACTTGTTGAAGTTAAGCCGTATGAGCGCATACTTGCACACCATATCGCAGTGCTGTTGCCGGGCGGCGTAGAGGACAGAAGTTCTGAAATGGCCAAAGGCTGGGTCGGCATTACCGAAGAGTACAGGTTCAGCGAGCATCACGGCAATACAACAGTCACAGTATTGATCGCCACGACACCGGCATGGCGAAAAATGTTTGATGAAGGCTGGCCGATGGCGTTGCAGGAACTGAAGA
>DASPJN010000116.1:0-6593 GCA_035628595.1 Chryseosolibacter sp.
GATTTATCGGACTAAATGAAGTCATGAACCAGACCCTGAACAAAGGCAACAAAAGAAAACTGCTGATCGCATTTGCTTCAACGGCCGGGATATGTGTTGTGTTCGTGCTTTTCGCCGGGATGCTCGACATGATGAAAGAAAGTGAATCACAATTGCCAGCCTGGTTCCTGAATGCGCTGACAAGTGATCGCGCTTCATTGCTGCGAAGCGATGCCATCCGATCCGCGGCCTTTATCACGGCCATTTTTGTATTGCTGTATTTTGAGGTGTACAAGAAGATTTCACCGACGTTCTTTTACGCTTTCCTCGCATTCATGATAACGATCGATCTTGCTGTGGTTGATAAACGTTTCCTCACAGACGATAATTACAAGCGTAAACGCGACAACACTTATTTCGCGATGACAGAAGCAGACAAGGAAATATTGAAGGATGAATCGCATTACCGGGTATTTGCAATCGATCCGCAGAATCCATTTGGAATTTTTTCCGATGCCCGGAGCTCTTATTATCATCAATCCATCGGCGGATATCATGGCGCAAAGATCAGGCGCTATCAGGACTTTATTGATTCCTGTTTCTTCAAGGAAACACAGGAATTTTTCACACTGGCGCAACAGGGAAATTTCGACTTCTCAGGACTCGGCACCTTTAATATGCTCAACATTAAATATCTGCCGTATGGCCCGGCTAAAGAAAATGTAATCCGTAATAATTCAGCAAACGGAAACGCGTGGTTTGTTTCCGACATTATCAAGGTTCAGTCGCCGGCGGAAGAGCTTGCACAAACATGTACAACAAACACGCGTACAACGGCGGTAATCGATGCATCAAAAATGAAGATAACTGAGATTGGAACCAGCCCTGACGGGAAAATCGAATTAACCGAATCTCGTTTAAATTATCAGAAGTACGAGGCACAGTCCGCGAACGGAGGCCTGGTCGTTTTTTCGGAAATCTATTATCCGGAAGGTTGGATCGCAACCATTGACGGGCAGCAGGCCGACATCATGCGTGCAAACTATATTCTTCGCGCATTGAATGTGCCGGCGGGTAAGCATACAGTTGAATTTGAATTTAAGCCTAGCGCCTACACGATCGGCAATAAAATAACCATGGCATCGTCATGGCTTGTGTTGATCGTTGTTGTCGGAGGAATTTACTTAAGCATCAGGCAACGCACCGACGAGTCATAACTTACTAATGCGCGTCCTATGATTACTCACAGGACGCATCAAAAGCAATTTGAAGAGAGGGGGTCTTAGCTACCCGGCAGCAAATATTGACGATGCTTCGTTAATAACCAACACGTTCCCAATGCTTATCGGAGGCTACACTTTTTCGTCGATGTAGTTTTCGTTTACGCCTACGTCCCTGTCACGACGCATGTTTAAACACCAATCAAATATTTCGTTTTTAGATATCGTTTAAATGGAAGTTGTCATGATTTCATTACAACCCGATCCGGTGTAATTTTACTAAGCAATTAGTCTGTAAAAAGAAGAGACAATAAAGTGTGTTTAAACATTGAAAGGCAATAAAAGAGCAGCTAATTGCGATAACTGCTCTTTGAGAGGGTAAATAAATTACCGATGTGCAGCTTATACTAAAGAAACGAAATCAACCGCAAAAAGTAAATACCTCTTTTTGAGTATAAATCCGCCTGCAATGTTTAGACTTGATTACTCATATCGCAAGGCGTTGACTGGATTCGTTTTCGCGGCCCTCAACGTTTGATAGCTGACAGTGAACATAGCGATCAGCAGTACAATAGCCCCGGCAATAACAAATACGTCAATCGAAATATCGGTACGGTATGGAAAGGAATTGATCCATCCCGACATGATATACCAAACGATCGGTGATGCCAGCAAGACGGATAGTGCGATCAATACCAGATATTCCTTCGAGAGCAACAAGAATATTCCCTGCGTTGATGAACCCAATGTTTTCCTGATTCCAATTTCTTTCGTGCGCTGTGCTGCTGCGAATGCTGAAAGTCCGAACAGCCCGAGGCACCCAACCACAATTGCCAATGTTGCAAACGTTGTGAACAGGCTTCCGAACTTCTGTTCATTTTCATATTGCTGATTAAAGTATTCATCCAGGAAAAAGTATTGAAATGGATTTCCCGGAAACGCCGTCTGCCATGCTTTGCGGATGTTCTCTATGGTCGTTGGAAGATTTTGCGTGTTGACACGCATCGAATAAAATTCACCATTGTAAGCAGTGCAATAAAACATCGATGGATCCAGTGATTTCTTTAATGAAACCTGATGATAGTCATTCACCACGCCGACAATGATAGGATACCATTCAAATTGATCAATCGCTAATGTGTTCCCGACAGCATCTTCCGGTGTTTTGTAACCAAGCTGCCGTGCCGCAGATTCGGTGATGATGACGGCGGTATCCGGATCATCAGGATGATCGATGGAAAAAGCACGACCAGCCAGCAACTTCATTTTAAACACTTCGAGGAAATCAAAATCCATGCTATTGAAACGTACCGTCACTTGCTTGTCATCCGAAGCACCGTACGGTTTCACGATCGCTTTGTACTCACGTTGCTTCCCAGGAATTGTAGCGGAGGTCGACAATGCCTGAACAGAAGGATCTTTTCTCACCTCATTTCGGAAGACATCTACCGCAGAATTGAAAGCGCTTCGATCACGCGATGATATACCAGGGCGTTCCACGACCAGAACCTGATCGATATTCATACCGATGTCCTGTGACATCATGTGGTCCAGTTGCCGGTACACCAGCAGCGTCCCTGCAATCAACGCAACCGATGCCATGAATTGCCCGACGACAAGTCCTTTTCTTAACAACACTCCTTTTGTACTATTCTTCAACTTTCCTTTCAACACCACAACCGGTTTAAACGAAGACAGTACCAGCGCAGGATAAAACCCTGACAGCAATGTTCCGGTAAGCCACAATGAAGAAACTAACAAGACGAACTGACTGGTCAGGAAGTCTGTGAGCGAAAAAGTCAATCCCGTTAATGCATTGAACTGAGGCAATACCAGCGCAATGATCAAAAATGAAATCAGGATGGATACCAGATTGATGATCGCTGCTTCAACAAAGAACTGTCTCACAAGTTGCGCCTTTTCGGCGCCCATCACCTTTCGCACACCAACCTCCCGCGCGCGATCCAACGATTTGGCTGTAGCCAGGTTGATGTAGTTGATCCACGCGATCACGATCACAAAAATACCGATGATGAAAAGAAAATTCACGATCCGCTCGTCACCGTTCACTTCTGGTTCTTCCGCAAGATTGGATTTCAAATGAATATCAGCCAGCGATTGCAGTGCAAGAATATCGCGCTGATTCCTTTCTTTCGCAGCAGGATTGTATTGATCAACGATAGCTGCAAATTTACTTTCGAGCTGGCGGGCATCTGTGCCGGGACGCAGGCGGATGAATGTGTACATATCTTTTCTTCTCCAACTCTGATCGTATCGCAACGGTGCCTGTTCAAAACGCCCGAACAAAGTCTTGTATGAAAACAGGATATCAAATTTAAGATGCGTGTTTTCTGGAAGGTCTTTGAATACGCCTGTAATCTTCACCAGCTCATTATTATAATCATCATCCTGTAGCCGGAGGTTTTTTCCTATTGGATCATCGTTGCCAAAATACATCCGTGCATAGCTTTCGGAAATGACGGCATGAAGTGGCGAGGCAAGTGCAGTGCGCGCGTCACCTTTTATCATTTCATAACCCATCATGGGAAGGAATGCAGAATCTGCGTAAAGAAATCGTCGGTGTTTGAAAGCAATTGGCTGTGGCTGCGCATCCTCGTTGGTGATGATGACATTGTTCTTATAGCCCATGTTGTATAGTCGCGCATACGACTCAACTTCCGGAAACTCCTTTTTCAGCGCGGGACCTACGCCGGGATAATTCTCTGCACTACTAAATACGAGTTCATTATTGAGATATGTTGTAAGCGTAACGCGGTAAATATTTTCTTTGTCAGCGACAAAATTTTCGT
Organism: Chryseosolibacter sp.; assembly: GCA_035628595.1. GTDB lineage: Bacteria > Bacteroidota > Bacteroidia > Cytophagales > Cyclobacteriaceae > Chryseosolibacter. The sequence goes on from DASPJN010000116.1 coordinate 4,010, forward strand.
AGCTGTGTTGAAAAATTACATAGGCTGTTATTAACAGAAAAACAGCCATGCCGACCGCAAGGCCAACAACATTCAGGAAAGTGAAAATCTTATTCTTTTTAAGGCTTCGCAGGGAGGTGAGGAAAATATTATAGAGCATAGGCGTTTGGTTTTAAAAGGAGACCGCGTTAAAGTAAAAAGGTTACATCACTGATAAAGTATTTATGAACAGTCAGGTGTTCGTTTTTCAACAATGACGCCTTCGCGAGTAAGACCAGGATTGCGTATTTGCTAGAAACAGGCCATAATTTGCGAAAACGAGCAATGGTCACTGTAGTGTATTACAGAAAACAGGCCAGACATCTTTGTCGGTTATCCATACGAGACCGAACGCCGATTGATAGCTGAATCTAAACGCACATTATTAAGAGAGTGGTATACAAAAATATAACACCGAAATTGGGGCCTGTCATAAAAACAGCGTCACTGTCGACAACCGTATTTCTTTCGCACTGTAGGATGATTCGTAGTAACCACACGTACGGGTGGAGGTGTGGAGGAACATCGTATGCAGGCTGACAGCTTCCTTGAACAGGGTGAAAACCTGCATAAAGGAGTTTACGTTGTAAGAATCAAAACAACGGAAGGAATCCAAATAAAGTGGATCGTGGAAGAGTAGATTTAGCGTTTATCTTTAGTTTACCGACGAAAAAGACAGCCGGCAGATTTCACCCAGTTTGCGCAAAAGCTTTGTAGTATCTTACTGTCCCTTATAACAAGGGAGCCAACTATCAAAAAACAGGTACATAGACGATGTACCTGTTTTTTTTCATCACGCCACAAGTGCATGGAAGGAATCAGGCGTAAGCGGTTTGTTCATAAATTTTTTGATACCGTACGTCTGTGCTTTCGCGATATCGCGCGGATCGCTTGATGATGTTACAATAGCGATGTCCAGGTTATGAGTCCTCTTCATAGGAATTCCTTTCAATGCATCAAGAAAACTGAAACCATCCATTACAGGCATGTTAAGATCAAGCAGGATCAAATCCGGAAGCATGCGTGTGCCTGAAAAATATTCATTAAACAGCATCAGGGCCTCCTCACCGTTCAACGCAACATCTACCTCACGTACAAAACCGCTTCCTTCGAGTATCTTCTTGTGAACAAAATTGAATACCGGGTCATCATCAACTAACAGGACATTCATATTATCTGTTTTTTCCCTACTAAATTACAATAATGTTCTGAAGGATCACCTCTTGCCCGTCCTTTAAGATTTGGCTATATTATCGGTAATCCATCTTTTGCATTTCCTGATTATTCCTTAAGGTGACTTACCAATGCCAACTCACTTTCCTACATCCCAGGTAGATCACTCACATTTTGTCTTGAAAACAAGACAAAAAATTGCTCTTAAAATAAGGGTTTCACTGAGTTTTGGTAAATAAGGCGTTTGCTGATTTGTCGGCGGTCGTTGTTACCGACCTTTGAATTATCATCAAAAAAATACGCAATGAAAATAACAAACGAAATTTTTGATGGGGAATCCGAAGCGTCTTTCCTTGAAAACGATCGACCGTCATTAATCAGGATGCTGTTGTGCTTTCTCCTTGTTATCGTTATGACAGGCGTGGTCTATCTGGTTCGCATCGTGTTTGATATTGCATCGTTCAAAGTCAGCGATAGTAAAAAGAAGAAATCGGCTGAGGAAAAAATATACAATGAAAAACAGTTGAAGCTGTCAACGGCCACTCGCGACGAAGATTAGCTTGATCAAGACTGTGCTGGTCAATCGTGGGTCAATAGCGACACAGCCTGGAAAACAATCTTCACCGATTTCATCACCTTGACGCAACTGGAAAAATCTCGAACTGTGAAAATGGAACAGCCCTTTGATCATCATTGTAATACAACTGCGGACTATCACTGAATGTTGAATCGAAAATGCTTTTCGTGAAATCAAAAGAAGGAAAATGCACGTTACCCAGATCGGCGACTGAATAGAAAATATTTTCAGTGCCGAGCTTCCGACTCCTATTTTCAATCAAATTCTTTTTTTTGCTGGGGAACATGCTTTCATATTTTTCGGATGTCCATAGAAACAAAGGAACATGAAGTGTGTGTTCTGAGGGACGCGCATGAAAATCAATGGCTGTGGGGTTTCTATCGAACAAGTCCTCACCATGATCGGATACATACATGCCGGCAGAAATTTCCGCGTGAACGTTAATAATACTTAATGCGCTGTCAATGATAAAGTCTGAATAGCGAATGCTATTATCGTACGAATTAATGATGGCGTCTTTCCTCCACAGCTGACACGAATGTGAGTTTAACACCCCAGTTACGATAGTTGGTAAAAAGTCTGGGTTCAAATGCGTAAGCCCCCGACGAATACACTCGTTAGGCATGTTCCTTTTCACATGCACGAGGTACAAATATCTATTGTATGAAAAAAAAATTACGCTCTCGAAATGTGAAGTTGATTGCATTAATGGTTGGCCTTATATGGTCATCTGCTGCTTATGGGCAGGAAAGTCTTTTAAAGGATACCAATGACGAAGCCAGTGCTGATGGCAATCCCATTGCGGCTGTCTATCCG
>DASPJN010000117.1:0-25275 GCA_035628595.1 Chryseosolibacter sp.
AGAATCGAAGTTAACACATTACTCAATGTGTCCTTCAACTTCATCCATCTTTTGAGAAGTATATTTTCCGGACGTTGCGAAAACAATTTTGCCTTCAGGATTGAGCACAAAAAAATACGGGATATCCCGCTTTTCGAAGTCAAGCGCTTCCTTATATGTTTTCAGTTCACCCCTATAAAAGAGAATATGTGGAAGGAGGTTCGGATCAATATTCTTTACAGCTTTTCTTTTTGCCGCTCCCGATGCCGCAGCATTCACGCCCGTAAACATCGGAATGAAGTACACATTAACATCATAGGCGAAACCGCTGAACAGGCCGTCGCTTTTCTGAATAAATTTTTCAAACGTCGGCTGGAACCACGAGTTAAGGTCGTCCTCGGATTTTTTTGAATAGGCTAAACCAACCAGGGTGAATTTACCCTGTACATCCGTCGGCAAAGTGATTTTTTTATCGTTGACCGTTTCGGTTGCCATTATTGGAAAAGTTGTACCCACAACCTGGGCGGCAGCCATAAAAGGTAGGAATAGCAATAATAGAATAACAGTATTACAAAGAGTTGTCTTCATGAATTTCAGATTAACAGGGACATTGCCGTTGGAAGTAACGAATGTTATCCCAAATCCTTGTTGAAACGTCGGCACAAATTTATTTCGATGTCAGTATTTTTGAGGAGTGTATGAAGGAAGAAAAATACCCGGTATGCCGATTTATTGAACGTCGAAATCGTTTACATTGCCCAAAAATTAATAAAAAAGCCTTTAAAGAATCCTTCAAAGGCTTTTAAGTGGTGATGGAGGGAATTGAACCCCCGACACAAGGATTTTCAGTCCTTTGCTCTACCAACTGAGCTACATCACCATAAAATTGGACACGCTGTGATCAGCGGGCCACAAAAGTATAGAAATTTAGATTCGGTGCAAAATTGCGGTCGAATTTATTCATATTAGTAACCGACATTATGGTGGCGCAAGCCAGGCCTTAACCTATAATTGCAATATGTTTCAGCAGATCGCATTCGTTCTTGTTTTCGCAGCCGCGATTTTTATCATCGCCAAACGTATCGCCAGGATTAAAAAGACGATTCAACTCGGAAAACCCTTTGACGAAGAACCAGGTCGTAAAGGTGAGCGTCGGAAAAACATGCTGCTGGTCGCTTTTGGGCAAAAGAAAATGTTCAAGCGCCCTATTCCCGCAATCTTGCATCTATTCATATACGTTGGATTTATTGTCATCAACCTTGAGGTGCTGGAGTTTGTGATCGATGGTGTAGCAGGAACGCACAGGATATTCGCGCCCTTCCTTGGCAGCTTCTATGGCGTGCTGATGAACATTTTTGAATTTCTTGCAATGGCAGTATTGCTTTCTTGTCTCATATTTCTGCTGAGAAGAAATGTTGTCAAAGTGAAACGATTCTGGAACTACGAGATGAAAGGATTCCCATTCCTTGACGCTAACATAATCCTCTTCACAGAAATCGTTCTTATGCTTGCGATTCTAACGATGAACGCAACGGATCAGGTACTGCAATTGCGCGAACCGGCGTACGTGCCAACGGGTCGGATTTTCTTCAGTTCATTTTTGATGCCGCTGTTTCAAGACATGTCGACCTCCAGCCTCATCGTTATTGAGCGTTTTGCGTGGTGGCTCCACATCATTGGCATTCTCGCCTTTTCGATTTATGTGACTTATTCAAAGCATCTTCACATTTTCATGGGCTTCCCCAATACATATTATGCAAAGCTGGAGCCGAAGGGAAAAATGACGAACATGCCTGTTGTTACCAACGAGGTTAAGATCATGCTCGGCCTGCCTGATGCAGATCAAAATCCGCCCGCAACGCCGCCCCGCTTTGGCGCCAGGGATGTTAACGATCTGTCCTGGAACAACCTGATGGCAGCTTATTCGTGCACCGAATGTGGGCGATGTACTTCAGAATGTCCTGCACACATTACAGGGAAAAAACTTTCGCCTCGCAAGATCATGATGGATACTCGTGACCGCCTCGAAGAAGTCGGCGCATCGCTGGCTAAAGGTGGCCCGGGGCTGAATGATGGTAAGGGTCTGCTTAATGATTACATCACGAAAGAAGAGATCAATGCATGCACAAGTTGCAACGCGTGTGTCGAGGCGTGCCCCGTATTGATCAATCCACTCGAAATTATTAATGAATTGAAGCGATACTCTTCAATGGAAGAATCCTCCGCTCCTGCTTCCTGGAATATGATGTATCAGAATATTGAAACAAGTTTTTCTCCATGGAAATTTTCGCCATCCGATCGTTTTAACTGGGCGAAGGACTCTCAATAAACAAACACAATAAAAAAGAATGAACGTTCCTACAATTGCTGAAATGACAGCAGCCGGTGAAACACCCGAAGTATTATTCTGGGTGGGTTGCCTCGGATCTTTTGACGATAGAAATAAACGGGTCACAAAAGCCTTCGTAAAAATCCTGAATGCCGTCGGCGTTAAGTTCGCTGTGTTAGGAACCGAAGAGGGCTGCACTGGCGATCCTGCACGAAGAGCCGGCAATGAGTTCCTTTTTCAGATGCAGGCGATGAATAACATCCAGGTGATGAATGGCTATGGCGTTAAGAAAATTGTAACAGCATGCCCGCATTGCTTTAACACGATTAAGAATGAATATCCGGAGCTTGGTGGAAATTACGAGGTAATTCATCATTCAACTTTTCTGCAGCAACTCATTAATGAAGGAAGAGTAAAAATGCAGGAGGGCGGATCGTTCAAGGGCAAAAAGATTACCTATCACGACTCCTGTTATCTTGGCCGGGCAAACGGCATTTATGAAGCGCCGCGTGAGGTACTTGAAGCGCTCGATGCCGACCTTGTTGAAATGAAACGTTGCCGGACGACAGGCTTGTGCTGTGGAGCCGGCGGAGGACAAATGTTCAAAGAGCCTGAGCCCGGACACAAAGACATCAACATTGAACGTACGGAAGAAGCCCTGGCAACCGGCGCGACTACAATTGCTGTCGCTTGTCCGTTTTGTTTAACGATGATGAATGACGGCGTGAAGAATAAAGAAAAAGAAGCCGAAGTAAAGGTGAAAGATCTGGCAGAACTAATTGCCGAAGCGCAGGGTTTGAAATAAAAATTATCATTATGTATCTACCTGTCGAGTCAATAAGCAACTCATCAAGGATCTGGATATATCAGTCAGATCGGAAGCTTTCTTCTGCAGAAATCCATGGCGTATCATCTGCTCTTAAGGCATTATGTGAGAGCTGGGACGTACATGGACAACCGCTTCCAACTTCGTTCGAAATTCGCTTTGATCAGTTTATTATTCTTTTCGCGGATGAAACAACGATGCAGACAAGCGGCTGCTCGATTGACAGCTCGGTTCGCGGCATAAACGAAATTGCAGATAAATACGCACTAAAGCTGTTTGACCGAGAGCTTATCGGTTTTTTAAATCCCCCTGCTGACGTGAAGCTCATACCCATGAAACAATTGAAAGAATTTTTCAATTCTGGTATCTTGAATCATGCATCGTTGACGTTTAATAATCTTATAGGAACGAAAGAGCAGCTAAGCCATAGTTGGATAATGCCAGCGGAAAAAACCTGGTTGAAAAGATACCTGTCGTCGCAAGCTGTAAAATCTTGACGGGAATTTGTAGTTTTAGATTTGCGTTTAATTTTCATATGAGATACATCTTTTGCCTGTTTGTGGTGGCGTTTTTCTTTGCGGGCTGCAGTACCGAAAAGAAGGCGATGAAAGCATTTCGTCTCGGTAAATACCAAACGGTAATTGACCTGTACAAAAAATCCGGTTCCGGCGATCCAAAAACAAATTATTTTATTGCTGAGTCTTATCGTCTCTCAAACCGGATAAAGGAAGCCGAACCTTTTTACGCGAAAGCTGGTGGCCGCGGCATTGATCGTGATTCAGTACAGTTTTATTATGCTCAGTCCCTGAAAGCAAATGAAAAGTACGCGGAAGCAAGAACGCAACTCGAGGAGTTGGCTGAAAAGGCTGCGGAAGAGGAAATGAAAGATCGCGCCCAGGCAGAACTTGCAGGACTTGCATACCTGGAGAAACTTGATGATAAGTCAAGCTTCTACCGCGTGAAAAACATGGAGACACTAAATACGGCTGCGAGCGAGTATTCGCCGGTGTTTCTTAACAACGAGCTTTACTTTACATCCTCCCGTGGCAGCGAAAGAATCTACGAAGCCACCGGCACACCATTTACGAATGTCTTTAAGGTGTCTTCGCGTGGAGCCAATGTCGATATAGCAACGCTTACTCCGCTTCCTCAAGGCATCAACTCTGAAAATATCAATGACGGGTGCGTTACATTTTCGCCTGATGGCAAGACGATGGTTTTTGCGAAAGGCAATTCGGGTAAAAGAAAAGGCGGCAGCGACGTCGATCTTTATATTTCGCGTTTACGTAACAATTCATGGACGGAACCAGTGCCGTTAAACATCAACGATCCCGAATCATGGGATTCATCGCCATCATTTAGTCCTGACGGCAGAACATTATACTTTGCATCAAACAGGCGCGGTCGTGGTAGAAATACAACTGGCTACGGGGGCACCGATATCTATTCAGCTCAAATGGATTCGCGCGGCAGGTTTTCAAAAGTCAAGAACCTGGGCTCCGACATTAACACGCCTGGCAACGAACTCTTTCCTTACATGGCCGAGGACATGAAGCTTTACTTTGCATCCGATGGGCATCCTGGCTTTGGCGGGCTGGATATTTTTGTAGTGAAACGTTTGGGCGGTAAAACGGTAATCGAAAATCTCGGTCAGCCGATGAACTCATCTGGTGATGATTTCGGTGTGTTTCTCTTTAAAGCGGATCGCGGATTCTTTACGTCAAACCGCGAGGGGGGTAAAGGAGATGATGATATCTATACATTTATTAATGAAGACCCGGACTTGCGTGTGGTAAATTATTACCTGCAAGGCATTACTTACACAACTAGCGACGACAGTTCGCGTACCATCCTTCCAAACACCCGGGTATCATTGATTGATGCAAATGGTGAAATGCTTCAGGATTTTACGACAGGGAACGACGGCAAATTTTTGTTCCGCGTTTATGAAAATGAAGACTATGATCTCATGGGCGAAAATGATGGATATCTGGTCAAACGTCAGCCATACACGACGAAAGGAAAATCGGTAGATCCGGCAACGCTCAGAGATCTCGTGACTAACATAACGTTCGACACCATCATTGTACTTGACAAGATTGAGCTGGAGAAGATTTTTATTCTTGAAAACATCTATTACGATTTTAACAAGTATAACATCAGGGCAGATGCTGCAAAGGAGCTCGACAAACTTGTTCAGCTTCTTGTTGACAACCCGGAGATCAAGATCGAGCTTTCATCACACACAGATAGTGTCGACGACCAGTCATACAACTTGCAACTTTCGCAACGACGTGCAGAGGCTGCCGTGGCCTACATGGTTGAACGCGGTATCGCGGCGGATCGACTTGTGGCAAAAGGATATGGCGAGTCCCGCCCGATTGCACGCAACACAAATCCGGATGGCTCAGACAATCCTGCTGGACGTCAACGCAACAGAAGAACCGAATTTAAGATCCTCGAAATCGGTGTAATACCGAAAGCCCTGGATGAAGAGGAGGAAGATGAGTACGACGAAGATAGGTATTTCCGAAATGATGGTAACTAGCTAGCCACTGAATTTAACACCGGGCGTTTTACATGACTATTGATGTAAAACGCCTTTTTACTTTTTCAGAATTCCGCTTTTTGTTTGTGAACATTTTTAAGTACCGAATCCTCCTATAATTTTGCCATTCAAATATTTGATACAATGAATTATCGCATCGAGAAAGACACCATGGGTGAAGTCCATGTTCCGGCAGACAAATACTGGGGCGCACAAACTGAGCGTTCGCGTAATAATTTCAAGATCGGCCCGGAGGCAAGCATGCCGAGAGAAATCATTTATGCTTTTGCCTATCTGAAAAAAGCTGCCGCAATGGCAAACCATGAGTTGGGGGTTCTTGCTGCAGATAAGAAAGACATGATTGCGAAGGCATGCGATGAAATTCTTGCGCAAAAACTCGACGGCGAATTTCCACTTGTGATCTGGCAAACAGGATCAGGCACGCAGAGCAACATGAACGTGAACGAAGTTATTGCTTACCGCGCGCATGTTTTGCAAGGAGGAAAATTATCGGACGAAAAGAAAGTTCTTCATCCGAACGATGACGTGAATAAATCGCAATCTTCCAACGACACGTTTCCCACAGCGATGCACATTGCTGCGTACAAGCAGGTGATGGAGATAACATTGCCCGGAATGGCGAAGCTGCGTGCGACGCTTGCGAAAAAATCTGCGGACTATAAGAATATTGTAAAGACCGGTCGCACACATTTTATGGATGCGACGCCACTCACACTTGGCCAGGAGTTCTCTGGATATGTTCAGCAAATTGACAATAGCATTAAGGCAATAAAGAATGCGCTTGAGGCTGTTCGCGAATTGGCATTGGGTGGTACCGCAGTTGGAACTGGCCTGAATACGCCGAAAGGGTATGATGTGTTAGTCGCGAAAAAGATCGCCGAACTTACTGGATATCCGTTCGTCACTGCGCCGAACAAATTTGAGGCGCTTGCAGCGCACGATGCGATGGTTGAGTTATCCGGCGCGCTAAAACGCGCTGCAGTTTCGCTCATGAAGATTGGAAACGATATCCGGATGTTAAGCTCAGGTCCGCGATGTGGCATTGGTGAAATCATTATTCCAGATAACGAGCCAGGCTCTTCGATCATGCCCGGGAAGGTTAATCCTACGCAGCCCGAGGCTTTGACCATGGTCTGCGCACAAGTGATTGGCAATGATGTTGCGGTTTCATTTGGCGGTGCCACTGGTCACTTTGAACTCAACGTTTTCAAGCCCGTCATTGCCGCCAATGTCCTTCAGTCGGCTCGCCTGATCGGTGATGCATGTGTTTCATTTAATGACAAATGTGCCGAAGGAATTGAACCCAATGAGCCCGTGATCAAACAACACCTTGAAAACTCGTTGATGCTCGTGACTGCTCTTAACACTCATATTGGTTATGAGAGTGCAGCGAAGATCGCGAAGACTGCCCACAAGGAAAATAAGACGTTGCGCGAAGCGGCTGTTTCATTGGGATTACTGACTTCTGAACAATTTGATCAATGGGTGAAACCTGAGAAGATGGTCGGAAGCCTCGAGAAATAGGCGAGTGGGATTTTCTAAAATATTTTGTACTTTTATTGCTGTTTAAAACAATCATAAGCCATGAATTACAGACTAACACTCATTTTTTGTCTGGCTTTAATTTTTTCAGCTTCTCAAAGTTTTGCACAACTTTCCAAAAAGGAAAAGAAGGAATGGAAGAAGAAAGCCAAAGAATACGCTAAGAATCCTTCCAACCTCAAGCAACTGATTGAGGAAAAGGATGCCGCTTCAGGCCAGCTTGCTACTTTGAATCAACAGGTTCAGGATCTTCAGTCGAGCATGAGTGATAAGGATGCGCGCATTGTTGAGCTTGAAGACGAGCTTTCACATCTGCGCACACAACTTACCTCCACGCGTGCAGAGCTCGCCCAGTTAAAAGAAAATCCTGTTGCGAATCCATCGGATTTTTCAAAGGGTGTGATTTTCAAAGTGCAGATTGGTGCTTTCAAGAATAAGGATCTCGCAAAGTATTTTGAAAACAATCCAAACTTTGGGGGCGAAGTAAAAGAAAACGAACCGCAGAAAGTTACTATTGGTATTTTCAGAGATTACTGGGAGGCTGACAAGTTCAAAAAATATCTTCGTGAAATGGGTGTTAAAGATGCATGGATCGTTCCTTACCGTGATGGCGAACGAGTTGAGATAAAAGATGTGCTTGAAGGAGTCGTGAGCAGCGAAAAGCCTGCCGAAGAAACAAACTAGTTATTGTCATTTGTTATTTTGAAAGCAGTGCAGTTGGCACTGCTTTTTTTTTGAATACTGACATTGCTGGTTTCATCAATGTTCAGAATTGTGTTCTTAATGTTCTTGCCCTTTATAACTGCGGCACAGACGCGCTTTGCGAAGCTTGTTATTGAGCCAAATCAGACCTACCACATTAAATCCTCTGATATTCTTGTAGCGGACACGCTCATTATGATGGATTCGTCAACGATTATTCTGAATTCGACAAAGAAAGAGAATTTTATCAGGGCAAAAGTGGCGATGTTTGGCAACAACACGATCATCAAAGGCCGGGGCATTAATGGCCTTGAGGGAAAAAATGGAAGCAAGGTTCGCTCTCCTTTGGGTCCGTGCAAAGATGGCTACCGTGCACTGGATGGGGCACGCGGAACCAATGGGGCATCGGGTGTCAAACTCTATCTTTATCTTGATAACATGATTGTGAATGGCAGTTTGATTATCGACCTTGCCGGTGGGAATGGCGGAGATGGAGGCGATGGAGGCCCCGGTGGTGATGGAAGCCCAGGTACACGCCATTGTAACGGTGGTGATGGTGCCCGCGGCGGCAAAGGAGGACCCGGAGGAAATGGGGGGAATGGAGGAGAAGTGATTTTTGTGAGCCGTGAAAAGGAAAAAATCCGACAGATGATCGGCTATCAGATCGCTGTTAATATATTGGGAGGAAATTCAGGATACGGTGGACTTTCGGGATACGGTGGCTCTGCCGGGCTCGGACCTTCCGGTAAAAATGGAAAGGCGGGAGCCCAGGGAGAGGACGGTGCCCGAGGCCAACCCGGCCACAACGGCAGGATTCAATTTGAATAACTAATCACGCAGGATGGAAAAGCGATGGCTCTACAAAGACACTCCCTCTCCGGAACAAGTCACAGCACTTTGCAAGACCATCAACACCAGTAACTTTTCATCTACACTTTTGCTGCAACGTGGTATCTCTGATTTCGAAAGAGCCAAAAAATTCTTCCGCCCCGAGATCACAGACCTTCACGATCCTTTTCTCATGAAGGATATGCACAAGGCAGTAGAGCGTCTTAAGAAGGCGCTTGATGCTGATGAAAAAATCCTTATCTATGGAGACTATGATGTAGATGGAACAACTTCCGTTGCGCTTGTTTACAGTTACCTGCGGAAGTTTTATCCAAACTGCGATACATATATTCCCGATCGTTATGCGGAAGGTTATGGTGTTTCCTTAGCCGGAGTGGAGTGGGCCGAGCAGAATGATTTCACGTTGATCATTGCGTTGGACTGTGGGATCAAGGCATCTGAGATTGTTTCGCTGGCTAAGCGTAAGGGCATTGATTTCATTATTTGTGATCATCACCTTCCAGATGACTCAATACCAGAGGCAGCTGCTATTCTCGATCCCAAACAACACGATTGTAATTATCCCTGTAAGGATCTGAGTGGATGCGGTATCGGGTTCAAGTTTATGCAAGCTTTTGCGAAACGGTATCGGAGGGAAGAAGACGTTTTAGATTACCTTGATCTGGTGGCAGTCAGCATCGCTTCGGATATAGTACCAATTGTTGACGAGAACCGGATCCTTTGCCATTTTGGTTTGAGGATGCTCAATGAAAACCCTTCTCCGGGGTTGAAAGCACTGAAAGACATTGCAGGCATAAAATCTGATCTTGATGTGTCCGGCATTGTTTTCACACTCGGGCCCCGTATTAATGCCGCTGGGCGTGTGGCACATGGCCGCGCCGCCGTTGAATTGCTGGTGTCGCGAACTGAAACCCACGCGAACGAGCTGGCCGAAAAAATCGACTTGAAAAATGAAGTTCGGAAAGAATTTGACTCCTCGATTACGGAAGAAGCCATTGCAATGATTGAAGGGGATCAGATGTTGCGCTCGGCAAAGTCGACGGTGTTATTCAAAAACTCCTGGCATAAAGGTGTAATTGGCATAGTTGCTGCTCGTTGTGTCGAGAAATTTTATCGACCCACGATCATTCTCACTGAATCAAATAATAAGATCACAGGATCGGCCCGTAGTATTAATGGGTTCGACCTGTACGGAGCAATTCTGGAATGCAGCGATCTGCTCGAAAAATTTGGAGGACATAAATATGCCGCTGGTTTAACGATGGATATTAGCAATCTTGCAGCATTCCAGCAGCGGTTTGAGGAGGTCGTTTCATCGTCGTTGACAGACGAAATGCTGACACCCGTCGTTGACATCGATATTCCGATCATGCTCGACGGCATCACGCAGAAGTTTGTAAACCTGCTGAAGCAAATGTCTCCATTTGGACCGGGAAACCTTAAACCGGTTTTTGAGGTTAAGAGTGCGTACGTGGTAAACGCTCTCACCAGCTTTAAGGATCGACATCTGAAATTCCTGGTGGGTCAGGATGGCTGCGAAAGCGTATTTCAGGCAGTAGGTTTTGACATGGCGGGCTTTTATGACAGGTTGAGAAAAGCATCGGATTTCAGGATGGCCTTTAACATTGAAGAAAATACCTATAACGGGATTACTAGTGTACAACTAAGAATTAGAGATATCAAGTTTGACTAATATGGTGTTACGCGCCGAAAATCTGATAAAGAAATACAAGACAAGAACGGTCGTCAATCAAGTTTCTGTCGAGGTGGCCCAGGGCGAGATCGTGGGATTACTTGGCCCCAATGGCGCCGGAAAAACCACAACGTTTTACATGATCGTCGGGTTGATAAAACCGAACCAGGGAAGGATATTTCATGGGGATGAAGACATTACCAGCCTTGCCATGTACAAGCGCGCAAAGAGAGGTATTGGATATCTTGCGCAGGAAGCTTCTGTTTTCCGGAAACTCACAGTTGAGGAAAATATCATGGCCGTGCTGGAGATGCGTGATTACACTAAGCAGCAACGTCGTGAAAAAGTCGATGAATTGATCGAAGAATTCAGTCTTCAAAAGGTCAGGAAAAATCTGGGCATGTCGTTGTCCGGAGGTGAGCGCAGAAGAACAGAAATTGCCCGCGCACTTGCTGTAGATCCTAAGTTCGTGTTATTGGATGAGCCATTCGCGGGTGTCGATCCGATTGCTGTCGAAGAAATTCAGCACATCGTTGCGAGACTAAAAAACAAGAATATCGGCATCCTCATTACTGATCATAATGTGGATGAAACACTCTCAATTACCGACAGAGCCTATCTAATGGTTGACGGAAAACTTTTCAAATCCGGAACCGCAGAGGAACTTGCAAGCGATCCGCAGGTTCGGAAGGTTTATCTCGGGCAGAATTTCGAGTTGCGAAGAGCTAAGATCAACATCCAGGATAATTACTTGTAGGGATCTTCCTGCAATGGTACTTATCTTACCATTGCATTGATGGTTGTCCACACCAGCTCCGGCTCGAAGCCGCGCTTAATCAAAAATTTCGAAAGCTTGTCGCGCCTGACGTATTCATTTTTTTCGTCTGAAAGCGCTGGCGATTTCTCGTCGATCAATCGTGATAGCGTTTCCTTATAAGATTCATCGTCGATTTCATTCAGCGCTAACCTGATGCAGTTCTTTGTAACACCTTTTGCCTCGAGCGCATGCACAATTTTTATGCGTCCCCATTTTTTCATCCTGAACTTGCCTCCGGCGAACACTTTGGCAAATCGTTCCTCGTTAAGGAAACCATCGCTGATGAGTGAGGAAATGATTTCGTCAACTTCATCGCGAAACAAACCGTATTCGTATAGTTTGTTACGAACCTCAAGATGTGAGCGCTCCTGGTATGCACAGTAGCGATTGATCTTCTCCCGGGCTTCTTGTTCCGTTAGTCTCTTCTTCACGAAAGAAAGATATAAAAGATTGATTGCAGAGCCTATCAATCCATGCTTTGAGATTTACTTCGTCAAACCTTTATTTCTGAGTACGCTGGCGAGGAACTTGCGTTCGTTTTCAGTGTTGAAAATCTTAAAGGGAAGATGGATAAGCTGTGCCTTGTTAACAAAAAGAAGAAAGGCATCCTTTTCTACGGAAGCCCGGGAAATCTGATCCCACTTCAATGGCATCCCTTCGCGTGGATTTATTTTCATGACGATCTGCTGGCTGGAAATCTCATAGGAGAATTTTTCAAATAACATTTTGCCCTGATCCAGCTGCGTTACTCCGTAAAACTGAATCCACCAGAAAAGTACATAAAGGGTAAGGCCAATAACTGCCGCGATGAACCACCAGATACTTTGAATCCAGATAAACATTAAACAAATCGCAAATGCAGCCACGGCAGCAATCCATCCCTGCCTTTTCAATACATTCTTCAATGCAAGAGTTATATAAGTTTTTTTGTCCAGTTTGTAATTTTTCGTCTTAACGATCATAATAATTTCAATGTCTACTTAACAGCTTTCAGACTTATATCGAGGCTTTTGAATGAATGCGTGAGCGCACCAACAGAAATAAAATCAACGCCACATTCCGCAACCGCCCGCAACGTATCTTCCGTAATTCCGCCGCTTGCCTCTGTCTTGAACCTGTCGCCGATTAACCTGACGGCCTCCTTCATTGTAGTAAGTTCCATGTTGTCAAGCATGATAAAATCAACACCGCCCACACGCAATACTTCTTCAACTTCCTTTAGATTTCTAGTCTCAACCTCGATCTTCAAATCTTTATTCGCGGCGCGAAGATAATCTTTTGTTCGATTGATTGCAGCTGTAATTCCACCGGCCATGTCGATATGATTGTCTTTTAGCATGATCATGTCATACAGGCCTATACGGTGGTTGGTTCCGCCACCAATGGCGACAGCCCATTTTTCCGGAAGACGGAAATTCGGGGTTGTTTTCCTGGTATCGAGCAGCTTTGTTTTGGTGCCATTCAGAAGTGAAGTCAGCCGGTGCGTCATCGTTGCAATGCCGCTCATGCGCTGCATTGTATTGAGAACGAGCCTTTCCGTCGAAAGAATTGATCTGGCTGATCCCGAAACGAAAAAGCCAATATCTCCGCGTTTAACAGCCTTTCCATCCGCAATTTTTACCTCAAGCCTGAGTGAAGGATCGAAATGGTGAAAGATTTTTTCCGCGAATTCAACCCCTGCCAGAATCCCGTCGTCTTTCACGACCAACTGCGCAACGCTCACCGCCTGTTCAGGAATGGCGGCAAGACTTGAGTGATCTCCGTCACCGATATCCTCACGGAATGCACTGGTAATAAAATCTTTCAGAAACTGATCAGTAATGTAAGGTGGTCTCATCCCTGCAAAAATAGGCGACTGATGCAGAGATTAACTGATTTCGCTATTCTTTTGAAAAGGAAATTTCGTGAAGCAGCTGCTTCTCGCTCACAACTTTGATCTTCATAAAAACCCGATAAGTCTCGGTGTTACTCTTGTATTGACCAATTGCAAACGGTTGTCCGCCTTTTGATGATCCCTGGTGAATTATTGAAAAGTCTGTCGGCGGATGCTGTTTAAAAAAATCCCGAAACACAAACTCTGCCTGTGTTTTGCTGTAGCTCTGCACGTTTCCGTCGATCGTTACGTCGATGGTAGTTGAAAGGTACCGTGAAAGCTCTTTTGCGTTGCCCGCCTTCAGTATTTCCCGAACCTGGGCAATTACTTCTGACTGCTGTGCTGACGCTGCGAACAGTTGTAAGCTTAGGCCAAATGTTAGTAACCACCCGAATGATCTACTTCCCTTCATGATAAGTACCGTTAGAGGCGAAAATTATGCCACTCTTCAAACATAAACATAAATAAAATACCGAAGCATTGCCAGCGAGAAGATTGGCGGGTGATTCAGATTTATTAACTGAAATTTTTGAATCGTGTCTATATTTGCGCCCTGTTTCCAGAAATATACTCACGCATTAATACTGCTGTTAATGAATAAGAAAGTGCTACTCATGATTCTCGACGGCTGGGGATTGGCGACGAACAAGGCCGTTTCTGCCATCGATAAGGCACGCACACCGTTTGTCGACTCGCTCTATACAAAATATCCAAATAGCAAGCTTGAGGCCTCCGGTCTGGCCGTAGGTTTACCTGCCGGGCAGATGGGAAATTCTGAAGTCGGGCACATGAATATTGGCGCTGGCAGAATCGTTTATCAGGATCTTGTGCGAATTAATAAAGCGGTAGAGGAACACGAATTGGATGAAAACCCAGTGCTCAATGATGCATTTAAATACGCCCGCACCAGCAATAAGAAAATCCATTTCATTGGGCTCGTTTCTGATGGTGGTGTTCATTCTCACATCGATCATTTGAAAGGATTATTATCGATTGCCAGCCGAAAAAATGCAAAGAATGTTTTTGTTCATGCTTTTACCGACGGCCGGGATACTGATCCGAAAGGCGGCTTCGATTTTCTAAGTGATCTGCTCCGCCATATGAAAGGAACTACCGGCAAGCTTGCCAGTGTGATAGGACGTTATTATGCAATGGATCGTGACAAGCGATGGGAGCGCGTAAAACTCGCATATGACGTCATGGTAAGAGGCGTTGGCGAAAAAGTGAAAGACGCGCTGGTAGCTGTGGAGGCATCGTATGACAACAACGTGACGGATGAGTTTATTAAGCCGATTGTAATTACAGGTGATGATGAAAAACCAGTCGGTGCTATTGCGGAAGGCGATGTCGTCTTATGTTTCAATTTCAGAACGGATCGCGGACGAGAAATTACACAGGTGCTCACCCAGCTTGATTTCCCCGAACACGACATGAAGAAGTTGAAGCTCCATTACATAACGCTCACAAATTATGATGATACTTTTAGTGATGTGAAATTGATATTCGATAAAGATAATCTTGAAAAAACACTCGGTGAGGTCGTGTCGGCTTCGGGCAGGAAACAAATTCGGATTGCTGAAACAGAAAAATATCCGCACGTAACGTTTTTCTTCTCAGGTGGAAGAGAAGAGGTTTTCGAAGGTGAGTCGCGGATCTTGTGCCCGTCTCCTAAGGTGGCAACGTATGACTTGAAGCCGGAGATGAGTGCGCACGAGATCAAAGAGAAAATAATAGTTGAACTAAATAAAGGTGAAGTCGATTTCGTGTGTTTAAACTTCGCGAATCCGGATATGGTAGGCCACACCGGGGTTTTTGAAGCTGCGGTGGTGGCGTGTGAAACGGTTGACCATTGTGCTGAAAAAGTTACCGAAGCTGCACTCAAGAACGGTTATGCTACAATTATCATCGCTGATCACGGTAATGCTGACATGATGATTAACGACGACGGCACTCCAAATACTGCCCATACTACGAACCTGGTTCCATGTATTCTTGTTGACAACAATTATAAAGGAAGTCTGAAAAACGGAAAGCTGGGCGATCTGGCGCCAACCATTCTTACACTGATGGGGATTTCGATTCCTACCGAAATGACAGGTGATGTATTGCTTTCGAAGTAACAGATTTTTTATACTCCTTTTTACCGGATTAGTATTTGGTGCATGCAAAGACCGCCGCGAAACAGTCGTGCTTTATAACATCGATAGTCTCCTTAACGCCCAGGTTAATTTTCTGACCCAATCAAAAGCAAAGCTTGAGAAGAACGCAATTATCGGCGACGAAACCGAACGCCAGGTCTACACGCCCGCAGACTCAACTGCATGGAGCCACGAGCTTGAAATTTTTCGAAAGCTCAATGAAATCAACAAACCAGTAAGTCGCGGAAGTTACCTTGTCGATGACGGACTTTTTGATCCAGCCAGTAACCTGACCGTTAAAGCTTTTTCAGCAGTGGAGGATCTACCCGTAAAATATGTGCGGATTTCTTATTCAGCTTCTGTTGATAAACCGCGAAAGATCGAAGCGCTGTATGATGACCGCAATCAAATGTATGCGTCAGGCAGATTGATGACACTGGAATTTCACCAGATAAAAGATAAAAGTGTTCTTACTTCTTATAGTGTTGAGGGTGGACAGAAAATCATTCTTGGCGATTCTGTGAGGTATGTGATTCATGGAAAAATCACAGTTGATTAACTATGGCAAAGCGTGTAAATGGCCCTTTGAGCCCGGAAGATAAACGTCCGTTAAACAAGGCAAGCTTCAGTAAGCTGGCAGGTGTGTTTCGATTCATGATGCCTCACATCACTCCCTTCGTATTTGGGTTGATTGCGCTTGTCATCTCAACAGTCACTTTGCTGGCGTTTCCCCGACTATCAGGAGAGCTGCTGGACGTTGCCACCGGAAAATCTGAATACTTTGACAGTATCGTACAGGTAGCCATCGCGTTGATAGTCATTCTTTTTTTCCAAAGTATATTCAGTTTTATCCGCGTGTACACTTTTTCAATTGTCAGCGAGAAGGGCATGGCGGATCTTCGGAAGGCTGTTTACAAAAAGTACATTTGGTCGCCGCTTACATTCTTCGATAGCCGCCGAGTGGGCGAACTCATGAGTCGGGTCACCTCCGATGTTGGCACGTTGCAGGATACTTTCAGCTTCACCCTTGCTGAATTATTACGTCAGGTTCTCACACTGGTTATTGGTACAGGCATTCTATTCTATTTCGCTCCGACCCTGACAGGGTTTATGTTACTTACATTTCCTGTACTTGTTGTGATTGCGCTGATCTTCGGAAAATATATTCGGGGACTTTCAAAGAAAACGCAGGACAAGCTGGCGGCAACTAATGTGATTGTTGAGGAGTCGCTGCAGTCTATCTCTATTGTTAAGTCGTTCACGAATGAGCTTTTTGAAATCTCGCGTTATTCGAAAGCGCTTGACGACGTCGTTGGCGTTGCCATTCGTGCGTCAAAATTCAGAGGGCTTTTTATCTCATTTATCATCTTTGCCATTTTCGGTGGGATTGTCGCGGTCGGAACCTACGGTGCATTCCAGGTTCAGTCCGGTGCATTGTCGGTCGGGGAGTTATTTTCATTTGTGCTTTACACGATGATCATAGGCTTTTCAATTGCCGGGCTGGGTGATATCTATGCACAGATCCAACGCTCGATTGGAGCGTCGGAGCGTGTCCTTGAAATTCTCGAGTCGGAGGACGAAGAAGTAACTGAGAATGTGCCGTTGAAAATTTATGGCGCGATAGAATATCAAAATGTACGGTTTGCCTATGACAGCCGGCCCGCCGATGAAGTGCTGAGCAATCTTTCTTTCACGATCCAGCCGGGTGAAAAGGTTGCCCTTATCGGGAAAAGTGGTGCAGGTAAATCGACAATTATCAGCTTGCTGATGCGGATGTATTCGCTGCAGCATGGTGCAATTAGTGTTGACGGCCGCAACATCAATGATTTTAACCTGTCTGCGTATAGAGCTAACGTTGGTGTTGTTCCACAGGAAGTCATTCTGTTTGGAGGCACCATTTTGGAAAACATTCAATACGGAAAACCTGCTGCCGGCTTTGATGAAGTCCGTGACGCAGCTGCGAAGGCAAATGCCCTTGAGTTTATTGAATCGTTTCCGGATGGATTTAACACCGTTGTAGGTGAGCGCGGAATAAAGTTGTCGGGTGGGCAGCGCCAGCGTATTGCGATAGCCCGGGCAATTTTGAAGGATCCGGCTATTCTGATTCTCGACGAAGCGACAAGCTCACTGGATGCTCACTCGGAATCGTTGGTGCAGGAAGCACTTGAGAAATTGATGACTGGCCGGACAAGCATTGTTATTGCCCATCGACTAAGCACGATTAAAAAAGTCGACAGAATTTTCGTGATTCAGGATGGTCAGCTTGCCGAAGTAGGTTCACATTTGCAGTTATCCGGTATTGAGAATGGCATCTATAATAAGCTGCTAAAAATTCAGCTGCATTGATAAATTATTGATGCTGAAATAAATATACCGCATCTGCGGTACTACTGTTCATGTACTAAAACTCGCGGAAACCGGCGGTTTGCAGTTATTTCGTTATGGCTAAATATTTCAATGTATCAAAGAAAAGCCGAAATAATGCGGAATGATTAGTTGCGTAGTCGTTGACGGCTGTCTTTCCGAAATTCCTATTGACAAATCATCCATGTAAGTTTTCGGGTTTAAATAATATTCGTAGTTTTGAAAATTCCGGCGTTCAGAGAACACGTTTTTCTGAACAACTTAGAAGCGAACCCTTGGAACTGGCTTTAAACAACATACTTGCATCTCTTTTCGGATCGCTCAGCGAGCGCGAAACGATATTATTCGGGGTTTTCGCAATCATTATCATTCTCTTCCTTGTCCTCGATCTCGGCTTGTTTCACAAGCAGGCGCACAAGATCAGTACTAAATCGGCGCTCTATCAGTCAATGTTCTGGGTTGGTGTTAGCACGGCATTCGGGTATCTAGTTTATGTCTATGGACCGTATGTGCATATTGAACAGGGAAAAGAAGTAGTGTTAAAAGGCTCAGATGCGGCAGTGTTATATTTCTCGGCATACCTCACCGAGTATGCACTATCGGTTGACAACATTTTTGTGATCTTATTGATACTGAAATATTTTCAGGTCAATGAAAATTATTATCACAAGATCTTGTTCTGGGGTATTCTCGGTGCAATTGTGTTTAGGGCATTTTTCATTTTCCTTGGCGCGTTACTTATCGAGGAGTTTCATTGGATACTGTATATATTCGGCGTTTTCCTCTTGTATTCAGGAATCCGGATTTACTTTGAAGATGGTGATGAGAAAATAGAGCCTGAGAAGAATCCAATCCTCCGCTTTTGCAAGCGCTATCTGCCAATGACAGCAGATGAGCACGGCGGAAAATTTGTCGTTAAAGAGCAGGGGAAAACGGTGTTCACACCGCTATTTCTCGTCATTGTTCTGATCGAAACAACGGATTTGATTTTTGCGGTTGACTCAATTCCAGCTGCGTTCGCTATAACACAAAATCCCTTCTTGATTTATACTTCGAACATTTTCGCCGTAATGGGATTACGAGCCATGTTCTTCCTGTTAGCGGGTATTATCGACAAGTTTTATCTGCTTCAAAAAGGACTGTCAATCATCCTGTTTTTTATCGGTGCAAAAATGTTGCTGGACATCTGGCACATTGAGGTCAACGTTTATCTCTCGTTCACCGTAATTATTGCAACGCTGATTCTTTCGATCGTATTTTCTGTACTGATACCGAGACGAAACGAAGCGTGATTAATGGGCTTCCGTCATTCCTTCAGCGAAAATATTTCGTGGCAGGATTTTCAATAAGATCGGCAGGGTTAGGAATTTCTGAGGCAGTGCTATGATCACAAAAGTCGGCACTTCCTTCAGCATCTGGATCAACTCGACACGCATCTTCTCGTTTTCTTCGGCTGTAAGTTCGTTCGTTCGCGCTTTTTTAAGCAGAGCCATCAGTTCGGTGCTTCCTTGCAACTCCTTCAACAGGCGACCTTTGTTTTTCTCAGCGATTTTGGAAATGCGTTTGATGAATTGTTCGCTAACCTGATTATAGTCCTGCTTATTCTGCAGGTAGTCCAGGTGATCCCAGTGCTCGAGAACAAAACCTTCGATCGCGATCAGGCTGTTCTCCAGATCTTCATCGCTGAAAGACAGGTACGCAGCAAAACGTTTTAAAAAATCCATTTCAGGCTGCTCGAATTTCTTATCGGCCCAAATGGTCAGAATCGCCATTTCGAGAAAAAATTTCTTGAGTATCCACGAATTTTCTGAAGGCAGGTTGATGTCTTCAATACTCACACCTGCTTCAAATATCTTAAGCGCTTCCTTTCGTTTTTCAGAAGAAAGATTTGTGCTTTTGATAAAAAGCTCGAACAATTTCTTCTCTTCAAAAGCAACATCCTTATTGGCGTGTGATGCTGCCGCAATCACTTTCACGACGGAAAACCTAAGCTCGTCGCGTTCGTATCTGAAAAAGTCAGCTACGATCCTGTCGGCATTTGTATGAATCCACTGACCGAAAATAAATACGTCAAGGAAGAGAAGGCTGTTGTGAAAGAAATTACTCCAGAAATTGTTTTCGAATTCCGGCGTCTGTTCAATTCGCTTATCGAGGATCTTTTCCGCGATTTCAAGCGGTGTGCGCTTCTTTCCGAATAACGTCTTCGAAGGTGTCGCCAGTTCAGGAAAAATATTGTTGTAGAAATGACCGATGCTTTCCATTGTCTTCATGATCACATTGGTGATTTCATCTGGAGAATTGACGGGCTTATCGCTGTAAAGCAGCGAACTACTGATCAGGCTCTCGGCAAGCAGGATTTTTACGCGGTCTTTTTCACCCCATGAATCTTCGCCGGGATGCGAAAACGACCCGACGTATTGGCCGTACATTAAACCTGTCGGCTGAACCATCCGGTAAAGGGATTGCTCGGGATGTGATCCCTTTTTAATCTCCTTGGTGCCAGTATCCTTGAGCAGTTCTTTTCTGAACTCAAGATACGCTCTCAACCACCCTTTTTCTTTTGGATTCATGGGTTTCGGGAAAAGGTAGAAGGTCAAGATAATAAAAATCCCACGAAAGTGGAATGGCAATTCTACGAAGCGGATTTCCAGCCTTTGGAGTTCATCACGTCGATGGCGTTGTGAACTTTGTCCCTGAGATCGTTTTTGAACTGATCGAGACGTTTGCCGAGATCTGAATCGTGGGCCCCAAGAATTTGAGCTGCCAGAATACCCGCATTTTTTGCACCATTTAATGCTACAGTAGCAACAGGAACGCCACCAGGCATCTGAAGAATCGATAATACTGAATCCCATCCATCAATTGAATTGGATGATTTTACAGGAACGCCAATAACAGGAAGAGAGGTAAGCGAGGCAACCATTCCAGGTAGATGAGCAGCGCCACCCGCGCCCGCAATAATGACTTTCAGGCCGCGGCTGCGGGCGTTTTCAGCGTACTCAACCATGCGATGTGGCGTACGATGTGCCGAGACGATTGTAACCTCAAAATCAACTGCAAGTTCTTCCAGTACCTGAGCAGCTTCTTTCATGATACTCAGGTCTGATTGACTACCCATAATGATTCCGACGAGTGGCTTATTCATGAAATTGCTTTTAACGTTTCCCTGACAAATTGCACTTTCTTTTTTAACTGATCAACATCATGATCGACGATGGTGACGTGACCCATTTTTCGAAATGGCTTCGTTATTTTCTTTCCGTAAAGATGAACATGGACCCCGGGAATGGAAACAACCTCGTTAAAGCCCTGATACTTGGCCGGGCCTTCAAAACCATCTTCGCCAAGCAGATTGACCATTGCGCCCGGCATAACTTGCGATGTATCGCCAAGCGGCAGATTCAGGATTGCCCGAAGGTGCTGTTCGTACTGCGAAGTAATATTTGCTTCGATCGTTTGATGACCACTATTGTGTGGCCGCGGTGCAATCTCGTTTACTAATACTTTTCCTTCGCGCGTTACAAACATTTCGACTGCCAATAGGCCAACCATATCCAGCCTGGTGATAATTTCTTTTGCAATCACGATCGCTGCATCGGCTATCGATTCGTTGATGCTGGCGGGAGCAAAAAGATATTCAACAAGATTGTGTTTGGGATGAAAAACCATCTCGACCACCGGAAAGCATTTAATCTCTCCTTTTTCGTTTCTGGCGACTATAACGGAGATCTCTTTTTCAAAATCGATAAGTTTTTCAAGCAATCCCGGCGCGTCAAATGCTTTACTTAGATCACTTTCTGAACGCAGAATCTGAACACCGCGTCCGTCGTAACCTTCGCGTCCAAGTTTATTTACTGCTGGCAGAAATGCGCGATTTGCCCTTACATCTGCTGCGTTTTCTGTCAGGAGAAATGGCGCTGTTGGGATATTATTTTTTTTGTAGAATTCTTTCTGGATACGCTTGTCCTGGATCAATTCGATTACTTCAGGCTGTGGATATACCTTTTTTCCTTGTGCAGCGAGGTCCTTCAACGCTTGTGTGTTGACGTTTTCGATTTCGACTGTGATCAAATCACAATCAGCGCCAAACGCCATCACGGTTTCATAATCCGTGAGCTTACCCTGATAAAATGGCGCAAGACGCGAACATGGCGCGTTTGCGTCGGGGTCGAGGATCTTGAATGGTATGTTGAAGTCAATGCCGGCTTGAATCAGCATACGGCCAAGCTGACCGCCACCCAGTACACCCAGCGTAAGATTGTCGGAGAAAGATTGCTTCACGGATGAAAAATTTTTCGCGAAGTTAATATAACGACACTGTTAAAAAATCAGATCAGCGAAGGTGTAGTCATCGCATGATTAACCACGTCATTAAATTCGATGCTTGAAATCCGCAAAGAATAAAGTAGCAAACGAATTTCTTTCACGTGAACGCGCCCATCAACTTCTGAAAGCTTGTAAAGTGTAACAAACACTTTTAGCTTTTCCTCGTCCGTGCAGGTTCGCATCAGGTCGATTCCAAACTGGTAAATTTCCTTTTCTTTCTTAGAGGAGATTAATTTTTGAAATTCATCAAAAAGGCTGTCCGCAATGCCCTCATTGTCTTTAATCATCCGCAATGCGTCCATCTCGCTTACATCCACAATGCCATCGGCATTGATCAGCAGATGCGTAAGACATAGCAAACCCAGATGATAGTGCCTTTTCATTCAATTCGGAACACGGCAAAGATATGAAAATAACTCGCCGGTCACGCGTGGTTAATCTCAGGATAGTGTCTGGAATACGATCAGGGCAGAAACGTAGGCGAGCGCCGTCATATAAACAAGCTGCACCAATGGCCACTTCCATCCTTTTGTTTCGCGATAAACGACAGCAAGTGTACTCATACACTGCATGGCAAACGTATAGAACACAAGTAATGAAAATCCGACTGCGGGCGTGAATCGCGGATTGCCATTTGCATCTTTTTCCTGTTTTAATTTTTCCTTGACGGTACTCTCGCCGGCCTCCGCTGCGCTGCCAATACTGTAAATGGTCGCAACAGTTCCGACGAAAACTTCACGCGCGGCGAACGATGTAATTAATGCGATGCCGATTTTCCAATCATAGCCGAGCGGGGCTATCGCAGGCTCAATGGATTTTCCGATGATCCCTGCGTAAGAATGTTCCAGTTTATATGCTGAAACGCGATCTTCAAAATCATGATCGCTTAATCGATCATCGGTCGTTTGTTTGCTAACATAGGAACCCGCGTTCTCAATATGGTCGCCGGGACCGTAACTCGCCAGTACCCAAAGTACAATTGAAATGGCGATGATGATTTTACCTGCCTCAAACACAAAGGCCTTTGTTTTCTCAACAAGCGTGTAACCAACGTTCGACCACTTTGGTATTCGATACGTGGGCAGTTCCATGATCAGATAACTGCGCTCCTTTACCTTGATCAAAAGTTTCATCACATATGCAGAAGCCAACGCAGCCATGAATCCAAGCATGTACATGCCCATGAGCGCGAGTCCCTGCAGGTTAAAGACACCCATTACGGTTCTGTCGGGAACAATCAGCGCAATGAGGATCGCGAAAACGGGGAGGCGTGCCGAGCAGCTCATCAATGGCGTCACCATGATGGTGATTAATCGCTCCTTCCAGTTGTCGATTGTGCGCGTGGCCATAATTGCCGGAATAGCACAAGCAACGCCGGACATCAACGGTACTACGCTTTTTCCGTTAAGTCCGAACTTACGCATCACCTTATCCATTAGGAAAACAACACGCGCCATGTATCCAGACTCTTCCAGAATGGAAATGAAAGCAAACAAAATTGCTATCTGCGGAATAAAGATCAGGATGCCACCAATACCGGGAAGAATTCCCTCGGCGAGCAGGTTTGTAAGGGATCCGGCAGGAAGCGCTCCTTTGATGACCTGACTCATACCCGCAAACAGGCTATCAATTGCATCCATTGGATACTGAGCCCACGCGAATATCGCCTGGAACATCAGGAAAAGTATGGCGAAAAATATAAAATATCCCCAGACGCGATGGGTCAGGATACTGTCAAGTTTGTGAGAATGTCTTTTCCACTCCTGGTTGGCAGGGCGAATTGTTATTTCCTGAAGCAATTCCTGGATCGTGCTGTAGCGTTGAATTGTCTCTGCTCCCTGGAACTTGCCCGGAAAAAAATTGCTGGTTGCACGAATCTGTTCAACGACCTCCCTATCCGCTGCGGACAAAAACTGTAACGAAGCTGGTTGTTCAAGAAACTGGTAAGCCTCGTAATCATTATCAACGTTGAGCTGCGCGCGAACTTGCCCAACAGGGGCCTTTGCTTCATTCCAGATTTCGAAGAAGGCTTTTTCTTTTACTTTCCCCGGAACTGCGATTTGTTTTTTGAGCTCTTCCAAACCAACACCATTTCGCGCGTTGATCGGCACAACCGGAATACCGAGCTTGGCCGAAAGCTTTTTCAAGTCATAAGTAACGCCTGCTTTCGCCGCCAGATCCATCATGTTAAGCGCGAGTACTGTTGGAATTCCGAGGTCAAGAATCTGCGTTAGTAAAAGGAGCCCACGTTTCAAATTCGTGGCATCTGCAATCACAATTACTTTGTCCGGCATGTCTGTGGATTTGTGATTCAAAAGAATCTCGGAAACAATCCTTTCATCCAGACTGCGTGGATAAATGCTGTAGATGCCCGGGAGGTCAACTATTTCAGCAACTGAGTCATCGGCCAAATTACAATAGCCGGATTTTTTATCGACTGTTACACCTGGGAAGTTGCCAATTTTTTGATTGAGGCCGGTTAAATAATTAAACAACGAGGATTTCCCGGCATTTGGATTCCCCACTAAAGCAACTCGCAGACGCCTCTTATCTGACATTAATATTCAATTGAAATAGTTGCGGCTTCCTCCAGCCGCAGCGAGAGCTCATATCCAGAAACACTAATACAAATCGGATCACCCAGCGGAGCCTTAAAGTTAAATCGGACCGGAGATCCTGGCAGACAACCCATTTCCATCAACTTCACTGAAATATGATCGTCTGAAAAGCCTGAAACTGTCGCCACTTCACCTGGTTTCATCTGCGCAACGCTCTTCGGATTGTCCACTTAGGCTATTTAGATTAATTTTAAACAAGGCAAAGATATGTGGGCGTCAACACCCGTGCAATGATTTATGTCAGGTTTATGTTAGACTTTTATGGTCGAGAGGAAAAAGAAAAAACGCGGCAATAAACAGAAATTACAGATCCGCGCGGCTTCGGTTTCCACACCGTCGTTGTTTGTCTTGAATGATGCGCCGGATGACGAATCTTTTCCGGGCATACTGCCGCAACGCGATCTGAAGAAGAATCTCGGTTGTGGGTAAATCAAATTCCCTCTGAAACGAACACACGCTTCACACGCTCGCTCGTATTTGTCAAAATTTCGTATGCAATCGTGTTGACGCTCTCCGCGACATTTTCAATTGGCATTGACTCTCCAAATATTACAACTTCATCGCCTTCGGTGGCTTCAATACCTGTAATGTCGATCATCGTCATATCCATGCAAACATTTCCAACCACAGGAGCAATCTTTCCATTCACC
>DASPJN010000118.1:0-23824 GCA_035628595.1 Chryseosolibacter sp.
AACACAGAATACGCACAATCATTTCTCGCAAGAATTAAATAACAAACATGAACATTCAAAGAAAAATGCTGGGCATCGTGCCCCTGGTACTGGTATGCCTTTACGCAAACGCGCAAATGAAAAATTTTCCTGATTCAATTCGCATTGAATTCCCCGACCATCAAAGTATTGTAACCCTCGAGCTACGCGATGTACATGAACAAAAGGAGGTTTTAACGCAATTCCCTTCATTGTTGCAATCGCTTTCCCATGAACTCACAAATGTATTGGCGGCAGAGGAATTAGGGATTCCGAAAAACGTCCGCGTCGATTTTGAAAAACTCAGTTTTCTGCGATTTATTTTAAAGGAAATAACGCTCGCAGCTGAACCGAAGCTCGTGACAATATCACCGTCCACCGTCGAAACAATTTTCAGGGCCAGGAATGATACCATCAGAGAACTTCTCCCCCCTGGTTGGACATTTACTTTTAAAAGCGACGTATTCATGATCACAATGTATGCCCACACATTCCAAGATCTGGTCTCGCTTTCGCAAACAGATTTCCAACACATCATTGCGTCCCTTGATAAAAATGAAGCCACTCAAAACACGAGCCGGAGAGGACTAACCGTGCGGCTGATCTCATCCGGGGGGGCCGTGCAATTTGAAAAAGTCGAACGGCGTTTACCAACCGATATGTTAGGATTGCATGCAGGCGCGGCTGTTGGCTTATATAATGGAAACTGGTACCCGGAATTAAACTTCGCGACAGCGCTTTACTTTAGCAGCAGACTACGGGAAAGTAACCAACGCATAATGCTTGCATATGAGTTGAAGTTCTTTCCGGCAACAGACGCTGAAGGCAATATCGCAACGTCAAACAATACATTTTTAAACTTGTCGTATAGCCGGAATTTTGCCCGCCAAACCCCGCGATGGACAGGGTTGGGTGTTGGCTACCTTGTCAATTCGAAAGGGTCAATTTATGCTGGAAGAACAATGAAGTTCTTTTTGGAAACTGATATCGGAAGTCAGAAGTTAAACATTGTACCGGAGTTCTACCTTACAAACGACCTTAAAGACTTCTCGTTTGGTCTAAAGCTGAACTATCGTTTTTAACAGTAAAATCTGTCCTCAGAGTAACATACGTGAGTCCGGGGACAGATTTCAATAAGTTGAACATGGTACCTATTCCATTTCTTCGCTCTCTTCTGCGTTTGCAGAAAAATCCGTTGCTGCCTTATCATTCATTGCTTCAATATGAAATTTGATATTCACCGTTTCAGAGATGAATTTGTCACCAAGTGTTTTATCGTTTCCATAGCTCATCTGCCACTCACGCCTGTCAATATCAAAATTCGCATCCGCCTTGAGCGTATTGCCCTCAAGTTCCACACGCGCTGGAAATGTGATGTTCTTTGAAACATCCTTTATCTTGAGATTGCCACTGATTGCGTAGTTCGCCCCCTCCACCAGGGATTTTTCTGCATCCTCTTCAAGCTCGTAGGGCAACACCTTTGTGATCTCGAAGGTCGCAGTCCCAAATTTATCAGCATCGAAAAAGTCTCCGCTTAATAAATGTGGACGAAGCTTGTTCTCAATGTCATCTCCCTCCTGTGTCATATCCATTGATTTGATATTAATGACAAAACTTCCACCTGAAATCGAATCGTTCTTCACCGCTGTCGCTCCGTAGTTCAGCTTGAAAGTGCCTGGGTGATTTTTACCGACACCGTAACCCGTAAATTGAACGTATGATTCAGCCGTATCGACTACGAAAGTTTGACCGGTTGCTTGGGATGCCTGCTCTTTATCAGTAATCTTTGCTTCATCACCTTTCGGGGGCTTCTCGCAGCCCAGCGCAAACAAAGCAGCAAGAACTATTACGACTTTCCATTGCAGTATTTTCATAACTATAAAGTTTATCTGGTTATTAAAAAAAATATACCCTCAACCCAATACCTGCTGCCGAAGCAGGTAAGCGCCAATGAATAAATTGTGTAATTTGGTTTCTTAACCAGCAGACGAAATCCGTCGTGACATGAAATTTCGTGAACTCCTTATTGGTCGAAACCCAATTGATTCCCGTTCGGAATTCAAACGAGTTGTTCTTACAGCCTATCTGTCACTGATCTGCATGGCGGTTGCATTGATCTACACCGCCGTTGATCTGTTGCATGACGTTTATTATGCGATGCCGTCGTATGCAGTGTTGTTCCTCATGAGTGTGGTTTCGGTATTTCTGTTTCGTTCCAAAAATTATCGCGCTGGCAAAGTGTGTTTAATGATCACGGTCAACATGGTGGTATTCTGGGCAGCACTCAACGACCCATTTGAGACCGGAACTTTTATGTTTTTTATCCCTACCGGAATCGGTTCATTCGCAATTCTTGCGTTCCATGACAGGGTGATCGGGATAACGCTTGCATCTTTCACAACCCTTTTGTTCCTACTGGCTTTTTTCAGCGATCTGCAACCCGTTCACTATACGCGACCTGAAGATGACTATATCACTATCAGTTTCATTCTGAACTATTTCATTTCACTCACTATTAGTGTTCTAATTGTGTACTTTCTGATGAACCTCAATCGTGATTCTGAAAATGAGCTTATCAAGAAGGAAGCGATTGCCACTCAAAAAAATGCAGAGCTCCAAAAAGTTAATGACGAACTTGATCGTTTTGTTTATAGTGTCTCGCATGATTTACGATCACCCCTGAGCTCAATCCTCGGGCTGACAAACCTGGCACGAAAAACACCTGACCCTGTTGAACTCGATAACATTTTGGTAATGATTCAGGGACGTGTTGCTGCCCAGGATCACTTTATCTCTGAGATCATTGATTACTCAAAAAATGAACGAGCCGAAATTTCGTCAGAAACAACTTTGCTTCATAAACTCATTGATGACATTGTCAACGCTCTTAAGTTTAATCCCAACGCAGACAAGATCAAATTCGAAAACCTGGTACCTGAAGATATTCTTGTTAAAACCGATAAAGTAAGGCTAAGCGTAATATTAAATAACCTGATCGGAAACGCGATAAAATACCACGACTTGAAAAAACGCAGCTGTTTTATTCAGGTGGTTTTTTCTCCATCCGAGCATTGCATTCAGGTGAAAGACAATGGTATCGGCATCGATGTTGAACATCAGCAAAAGATCTTCGATATGTTCTATCGCGGTTCAGACCGTTCAACCGGAAGCGGGCTTGGGTTGTTTATCACGAAAGAAGCTGCATCAAAAATCAATGCAACAATTAGCGTGGCATCGGCGCCGGGAGAAGGTAGCACATTTTCTGTTTATCTACCGGAATCTGCAAGAGTGAAAAGCTGATGAGGATTGCTGGTTGGCCAGAGACCAAAAAAACCCATAGAAATCTCAAGAGATACTTTGCAAAGGCGCTACTGTCCTGGCCAACGCATTTCACTTCGTCTTCCTAAAGGCGGCTCGTATACAGATCTGCAATAAGCGCATAAGGAATGTGTTCGGTTTCTTGAAGCGGATGCAGCTTTTTCCCACATCAAGTTTCGAGGCAGAATGTTTTTGGATATGAGTCGCGGAACCATGCCAGCAGTTCCGGGTCGGCATATATTCCATGTGATAAAAGGGCGTGGAAATTTTTCTGACACGCGAGACTAATAAATGGCAGCGGGTGATCCGGGCTACAATGATAACCGCTCAGATAGATGTCAGCCAGACAACATAGTTGATCATTCCGTATGTCATCGCTTCGGTAAATCCTTTCGGTAAATGATCCTTTAGCTCGGATCTTGGTTTTACAAAGGGCGCGTCTTTCGATAGGAATATTATCAACGTATGCTGATGGTGTAGTCGCTAGCGGTGCATAGAAATCGTTATTGTATGCCCAGATTTTTTGATTTCAGCTTTTCAAAATCCTGTTTTCGAAATTCCCACGGCGCCGTTGGATTTGGCATTGACCATAGGCCTTTGCCCGCTGCTCGTGCCCTTGTTTCCATATCAACCCATTCGGGATTCTGATCATATTTTTTGTGATGCCAGGCATAGCCCATCTCGAGAAGGCGTTCATTCACATTCTGATCTTCAAACACAACGATACCGACGATGCGTCTGAACCGGTCGGTGTATTTTTTCGTAACACGAACGTTGTAATTTAATATAAGCGTTTGTAAAAATTCGCGCGAAGCATTTGCGAAATCCTGTCCGTTTTCTGGAGCATCAATACCGTACAGCCTGACCTTGATCTTCTTCTTACCGGAGGTCATCACAAACGTATCGCCATCTGCCACGTGAATCACTTGTCCAACGATATATTGGGAAAATACTGGAGAATTCCAGCCAACGAAAGCGAGAAAAAAGAAAACCCAGGCTAGACGCATTATGCAAATATAACACGAACACAGCCAGGGCTGATGACGATTCGGGCTTTCGACGTCATTTTTTAGGGTGCTTTGCGCGCTTCATCTTGCGAAGCTCTTGCCATCTTTCAAACTGTTCGGGTGTCAGAATGGCCTGTATCTCTGAACGGAATTCCTTTCTCAGATCCTTCATTTTGGTCTTGGTCGCCTCTTCGTCCGCGGAGAGCTGTTTTGCGCTTTCCATGAATTTATTATTGGCGCTGTCAAGTTGTGCTGCCTGCGCCGGACTTACATTCAGTTGGCCTTTCAGTTCGTCTAGCTTCGCCTTACGTGTTTCAGCATGCTTACGCTCACGATAATCCTTCCATTGATCTTCCTGTTCATCAGTTAGAACATCTTCAATTGCCTCCTTGCGCTGTTCATGCAGCGCTTTCCGCTGGGCACGGTTTCCAGCCTGCTCCATGCGCTGTCGTCTGTTCAGAGCCTTTTTGCCGGTGGTATGCGGTTTTCTGATTTTCTTGATTGAATCAGCCTGCGCTTCAGTCAGATTAAGCTCTTCTTTTAATTTTTGATTGTCCTTATTTTTTTGGCGCTGACCTGACGCGCTAAACCCAATGGTGAGTATGGCGAGAAATAAGATGTAGATTTTCATAGTCGTGATATTTTAAACCAGTTAAATCAAGAACTGATCCAAAATCTTGACAATCCACAAAAAACCGACAATTCAGCCGTTTTTAGAGATAAATTCCGCTTAATCGCTCAAGACCTAATACGTTGGGCTCACAGTTTCAACATTAATGTTGCGGGTCTCCGGCGAGTCAGGGGCTGGCTTTTCTTTCGAAGCATCTATTGTGATTGCCGGCTGAAGCTTCAGCTCGATTTCCTCTTTGATAATTGCTCTGATCTCTTGTTTTTCCTTCTCAGTCATAAATTTTCAAGGACGGTGGATTAACACGAATTAAAAAGGTGTGCCAGCTTTTCGCCTCGGTCACATCTCGGTCACATTAAAACAATGACATGTTGAATAAATCACCAATCACCCGATTCGATGCTTTGGTTTTCACGAAAAATCCAGCAGCCGCTCGACTGGTATGAAAGTTTGTCGTGATTTAGGAGAAATTCAAAATCGCAACTATGAAAAAAATACTAACGACATGTGTGGCTGCGCTATTCAGTCTGGCAACAATTGCTCAAACACAGGAAGAGAATCAACAAAGCGACCAATACAGGAACACAGAAAGCGTTGACAGCACTATGAACGAGGCAGGCGACGAGCTACAGGAAAGTAGCAATGAAATCGAAGAAGCCTCACAGCGCTCTGGCCAGGATATACAGGAAGGTATGGAGAGATCACAAGAGTCACTCGAAGAACAGGCCGAGCAAGCTGGCAATGATATACAGGAGGAATCTGAAGAAGCGGGTCAGAATATCGGAGAGCAGGCCCGTGATGGCGAGCAAAATGTTCGTCAGGGTTTGGAACGCGCCGGCAATGAAATAGAGTCTGGCGACGAGGCGCTTCAATCTGATACGACTTCAAACCCTTCGGCCAGCAATGAGGATAATAACTCCGGATCCTCAAGTTCATCTGAGGAGGCTGAATACCATGAGGTAGAAGTGATGGAGGATAAAGAAGGACCCGAAGGGCAGGTTGTGTATAAGTTTAACGGCGAAATGTTTTATGTTGACCGCGACGGCGAGAAGAAGCTTGTTAAAGTAGAAGATGAATCGGCATTAAGAGAGGCGCGCCATGAAGTAATTGTAAAGGACGGCGGCTCAGACAGGTAAAGTCAGTAAGTGGACTACGTGAAATTAAAACTGTTTCCAGTGAAACAGTTTTTTTGTGCAAATTCGGTAAACTATATAAATGATGAAGTTTACATTATTTGTTAAACAAACAACGGACAAGCAGTACAATCCTTACGGAGAATTTGAACTGCAACTTTTTCCGCACAGCGATGAATTTTTAAGCCTGGACATTGATGGACATAAGAAATATTTCCAGGTGACAGCCGTCCATCACATTCTTGATGGGAACCCAAAGTCGGAAGTGTATGCATTCGAAACTTCCCCTCCATGGCAATACAGTGGGAAGCAAAACATCGGTTTCAATTTTTTATTGTGATGACAAAGCAAGATCGCCTCAACATATTCGCAACGATCTGTGCGATCTGGTTTCTTGCTACCGGTTGGATGTGGGTATACTACATCAACCTTGTTGTTTCATTTCCAGTTGCATTGATCGGGTTCTATTGTTGGAAAAAAGGTAAGCATGCCGCAAATCCTTCGACATTGAATAAAATTGCTTTCTGGCTTTACGTTGTCGGATTTGTTGGCTCATTTGGAAGCTTAGCCGTGTTATTGATCTTCAACTAATAAAAAAACCTGGCTTACACGACCAGGTCTTTCCTTGAAGATGCATTTTGATTATTTATCAGAAATCGAATACCATCTGTTTACGACTTTTGATTTCTCCTTAATACAAAACGATTTTTTTGCGATTTATGATCCCATTAAGCTCTATGGTAAGAACATAAACTCCGCGTCTCAAACCCGAAACATTGTATATTAAATTGGTTTTACCTTTTTCGACGTAGCGGCTGTCTAACATCATCTCCTCGCTTGTTTGTTGGTTTACTAACTTAATATTGCATGAGGAATTCTCAACAATTAGCATGCTCAAATTTAATTCAGACGAAACGGGATTTGGGAATACGTTAATTTCAAGTTTCTCTTCACGCGGAAGAGATCTGTCAAATTCTTTAACTTCAAGCAAATCTGATTTCAAAAGGTATGGCGACGGCGGTATAACTTTGCAAACTGGGTTGCGTAGTTCGACTGTCTTACTACCTTTTTTAGTTCCACAAGGGTAAGTTGCCGTACATTCTATCACGAAGTCGGTAATTCCAGTGGTCATAAAGTCCTCGTTACTTCCGACCGAAGAATATTTCCGAACTTCCGGAAGAGGGGCCTGACCTATCGTGATCTCTACCCCAGTCTTTAATCCGTTTGTATAATAATATTTAGTTATGGTTCCGTAAGAAGTGGTCCATGTAAGATTCGTGGCATGATTAGGTATCGCAGTGGATAAGTAAAATGACTTTTTGGACACGGTATATGGACAGGGCTTATACATATATGTGCTTCCTCCTATCGCCGGCGTTGTCTCTAAAACAACTGAAACTAAAACATGGTCAGTAGCTTTAAAGCCTCGGGCATCCGTAACAGTAAGAGTGTAAAGGGTTGTGGATGTAGGCGAAGCGACGGGGTTCGCAACATTCGTCGCGCTCAATCCGTTTGATGGCTCCCACGAATATACGTAAGGTTCCAAACCATCATAAGCACTTGGATACCCGCCAATTTCAACGGATTCAGGGCAAAAAATGGTTGCATTGGGGCCGGCGTCAGCAACTGGTGGATAGGCCTGCAAGAATTTTATAGTGCTGCTCCCGTACTCGACACCTGAAGAGGAGACAAATAGAAGGCGAGCATTAAATTCCAAACCGATCATCGTAAAATCTACCTTAAGGTCTGTAAATGAGACTTCGTTATTCCACCACGACGCGTCACTAATCTGGTTCACGAGTATACGTTGGTCTTGTTGACCAAATATGTCCAGAATCTGTAGGTACACTACTGAATTACCTACTACTTGATTGGATGACTTCTTAGCGGTATAGTTAATCTCAAGTTCAATTGTTTGATTCGCTGGTAAATAAATAGTGTTCCCTGGCGACACGTCATTTATTTTAAAAAGTGGAAAAGTTACATCACAATACGCGGCTGTAACAAAAAGGGTGCAAATACTTAAAAGTAAAATTTTCTTCATATGGTTTTTTTAGGCCGCAAAAATATAAATTAATTGCTGCTTACCCAATGCTAAATATAAATTAACAAGAAGGCGAACATCTTAAAGAAAATAATT
The DNA here is from genome assembly GCA_035628595.1 of Chryseosolibacter sp. Taxonomy (GTDB): domain Bacteria; phylum Bacteroidota; class Bacteroidia; order Cytophagales; family Cyclobacteriaceae; genus Chryseosolibacter. The sequence goes on from DASPJN010000118.1 coordinate 8,245, forward strand.
GCCTTACGAATTAGAATTGCTGTAAGAGCAATCACGATGTAGTCGAATTCATTTGCCCGACAAACTGCTAGTTATCAATTCAGATCTATTTATCAATTTTAGGTTTGTTAGTACAAAACACGTATGGTATAGCAATCTAAGTATCGTATGACATCTGCTTAAACTTTCAGCAATCAATCCGACGATAAAGGTAAGAAGCTGCACTCAGGTCGTGGGAGTTCTAATTAAAAATAAAAAGACCTAATCATCGGGACCAGGTCTTTTTATTAAAATGAATTATCAACTATCGTTTAATCACGACCTTCTTTGTTTCTTTTTTGTTACCGGAAGTAACCGTGATAAAGTATTGTCCTGCATTATCGAAGCGAATAACATGCTCATGTGTTCCCGAGGCCTGCATTCCGATTGCACTGAATTGTATTACTTTACCTGTAATATCAACAGCTTGAATCGAAACCTCAGATGCTTTTGCTAAAGTGTATTGAACTTTCACCGCATTCGGAGATGGGTTCGGATAAACATGCATCTTTACAGACAAGGGATTTTCTTCCGTTGCCACCGGCTCACTTTGGATACCAATATTATCGATAGCCCAACCCCAGCTGTTTACAGTTTCATTGCTCAACATACGCATTCTGAACATGACAACATCACCAGTTTCAAAAAGAGAGCCGAAGTCTATGCTGTGATCTACAAACATAGACGCATCGCCACTTTCATCTGCGTTTAGTGCAGCCAACCATGTCTCATCAGCCGATGCATTATAGGATGGCGTAATCTCAATCCAATCAAGTCCGTTTGTAGTGGCTTCAATAACCACGGAGTCATTATCGACATCGACAATTGCGATGTCTCGGTAGTTAAACATTGTATTTGATGAGCCTACAATGATTGGTGTCCTAATGAAAATCGAATGTTCCTTGTTGTCCGCATATGGATGGGAAGTGCGAACAATGCCAAGTTCAGTGTCAGGTAAATCGTCCACTTCAAGATTCTTCAGATCAAGTCCCTCCGCGCCCTTTAAGTAGTTCTCATACGAATCTTCCGCAGGCAGCCAGTCAAAATGCGTAACGGAATATTCAGGAGATTGATATGGGCTCGAACCACTGTATGCCATCATATGCAATTTTCTGGTGCCGGGCGTAATTCCTTCAAAGATTATATCGAATTCGCCGGCGGCGATTTCTTCAACTACTTTGCTTCTCAAGACTCCGCCGAAATAAAAATAGACTGAATCAAGTGCCTTGGTAGTCTTAAAGCGTATAATAAATTCTTCTTCCGGAGAGGTACCTGATTTCATAACTACAGGTGCAAAGTTTTCTGCTTGGGGCGCATCGATTGTTGCAGTCCAAATGCCTCGACCGTGCGTTGCGATGACAACCTGGTTATCTACGCCCTTCATGTCCCATACTGTTACATTAGGAAAATCCTCCAGAAGGGCCCAGGTTGCGCCGTTGTCAAGTGACTCAACAATACCTATTTCTGTTCCAGCCCAAAGAATATCTGTATTGTCAGGACGTACATATAAACAATAGACAGCAACATCAGGAAAACCATTGCTACTAGAAGTGTTTACTCCAAAACCAGAAATATCTTCCCAGGTTTCTCCCATGTCGGTCGTACGTAAAATTTTCGGATGATCTGCGATAGAGTAAATGGCATACGCAGTGTTCTCATCAGTCGGATGCACCGCAAGTCTTGTCAAGTAGCCATCCATTTCACGTTCAGTGTAGTTGTTTGTAGCGGAAAAAGTCTTCCCACCATCGATTGAAACATGGAGGCTTAATTCAGCTCCGCTCTCCTCGGACATGCCAGCCCCTGTCCACACAATATTTGCATTCGCTTCGGAAACTCTTACATCATGATACAAGACACTACCTACTGACCATTTCTCTTCAATGGCGGTAAGATTCCAACTGTCTGCGAAGTTATTTGAGTAATAAACGCCAGCAGCACCTACGGTGAAAACTCTGTCTGGCAGACTCTTTGAATTGGCTATCTTCGTATAGAAAGAAAAGTTGTCAGCTGACAGGGCAGCCAAGCCAGATGTAGAAAGGGCAAAAGAATTTCCCCCATCGATCGATTTTCTTATACTCCCGTAGTAAACAGAACCAAGGATTTTATTAGGATCGATCGCATGCCAGAGTACGGCAAAACCATCGCCTCCGATAGCGTATTGGTATGCAGTAGTGGCACTCGCGGACTCCGCCTGGTTTGAAAATCTGGTTCCGTTATCCTGCATGCCACCAATGTATACATCCGCACCAGGCTTTTTATCAACACCATAAAATTGACTTGTATTGTATCCCAGTCCCTTGAATGTCCAATCGCCATCAGTAATGCCGGGCGTCGCTGAAACTTTCGAAACAAAAACGCCTCCATCACTGCCCTCCAGGATGCGGTATGTCTGATCATCTTCAATAAGCGCTATCATAAAGTGGTGATCGGGATGGACGCCAGCAGCCAGATCAACCTGATTAGAACCGTTCGTTCCACCGAAATCATCACGACCATCGGCTACAGTAACTGTTGAAGCAGAAAGTTTTTGAATAGACAAATGATTAATGAGAACGTTAGATGCTGGCAGGGCATCCGGTGTCCAAACATGGTTGTCCGCAAGCGCAGGAAAAATATTATAAACCATTTCGAATTCCTGGCCGCCGGGAACGGCGATATTTTCGTCCGGTGTCGTTGCGTTATAGTCAACCCCATTTATATACAAATATTCCCGGCTGTCTGACAGGAAATCCGTAGCCGGCGTTGTGCTGAAATATTGGGGCCTTAAATCGAAAGTTCCATCTCTGTTTTGATCACGGAAAGAAACCATCAGTTGCTTATTATTTGTGACATCCCAAACTTCGAATGGAATCTCGACATAATCGTTATAAACATATTCATTGGCCGCAACTCCACTCGTTCTGTTCTCGGGTACAAGGAATTGATGAGCCATCTGCGATACGCCAGGACCGAAGCGTACTTCTACATCGATCTCGGGCTCAGGATCACCAACATCCAGGCGTAGGTTAGCATACGGCATAGCAGTAAAACCAAGAAGCGTTAGGAAAGGCGTTCCATTTTCTTCAAGCAAATAGTTATTAATGCTGGTGGCCTCATCCGATACTGTGGATCTGAATAAGCTTACGCCTCCATAGTAAACGATATCCTCATTGAACGGGTCGGCAAGCACCGTGTTGTCATAGAACCCCTGGCCTTCAAAAAAATCAAAAGCGTTACTCTGGTACGTAACATCAACAAGTGACCAGGTCTCACCAGCGTCGTCGGAGCGGTAAAGGTCAGCTTCTGCAGAGACATCGTCATTTTTTGCCAACGTGCCTACCGCCGTTCCATATACAACTAACGGGTTCGCTGGTGAAACGCTTAGCTCTAATCTACCGGCAACTGACATTCCGTAGTTTGACAATTCCCATGTCAAACCCGCATCAGTTGATTTCCAGGCGCCAACACCATTTTGAGATGCGTACTGTACATTAAAATTTCCTGGTGTGGCAATAATTTGTTCAAACGCGCCATCAACCTCCAACACCTTTGTCCATGTATCACCTCCATCAGTTGAACGCATGATCGCTGAGGTCTCATCGTCAGAATTACTGTGCGGTACAGTTGTGGCAACGATAATATCGGGATCTGCCGGATCAACTACCAGTCTTGTTACTATTGAAAATTCATCTGTAACTTCGGTTGAAGTGCTCGGCAGCTGTGTCCACGTAACACCGCCATCAGTAGATTTAAAAATGCCGTTTCCTATAGAAGAGAATAGTGACGAAACGAATTCGCCTGTTCCAGCGTAGATAACAGTTCCTGCATCGTCACTTCCAAAGCTTGAAATACCCATGGCCGGGAACTCAGAACTTCTTTCAGACCACGTCGCTCCGCCATCAGTAGTTCTCCAGATACCTCCTGTAGCAGAACCGGCCAACCATGTGTTATTTGCGTCATCTCCCGCAACATTATGAAGCGCTCGCGTACGCCCAGGAACATTTCCCGGGCCGCGTTCGGTCCACTCTTGCACGCCGTTTGCGTGCGTTCTTCCGGCAGCCCTTCGCGCTTGCGCAAACTGATTACTCCTTAACTCTCTTAATTCTTTCCACTTGTATCCTGCTGGATACGCAGATGTAGCCTCTCCTATCTTCGTCCTGATTCCGCGATGATATTCCAGGTATTTTTCAGGTTTATCCCACTTATCGATCTTCGTTTCTTGAACAACGACGTCATGATGTGGTGATTTTTCTTTAAGGGATATCCCGATCCCGAGACTGACACAAAATGTGCCCGTTAGCAGTAGAATTTTTCGCACAGCTTTCAGTTTAGGTTAATACTTATTTATGTTCAGGTTTATGAATTTCTTTTCAGGATTTTCTCCATCTCCAGACGACACAAGTTCCAGGGTAGAGTTGTCAGCCCATTTAACGTATCCCATCTGATACTGTCCTTCATGGATTATCACCTTATCTGATTTTCGAACCACGACGAATTTATAGGTTACTTTCACGTGTCCGCCAGGTTGCTGTTTGTACAAAATCAAGGTTTGCGCTTCGTTTTCCTCCGCAATGGGATCTGGCCCAAGTCTGATTTTTAATGCCGTAGCCAGGTCGGTAGAATTTCCGCTGTCGATATTACCGGAATTCCGGGAAGTGTCAGCAGATTTGCAGTTAGCAAGCACAAATAACAAGCTTAAAGAAATCAGGGTTACGAAGGATTTCATGGATAAAGTTATCGCGTAATTTAATAAATAGTTGACAGAAAAAAATGAAGGCTCACCCTGAATTATGCGAACGGCGAATCATTTTTAAGATATAGATTCCGTTAAAAACAATAATGCAGCTTTATTTTTACCTTTATTGAAAAGTCTTTTTATGAGAACCCCATTTATTTTGTTAATAGTCGCCGCCAACTTTTGTGTCTTTGCGCAAACTGTTCCATCAACAACGGGGTCAAAGGTTGACCAGCTAGAAGCACAGGAGGCGCTTAATTTTCACAACAAAGTCCGGAAAGACGTTGGCAACATCCAACTTTCATGGTCTGCCGAGCTCGCAGCTTATGCGCAGGAATGGGCAGAGAACCTCGCATCACGGAATTGTGCCTTCGAGCACCGAACCGGCGAAAACAAGAAAAAACCATTTGGCGAAAATATTTTTGGCGGCAGCGGTATTGATTATACAGCTACAGACGCTTCAAAAAGCTGGTATAGCGAAATTAAAGAGTATGTGCATGGTCCGCTTACGTATGAAAACTGGTATCCGGTGGGCCATTACACGCAGATGGTGTGGTATAGTACAAAAGAGATCGGCATCGGAAAAGCAACTTGCGAAAACGGTATGATCCTTATCGTCGCGAACTACAATCCTCCCGGAAATTATATTGGCCAGAAGGCGTACGAATAGGCCCCACAGAATACTTCTTAGATAAAAAACTCCAAAAAAGTTGTCCGTAAATCTTCATAGCATTTGAATTTTATCTCAAACCAGATACTGAATCGAAACAGCCTGCTCCGACCATTTTTTCAAATGTTGCTCGTTGCAGGAATGTTCCTTATTGCATTAATAGTATTTGACCCTGAAACCGCCGACCGTGCATATACAATCGGTGGTGTTTCCTACGCGGTATTAATCGCCACGAATTGTCTGATCATGATGTGGGCGCAAAACCGTTGGGGCTATTTTGGCTGGTCGCTGCTTGCTTCGCTCTGTTTCATTTTGATATCAGGGCTAGCGATTGAATTTGCTGTCGAGGTAAACAACCTTACTGGGTCTGGAGAAAGCGGAATGATCTTCCTGATCGTTATTTATCACCCGTTGTTGTTGCTGACAATGATTTTCGGCAAGTGGGTTATTTTGAAATTAAAAACATAGAGGCTGCTTAGAAAAACAGCCCCTATACTGTTTACTTCATTACTTTTTCCGCGATCTTTTCTTTCACCACTGTACCAAGCGTGTTTTTAGTTTCCTGAAGAACTTCCTCCACACTCGATTTAGCTAATTCGGTGGCTTTTCCCGAAAGATCTTTTAATGTTTCTGACGCTGAGCTCAACAGTTCCTGCCCTTTAGGTGTCGATAAATAATTTGCAATCAATGCCGCCACAACTGCTCCGCCTATGGCCGCCAGCAATATTCCAGTGTTTTTACTCATAACAATTCTATTAAGTTTTGATTAATCTAAACGCAGAAATGTGTGATAAAAGCGTATGCCTGAATGCAAACGTGATTACCCTAACCCCAACCACGGTTGATTGCAATACTTGTTAGCTGGCTGACATGATTAATCTGGAGTTTGCGAAAGATGTTTTTACGATGCGTCTTGACTGTATGGTCAGAGATAAACAATACATCGGCTATTTCACCACTGGTTTTTCCTTTTACCACCAGCTTAATGATTTCAATTTCGCGGTCGCTAAGTTGTACTTTTTCCTGCATTGAAACTGCTGACACCTGCGGAAGGGCATCGAAGTAGGACTTGTTATTGAGAACCCGGTTTATTGCATCACGTAATTCGCCTGTACCAGTTGCCTTCAGTACACAACCGTCGGCCCCGGCATTGATCATTTCGTTGATAAAAGTACGGTCATTGTACATGGTAAGAATTAACACTTTGATTGCCGGAAACTCTTGTTTAAGGATACGGGTGCATTGAAGACCGTCCATCTCCGGCATATTGATATCCAGGATTGCAAGGTCGGGCTTTGACTCCCGCGCGATCTTAATCAGCTCTTTTCCATTGTAGCCAACGCCGACAACTTCGAGACCCTCGACGTTTTTTAATATTTCACGAATACCTTCGACCACAATGTGGTGATCATCTGCCAGTACAACAGAAATTTTTGAATCGCTCATGTTTGTGGTATTTCTATGATGCATGTTGTTCCGCGATTTTCAGTTGAGTGGAAATTCACCTGTCCGTGAAAGCGTTCAACGCGTGTTCTGATATTTTGAATCCCAATTCCAGCCTTTGCGCTGCTCACATCAAATCCTTTCCCATTGTCTTCGAAAATAATGCTGAGATACTCGCCGGGTATCTGTGTTACTTCGATACGAACCTGTGACGCCTTAGCATGTTTCAATGTATTATTAAACAGTTCCTGGATCACTCTGTAAACATTTATACTAAGCTCGTTTTCGGGTTCCTGATGTACCTCGATCACTGATTTAATGTCAAGACGTTGCGACATAGTAATCGCCCCGATAAGCCGCTCAATGGCATTTCGCAAACCGAAGTTGTGGAGAAACCCTGAATCAAGGTCGTGAGAGATCCTGCGGGTTTCAATTGCCGTTTGTTCTGTCAGCGCAGAGATTTTGTTTGCATATGTGTGTACTTCTGCCGGGTCCTTGATTTCAAGTAAAAGATCACTGTACATTCTCATCGTTGCCAGCAGGCTGCCAATGTTATCATGCAGATCTTCGGAGATCCTTTTGCGCTCAATCTCTTTTCCTTCCAGCTGTGCATAAGCCGATTTAAGTTCTTCTTTGTGAAGAAGCTGCTCGATCGCTGCGTACGCATGTTGTTTTCTGATCATTTTTCTTTGGTAGATGTATACAAAAAGAACAATTGATATTCCCATCAGCAACATAGCCATCGATCCAAAAATTAAAACATAAGTGTTCAGCGTCTGCCCATCCATATTTCTGCGGCAATCATTACATATTTCACGTTAGACAGCATCGGTTAAAGAATCCGCGAACCTCCAGGCACATGACTACAAGTATTAAAGCGCGGCTGCTCAGTAAAATGTAAATATTCTAGCAGAATAATAAAAGTAGCATTTGCCATGATCCGAATTTCACATCTGTTCATAGGCCCGCTCATATTTTACTCCGCAATCCTGAAAAGTATGACATACACGACCATAAACAAGAGCGCATTGATTGGCGAATGGTCACATCAATTTCTCCCCGGCTGTCAGCAGCGGGATTCACAAGCAACATAAATATTGTGTTGAATTCGGTCATAGCGCAACCACTAAAAATACGCAGGGAATCGATTAGCCGTCTTGTACAAAACGTTCAGTCCAAAAGTGAGAGACAGGAATACGAATAAACGTAGTCCTGTCATTTTACACATCTTTGCTCCCGATACGACAACAAAAATTATCACGGGACCAAGTATAGAGAGAGTTGAAACGGTTACTGGTTGCCTTATCACATCATCGCTGGTTTATGAAGCATCAGCAATCTGCCAAGATGGCAATGCGTTCAATTGCAAAAAATTCAAATTCATAACATAGATGGCGATCATCGGTGACCTCCGTAATGCGATTGATCATTAAATCAAAGGTCAAATGTTATGCGATATCGCACAATACCACCAGGGGTTACGGTTGATACCGCATTTGGGGTATTTTAAGAGTTGTTATCAGTTGTATTCTGGATCCGGCGAATGCTGTCATCGACAATATTTGCCACCTTGTTGGTATCGACTTCAAAGTGCCAGGTATTTTCCGGCATCACGGCAACGATCGGCCCAAACTTGCAACGGTCGGTACAGCCTGTTTTAATCACCTGAACCTGTCTACGGTGCTTGCTTTCCTTCACAATGGATCTCAGATCTTTAAAGAGTTGCTTTCCGCCTCTCTTTTTGCACTTGCTTCCGCAACAAGCATAAATTACACACGCTGGTTTTTCAAGGCGGTTTTTGCTCATGACCTGTGGCCCCCAATTATTATTCCTGATCCAAAGGTAGTGAAACCTGATACAAATGAAGGCTCACAGGTCGAGCGTTACAAACTTAATTCGCCTCTACATACTTTTTAAAGTTGTCGAGGATAGATTGCCAGCCAGCACGCTGCATGTCAACGGAAAATACGTTTTCAGGATCGAATGTTTCGCGGATGATCGTACCTTCCTTCGCAAAGGAAAATTCGATTCTAACCTGTCTTCCGTCCTCAAGGCGATATGTAATCAAACGCTGGTCTTCAACTTTGTCATAAATGCCTGCAAAATCGAATTGCATCGATCCATCTTTCGCAGCCATCGTTGTCTTAAATTTTCCACCATCGCGTACATCGTTTTCCGCATACGGCGCGTGCCAGTCGTCGCTTGCATAACACCATTTCATTATATGGGCCGGCTCTGTGAAATAATTCCAAACTTTGCTAACGGGAGCATTAACGGTAGCCTCCACTGTAATCTGTTTTTGCTGAGTTGTTTCCATGTCGTGAATATTAAGTTGATACAAAGATATGCGCCTGTGCGAAATCATCCGCCGGGCAGATGCGGCAAAAAAGAGGTCAAACGCGTCATCAACCAAGAAGGAGTAAAATGCCGAAGAATGTGTGATTGAGTTATACGTTCGGCGATCTATCTTTAGATAAAAAGTTATGCGCTATCTCGTCATTCTTGCCTTAATGCTTTCAATAAACAGAAGTCAGGCTCAGAAAAATTGTATGGACATTCCACAAATGCGTGAATTTGATTTTTGGGTTGGCACGTGGGACGTCTACGCTAGCGGAACAGACAGACTTGTTGGTAACAACGTGATCGAGATCGCATCTGGCGGATGCATGTTACTTGAGAACTGGACGGCACTTGGCCCACAAGGCGGAAGTGGAAAGAGCATGAACTACGTAAACCCGGAAACCAGCAAGTGGGAACAACTGTGGATCGGATCTGGCGGACCGCCGCAGAAATTTGTAGATGGAGAATACAAGGATAATGCGATGCGGTTCACCTTCACCCAGGTTGATCAGCAGGGAAGAAAACAAATCGGAAGATTCATATTCTTTAAAGAAGGCGTCGACCAGGTCCGACAGTTTAATGAAGTGAGTAACGACAATGGCAAGACGTGGACTACCATGTATGACCTAACGTACAAACGAAAAAAATAGAAGTTAACATTGATTTAATTCGCATTTAATACGGATTTAATCCAATGCGTTCGAGATAAAAATATCGGTCTGTAAAACGTTTCGTCCACTGATTATTTCATTCGACCGATCCATCATTTCAATGCACTAAGTTGATCTGTTAGTTTTGCATCGGCGAATATATAGACGAAGAAGTCCCTCGTGGTCAAGGATCGCGGGGGATTTTTTTTGTCCGACGATTTACCAAAAACATTGGTCGCTTCCTTTATCTGCAAATATTGTCAGTCATTGATATATACAGGCCTTCATCTTCTTTCTCTTTCAAATCGACGCGCATATCTCTTTCTTCGCGACATCAAAAGAACGGAACTGAAAAACCTGAAGGATATGAGTGATTGTAAAACCTAGTTCTTTCCGACCGTCATTATTTCGCCTGAATTATTTTCCCACCGGTCTGCGCGTATTATTACCGTGCGTACAGGCCCAACACAAGAAGAAGAATGATTAAACAATTTTTTCCCCTGCTAATAGTAACCATCTTTTCGATCGGCCAGGCGTTCGCGCAACAAACCGCGCGTATGACGTCAGGCGGTATCGGTTACCTTGAATATCTCCCACAAGGATATAACACAAATTCAAACAAATATCCTGTTGTCATTTCATTACATGGAATCAAAGAAAAGGGCAATACCATTACGGATGTTAATCGCGTTGCGAATGTCGGTCTCCCAAAGTATGTGAAATACGGTGCCCAATACCCATTCATCCTGATTTCACCTCAACTAAAAACAACAATGGGCCGATGGTCCGGATCTTATGTGATGCAAGTGATCAATTATGTAAAAACGAAATTGCGTATTGATCCAAGCCGCATTTATTTAACCGGACTAAGCCTTGGCGGCGGAGGTGTATGGAGCGTTGCGACGGAATATCCGAGTGTATTTGCTGCAATTCTTCCTATCTGCAGTGGCTACAATATCACATCGAAAGCATCAGTGATTGCGAATGCAGACCTGCCAACATGGGGTTTTCACGGTGATGCCGATAACGTAGTTGGCGAAGGCGTAACAATAAACATGATCAATGCGATCAATAGCTTTAAGCCGTCTCCGCTCGCGAAGCTGACGATCTTCCCGGGAATGGGCCACGTTATATGGGATAAAGTCTACAAAAACATGCCTTCACTTACCTGGCTGCTGTCTTTCAAAAAAGGGACGACGAGCTCATCTTCAACAATAACCAATACCGCACCCGTTGCAAAAGCTGGCGCTGACAAGACGTTAACCCTTCCGGCGAACAGCGTAAAATTGTACGGCTCAGCGACGGACAGCGACGGAACGATTAGCTCCTATGTGTGGAGAAAAAAATCAGGACCCACTGCCACGCTCAGCGGGCAAAACTCAAAAACACTTTCGTTGACCAATCTGGTGCAGGGAACCTACGTTTTTACCTTAACAGCTAAGGACAACGACGGCGCAACAGATAGTGATGACATTACAGTTATTGTCAAATCGTCATCCACAAGCAATACCCTACCCGTTGCAAATGCCGGGGCTAACAAGACCATTACCCTCCCGACAAATAATCTCAAGATATATGGAAATGCAACGGATGCTGATGGAACTATCAGCTCTACCACCTGGACAAAGCGTTCTGGCGGTTCTGCAACCATGAGCGGCGCAAACACGAAAACTTTGTCGCTATCAAATCTTGTCGAGGGCACCTACGTTTTCAGGCTGACTGTGAAAGATAACGATGGCGGCGTAAAATCCGACGACATGGCTGTGTACGTGAAAAGATCGTCAACGACGAACACCACGACAACCAACACAACATCCCCTATTGCGAACGCCGGCCCGGACAAAACGGTCATTCTTCCATCACGAAGCGCAACGATCTATGGAAGTAGTTCCAATGATGGATCGGTGTCTTCATACTCATGGCGTAAAAAATCCGGCGCATCGGTGACGATGAGCGGAACCAACTCGAAATCACTGTACTTGTCAAACCTTCTTGAAGGAACGTACGTGTTCACACTGGCAGTGCGGTACAATGACGGCGCGCTCAAAACTGATCATGTGACGGTTTACGTAAAGCGCGGCACTTCAACTGCTTCCACCGAGAGTACCTCCGACACCGACACTGACACCAATACGAGTACGTCCAACGTCGCGCCCGTGGCATACGCGGGTCGGGACAAAGTGGTAATGCTGCCAACGAATGCCACCACCGTATCAGGATCAGGCAACGACACAGATGGATCGGTAACGGCGTACCGTTGGTCTAAAATTTCCGGCGGCAGTGCGACGATGAATAATGTGACAAGTGCATCACTTAAGTTGTCATCACTCGCTTCAGGTACCTACGTCTTCCGGTTGGCGGTTCGTGACAACGATGGGGCTACACACAACGATGATGTAAAAGTGATCGTTAATCATCCACCAGTTGCATCCGCGGGCGCAGATAGAAACCTGACGCTACCGGTTAATGCGATAACGCTATCGGGGTCTGCATCGGACAAGGACGGAAACATTCAAAGCTATCTTTGGTCGAAGTATTCAGGACCGAATCTGAAGCTCACAAACAATTCGAGCAGAACCCCAACACTGAGCGGGTTCAACGCCGGCACTTATGTGATCAAGCTTCAGGTGAAAGATAACCACGGCACATCAGGATATGATTACGTTAAAATTGTCGTTAAAGATGGCACCCTTTCGTACATGCAGATGGAATCTCCAATGGAGACAAATTCATAGAACTAGCTAATGAGTTTAAAAAAGGCGGTCAGGTGATCGCCTTTTTTCATGACTGGCGGTTTCGGAATCAACAATCCAATCAGTTCAAGGTAGATTTCCAGATTTACGATGTGCGAAATCGCACGCCCACTTTTGTAAGTGAACATTCGCAATCGCCCATGGTGGATCGATTTGGTGTGTACAATGTTAAAATCCAGCGTTCTTAAAGTTCTACCGAGCCTTTCGTTTTTAGTACTATAATTGCTACCCGGAAACCTCAGTAAAAAATATCACGTCCATCATGATCCAGAATTACCTAAAGACCGCATTGCGAATTATGCTGAGCCAAAAAGGCTACTCTTCGATTAATGTTATCGGGTTAAGTGTTGGTATAGCCGCTACGTTGATGATCATCATCTATATTGTTGATGAACTCAGTTTTGACAAAATGCATGCGGATTCCAGTCGCATTTATCGCGTTACTTTCAATGGAAGACTTCAAGGAAATGATTTTAACGGCGCCACTTCTCCCGCGCCGGTAGCGGAAGCAATACAGGCAGAAATTCCGGAAATAGCAGAGGCAGTGCGTTTTGGACTTTGGCGTACGATGCCAATGAGTGTTGGAGATAAAGCATTTACTGAAGCGAACGTGTTGGTTGCCGATTCAAACTTTTTTCAGTTTTTCGATTTTGAAGTTATTAAAGGAATTCCTGATGAATTTCTGAAAGGGACAAACAAACTGGTGATCACCGAGTCAGTGGCGAAAAAATACTTTGGCAACGAAGACCCTATCGGAAAAATGATGCTTCGCGGTTCGGAAAAGCTAGCGGGAGAAGTTGTTGGTATTGTGAAGGACTCGCCTGCAAATTCTCACATTCCTTTCGATATCATCCTTTCTGGGGAGTCGTGGGACTACATGCGCACGAATACACAGTGGACGTCAAATAATATCTATACATATTTCAAAACTCATCCCGGTGCAGATATTAGCAACGTTAAGGATAAGCTCGATAAACTTGTCGAACAAAATGCCGGCGCCGAGCTTGAACGTTACATCGGTCTCACTTTCAAGCAATTCAAAGAAGCCGGGAACGAATTCGGTCTCGGCTTCCAGCCAATGCTCGACATCCACCTGAAGTCTTCCTTGTCGGAGGAACTGACACCAAACGGCAACATTCAGTATCTGTATATCTTCGGCGCGATTGCGGTATTCATTATTCTCATTGCCTGTATCAATTTCATGAACCTTTCAACTGCGCGATCTGCAAATCGTGCAAAGGAGGTTGGTGTTCGTAAAACGATCGGTGCTTTGCGAAGCAGGCTGATCTTTCAGTTCCTATCGGAGTCTATGATCTACAGCACGTTTTCAACAATTGTAGCACTTGCACTTATCGCTGTGTCGCTTGATGTATTTAATGTCCTTGCTGGTAAGCAATTTACATTTTCGTTTTTCACGCAACCTGTGATTATTACTTCACTGATCGGATTCACAATCTTGATCGGTCTCATTGCCGGTAGCTATCCCGCGTTTTACCTTACTGCGTTTAAGCCAACGGAGGTGCTCAAGGGGAAGATCAGATCCGGATTCAGAAATTCGGCGTTGCGTAATGCACTTGTGGTATTTCAATTCATCATTTCGATTGCGCTTATCTTCGGAAGTATCGTGGTCTATCGACAGCTTACATACATGCAGGAGAAAAATATCGGTTTTGATAAAGAAAATGTTGTCGATCTTCTCCACACGTTTTCACTGGGCAAAAATGCGCAGGCATTCAAAAACGAACTCGCAGCTGACCCCGCATTCAAGGGCGCAAGTTTTGCCAATCAGCTACCTCCTAAATTAAGTTGGAACAGCGCTTTCAGAAAAGGTGGATCTGAACAGGATTTTCTGTTACACCTTTACATGGTCGATCATGATCATGTCACAACCATGGGATATGAAGTTGCGCAGGGAAGATTTTTTTCACGAGAATTTAAAAGTGATACAGCGGCCATTGTACTAAATGAAACTGCCTACAAGGCAATGAACTTCGCAAATCTCGATGAAGCGACCGTACTTTCTTATCAGGGTGAGCAACCACGTCCGTTGAAAGTGATAGGCGTGTTAAAAGATTTCAATTTTCAAACGCTACGAGACAATGTTAAGCCGATGGCGATCACGCTTGGATCAGAGCCTAACTACGAGATGGCTATACGTCTGGCCAAAGGCAATACACGCGAGCAAATCGAAAAACTCGAAGCGGTTTTTAAGAAATATGCGAACGGCGCACCGTTCGAGTACTCATTCCTTGACGAAAACTTTGATGCTTTGTTCCGTGCCGAGCAACGCATGAGCCAGATCGTGTTGATCTTTACGATCCTGGCAATTGGTATTGCTTGTCTTGGATTGTTTGGCCTAGCAGCCTATACTGCAGAACAACGTGCGAAGGAAATTTCGATTCGGAAAGTCATGGGTGCGAGTGCTTCGCAGGTGACAATACTGATGTCGCGCGATTTTACATTGCTCGTAATTGTCGCGTTTATCATTGCAACGCCACTTGCCTGGTATTTCACTGAAAACTGGTTAACAGGATTCGCGAATAGAATCAATATAGATTTTACTGTTGTTATCCTTTCCGGAGTCATCGCTGTTGTCATTGCATTACTCACCATCAGCTACCAGTCGATTCGCGCAGCCAGAGAAAATCCCATTAAAGCGATGCGATCGGAATAACCGGTAATAACCGCGTCGAACAAGGGTAATTTTGTAATTTTACATGATAACCCTTCGTGCGTTTATATGAGTTGGCGAGTTTTCACAAGATATCTGCTTTTACTGTTTTTGATGCAATGTCCTGCATTGCTATCCGCTCAAACCGCGAGTAATGATGTGCTTGTACCAATAACGGTGCGTTACGAAGGGCCAAAAAAGGTAAAGCATCACAATTACAGGTTACAGATGCTGCCACGTCAGGATTCAATAGATGTTCTCGCATTCAATGTTAGCCGACTAACCAAATCACTTAAGTCACTCAGGTTTCCGAACGCAAAA
>DASPJN010000119.1:0-42936 GCA_035628595.1 Chryseosolibacter sp.
ATCGACGATTTTTCGTCTGCAATCACCATCAACGAAAATTATATCGAAGCTTACTTTAACCGTGGTAAGGCGAAGCAGTTTCTTGAGGCTTATGAAGATGCGATCAACGATTGCTCGAAGATCATCGAGATCAATCCGAAAAATGTAGATGCTTACTATTTGCGAGGAGTTTTACGAATCAATTTCGGCGATACTAAAAATGGTTGCCTGGATCTGAGCAAAGCAGGTGAGCTCGGCGATTTAAAAGCTTACGAAACGATCAAGGAAAAGTGCAACCAAAAAAATGGTGATCAATAATTAAGTTATTGAAAGCCGGTAGCGTTTTCCCGGTAGGGATGTTATAGCACCATTAAATTCCAATTGCAACAGAATCGAGGCAAGCTGCGAAATCGGAAGATTGGTTTTCCAACTTAACTCATCGATCGCAAGTTGATTTTTGTTTTCCATTAGCGTACGGATCACCTTCTGCTCATCTGGCTGAAATTTATCAAGATTTTGTGTGGGCTTTTTCTTCGGAGCTGTTGCCGGATCCCAGTTCATAATGTATTCCAGATCTTTCGCGGTTGTGATCAGGTTTGCCCTGTTTGATTTGATCAGGTTATTACATCCGGCAGAATGGCTCTGGCCGATATTGCCGGGGAATGCAAACACATCTTTGTTATAGCTGTTCGCAATCTCTGCCGTAATAAGCGCGCCTCCTTTTTCCGCCGCCTCAACTATTATTACACAGTCACATAATCCCGCTACGATCCTATTACGCGCCGGAAAATTATGCGCGTCAGGCAGGGTACCGAAACGATGTTCAGTGGCAATTCCGCCATTCTCCATCATCTGCTTGGCGGTGTCTTTGTGAGAGGCCGGGTATATGACATCGATGCCGCTGCCCATGACGCCAATGGTGGATAAGCCGTGTTTCACAGCCTGCTTGTGCGCATGAATATCAATACCATAGGCAAGTCCACTGACGACAAGTGGTTTGTGCGCAACCAGATCAGCAACCAGTTCATCCACACGATCACGACCATAAGCAGTTGCTTTCCGCGTTCCGACAATGCCGACAACTTTTGGGTTTTCGAAATCGATGTTGCCTTTGAGGTAGAGTAAAGAAGGTGCATCATTAATTTGCCGTAATCGCGAGGGGTAATTCTCATCGGTAAAGAATACCAGCGTTACTTTTTCTTTGTCGGCTTTCCGGATTTCTTTTTCAGCATCTGCGAATGGCTTTCCCTGTCTTATTGCATCAGCGGTAACTCCTCCAATGCCGGGGATCTTCAGCAGCTTTCCTTTTGGAAGCTGAAAGACTCTTTCCGCGGAGCCGCAATAGCTAACAAGCTGACGTATTAAATGATCGCCGATACCTGGGATAAAATGGAGCGCGAGTAGCGAAAGACGTGTCTGATCCATCAGCTAAGAGAGGGTTACGAGACCGCAATGATAATACTTCTATTGAAGTTTGTCCCGGAGTTCTACAAGAAACTTTCTGACGTCTTTTAATGAGTCGAGGATATCCATTTTATCGCGAACTGAATCAGAATCGTTTCGCAACATTTCTTTTGCGCCCTGCAGGGTAAACCCTTTTTCTTTCACCAGGTGATAAATTGTGCGAACGTTGTCAATATCCTCGCGCGTAAACTGGCGATTACCTTTGCGGTTTTTCTTTGGCTTGATGATATCGAATTCTGATTCCCAAAAGCGGATCAATGACGGGGCTACATTGAAAATTTCGGATACTTCTCCAATAGAGTAGTAGAGCTTTTCGATTTCTTTCTCCTTATACGCCATGTTACTGAGCAAGATATGTAATTATACCATTATCATCAATGCGTGTTGGGGAATCAGGAAAATCTTTTTGATTCAGTTCCTGTATTTTTTTAATGACCTGCTTATTCGGGTCAATTCGCACACCTGTAGCGTACGTTTGATAAGTCGCTGTAATTCTTCCTTTTAAAAATTTACCTTCTTTATCTGTGAATACTTTAACAATAGGAGCAATTCCATTGACGCCATTGACGCTAATTCCCCGGTAAGTACAAAAATTTCCAAGGCTATAGGCGATGAAACGGTTTTTATACACTTCGACGGCTCTTGTTACGTGTGGGCCGTGGCCGAAAATAATGTCTGCTCCGGCATCAATCATTAAGTGAGAGAATTTATAAACATCGCCACGATTCTCTCCATAATACATCTCGTTTACGCGGGGCACGTTCTGAAATTTTGCACCTTCTGCGCCGCCATGAAATGATACGATTACCACATCCACTGTATCGGCGAGCGCTTTGATAATTCCAACAGCGTTTTCGAGATCATTCAGTGGCACACAATTGCTGTTGGGAGCAAATGCTGCCAGGCCGTAACGGATACTGTCCTTGACAAAAATGGTTGTTTTCTGTGTGATTTGTCCGGCGTGAAGAATTCCTGCATTCTCCAGTGTGCGCATCGTGCTTCTTCTTCCTTCATCGCCCATATCCCCAGCATGATTATTGGCAAGACTCACCATATCAAATCCTGCGCTTAGCAGGTTTTTTACATAGTTAACAGGCGTGCGGAAAGCATAACAAACTTTTGGGTCGTTACATTTCTTGGGCGTGCCCTCGCCGTCGAGTAAAGTTCCTTCGAGATTCCCGAAAGTAACGTCAGCATCATTCAGGATCGATTCAACCTCTCGCATCAGAAACGCGCCATTGTCCGGTGGAAGTTTATCTTCCGGGTAGTTGGTTCCCATCATTATGTCGCCAACGCCAATGATCGTTAGCGTGTCGTTTCCGGCTTGCGCCGATGCAAAGACTGGTATGAGAATAAGAATGGCCGCTGCTAAAATTCGCATGCTGAATTTTTTGCTGCAAAGAAAATGAAGTTCGCTGAATCCGCGAAGCTTTAATCGAGCGATGTTATGTTTTCGCTATGAGTATCAATTAACTTCTGATATTCTGCGTTGCTAAGATTTCGCTGGAAGAAATTGATCGGATTAACATGATCGCCTTTAAAAAGGATTTCGTAGTGCAGGTGATCGGAAACCGAATGACCGGTATTGCCGACATATCCGATTATTTGCCCACGTTTAACACTGTCGCCAACTGTGACTGCAAAGTCGTTGAGGTGTGCGTAGCGGCTTTCGAAGTCAAAACCGTGATCGATGAAAACAACTTTACCGAACGATTCCGAGTAATAGGCATGTGTTATGACTCCGTCACCGGAAGAATAAACCGGCGTGTTCCGCGGTGCTGCGAAATCCAGGCCTTTATGCTCGCGAACAATTTTGAAAATCGGATGAAGACGTAACCCGAACGTAAGGTGTAAACGATCCAGCTGCGTATTGTTAATCGGTTGTATCGCCGGACGGGCCGCCCATGACATCAATTTGTAATCAAGAAGTTTTTCAAGTTCCTGGTAGGATTGAATTTCAACATCCGTTTGATACTTAATTTTCTTTAAGGTTTCGTATCCTTTTAATATGTAAGGAAACGCTTCCAGTGCTCTCACATTATATCTTTCGCTACCACCCACACCGGCTTCGCGGATCGTTGGCTCCAGCGGCTGGCGATCCAGGATCACTCTGTAGTTATGATCATCTTTTTCAATGTAGCCGGCAAGTTTTTTCTGGGCGCTCTTAACGCGTTTCGTCAGAACACTCCATTTGAATTTCAGATCTTCGTTTCGCTGCGCAAGTCTGAGTTCACTTAACGTGTCAAGCTTTGTGATTGTAGCGTAATATGTGCCAGCCGCAATCATGAGGGCCAATCCCACGAAAACAGAAACGCGTTTCCAAAAAAGTCGGCCACGTACATAGAAAGGTTCGAACCTGCACGTGTCGTTGTTATATATAAATTTCTTCCTGGCCATTAATCGAGTGATTGGTTTTCTGAACGGCTTACTGTGTGTATGACTGAATAATCTTCGGGAGACACGTTGCTGATGAAATAGTAAACCGGATCTACATTCGCGTTGTTGCGAATTATTTCATAATGAAGGTGTGGCGCCACGGATCCGCCGGAATTCCCGCTGGAAGCGATCGTTGCACCTTTGTCAATTTTTTGTCCAACCCTGACTGCTACTGTTTCGAGGTGCGCATATCGCGTTATCACATTGTTGCCGTGATCAATTTCTATGAAGTTGCCGTAGCCAGCCTGCAGATCGCTGCGCTTTACCGTCTTCACGATACCCGAAGCAGTGGCGATGATGTTTGTTCCCCTGGGCAGTGCAATGTCAATTCCCGGATGGTGGTGAACCGCTTTATGAAACGGATTAATCCGCATGCCGTATCCCGAAAGAATGGTGGATGGATCAAGATTTTCAACAGGTGGTATTACGGGGAGATTGATCAACTCGTTTATCTTCGATTGATCCAGTGAAAGATTTTCGGCGTAGACGACATCGTTATCCTTTGCATTTCGTGAAACATTCTCAGACTGAGATTCAAGAGCCCGAAGTTGCTTTCTGAAATCGGATGTGTTTCCCGTGAGGATTATTGCGTGGGCGTCTGTTTTTGCAGGAGATGATTCAAGTTCAGTCGTGAAGAATTTCTTATGCAGACGTTTATCCTTTTCTTCTAACTCGCCCAAAGTCTGTTCTACTTCCTTTAAGTCGCTCGTAAGAATGCCGGTGTATTTTTTTAACAGTGCATTTTCTGTTTCGAGCTTTCGTTCATGTTCAGATTCAACAACGTAATCGTGTACGAAGAGTAGTCCTACAAAAAAAAGTCCTGCTGTAAGAACCAGGAAGAATCCATAAGCGATGTAACCAAAGAACGATCGCTTGTGCGGCTCATAAGCGCACGTATCAACGTTATACTGATAGACAGTGGGACGTGTGTTTACTTTTGCAGTTTTCAAGTTGGTCTTTAATTGTCAAGGGGCCATAAAAAAATCCCACTCACCTGCATATTCTCCTCAACTGCGCTTATTTTTGTGGCTTGCCCTGTGGCCAGTCTTTGGTAAATGGGGCTAATATAGTAAAAAACAAATAGTTATCGTCTAAAACAGCATTTACCGAAATGGATTCAGCGTCGATCAGGCAGAAATTTCTCAGTTTTTTTGAAGGAAAGGGGCATATGATTGTGCCATCAGCGCCACTCGTGTTAAAGAACGATCCGACTTTGCTGTTTACGAACTCGGGTATGGTGCAGTTTAAGGATTACTTCCTCGGTAATGCTACGCCCAAGCGTAACCGAATTGCTGATACACAGAAATGTCTTCGCGTGAGTGGAAAGCATAATGATCTTGAGGAAGTAGGGATTGATACTTATCACCACACCATGTTCGAGATGCTTGGTAACTGGTCGTTTGGTGATTATTTCAAAAAGGACGCGATTGCCTGGGCGTGGGAATTATTAACGCAGGAGTATAAACTTCCAAAAGACAAATTATACGTTACCGTTTTTGAAGGCGACAAAAAAGAAAATCTTCCGTTCGACCAGGATGCATATAATTTCTGGAAGGAGTGGATCGACGAGGACCGTATTCTTCGCGGGAACAAAAAAGATAACTTCTGGGAGATGGGTGATACCGGGCCATGCGGTCCATGCTCGGAAATTCATATTGACTTGCGAACTGATGCGGAGATCGCAAAAATTCCCGGCAAGGAGATGGTCAACACGGGACATCCGCAGGTGATCGAGATTTGGAATAATGTGTTCATGGAGTTTAACAGGAAAGCTGATGGTTCTCTTGAAAAATTGCCAGCGCAACATGTTGATACAGGGATGGGCTTTGAACGTCTTTGCATGGCGATTCAAAAGAAAACTTCAAACTACGATACAGATGTCTTTTCACCGCTGCTCGATTTTATCGGTGCTGCGGCGAACGTGAAGTACAAACAGGATGAGAAAACGGATATCGCTATGCGTGTGATCGCTGATCACGTTCGTGCGGTATCATTCGCGATTGCTGACGGGCAGCTTCCGTCCAATACAGGCGCGGGGTATGTGATCCGACGAATTTTAAGACGCGCTGTTCGTTATGGATTTACTTTCCTCAATTTTAAGGAGCCATTTATTTTCAAACTTGTTGCTGTCTTAGCAAATCAGTTGAAGAATGTTTTTCCAGAACTCGCAACGCAACAGGACTATGTAAGCAAAGTGATCTTCGAGGAAGAAACATCATTTCTGCGAACACTGGATAAGGGTCTTAAGCGCTTTGATATCATTCAGGCTGATATGAAAGATAAAGTCATCAGCGGCGCGATTGCTTTTGAGTTGTACGACACATTCGGTTTTCCACTTGATCTCACGTCACTCATCGCACGTGAACGTGGTTTCTCCGTGGATGAAAAAGGTTTCAAAGAGGAGATGGAAAAACAGAAGTCGCGATCAAAGGCAGATGCGGCGAAAGAAACCGGTGACTGGATAAATGTGGGCGAAGACGAGAAGACCGAATTCATCGGGTATGATCATCTTGATTCATCCGTAAGGATCATCAGATACAGAAAGATCAAACAAAAAAATAAAGACCTCGTTCAACTCGTGTTTGACAGAACACCTTTCTATGCTGAGAGCGGTGGGCAGGTTGGTGATACAGGAGTTATTGCTAACGGAAAAGAAAAAATTGCCATCATTGACACAAAAAAGGAAAATGAGCTGATCATTCACCTTACGGAAAAGCTACCAGTAAACCTCAATGACGAGTTTGCAGCAACTGTAGACGTTTCGAAAAGGAAACGCACGATGAACAATCACTCTGCTACGCACTTGCTACATGCGGCGCTTCGCACTGTGCTGGGGAAACATGTAGAGCAGAAAGGCTCATTGGTAAATGAAAAAGTATTGCGTTTCGATTTTTCACATTTTGCTGCCATGACGCCAACGGAGATTCAGCGGGTTGAAGAAATTGTAAACCAGAAGGTAAGAGAGAATATTCATCTTGACGAAAAACGAAATGTTCCGATTGAGCAGGCGAAAGCATTTGGCGCGATGGCATTGTTTGGCGAGAAGTATGGCGACTTTGTGCGTGTGATCACCTTCGATCCGAAGTTTTCGGTCGAGCTGTGTGGGGGTACGCACGTGTCGGCCACCGGATCGATTGGTTATTTCAAAATTGTTTCGGAAAGTTCGGTAGCTGCTGGCGTTCGCCGGATTGAGGCCATTACTGGTGAGGGTGCGCAGGAATTCCTTACGAGTGAGTTACAAGTCCTCGACGATCTTCGTGCAGTTTTGAAAAATCCAAAGGACCTTGTGAGTGCCATAAAAAGTTTGGCAGATGAAAAGCATGCGCTCGAGAAAAAACTTGAATCTGTAAACCTCGAAAAGGCAAACCAACTGAAAGAAGATCTTGCAAAGAAGGCAATTCACAATAACGGTTTCACGTTGGTGTTAGAAAAGATTGCTGTTCCGAATGCGGATGCCTTAAAGAATATCGCGTATGCACTACGAAATCAATTCGACGATCTTTTGTTAGTGCTTGCTGCCGATGTCGACGGTAAACCACAGGTTGCTGTGATGATCGGAGAGAAATTACTAACCACGGGTAAGTATCACGCCGGTAACATGGTGAAGGAGCTTGCGAAAGAAATTGAAGGTGGCGGTGGAGGTCAACCATTCTTTGCAACAGCAGGCGGAAAGAATCTGAATGGCTTACCTGCGGTAATTGAAAAAGCAAAACTACTGATAAAATAGTTTGGGATGGATAAACGCGTCCGCGACAAGTACAGGGTAGTGATCGGGTTGGAAGTCCACGCGCAATTGTTAACTGAAAGCAAGATCTACGTCGGCGACGCGACAACTTTCGGTGCGTCGCCGAACACGAATGTCAGTCCCATCACGCTTGCACATCCAGGTACTTTACCCAAACTCAATCGCAAGGCGATTGAATATGCAATCAGGATGGGACTTGCCTGTAACTGTGAAATTTCACGTGTCAATATCTTTGATCGCAAGAATTATTTTTATCCTGATCTGCCAAAAGGCTATCAGTTAACACAAGACCGAACGCCGATATGTAAGGGCGGCTATATTTCCATCACGACAAAAAATGGAGAACGGAATATTCCATTAAACCGCATTCATATCGAAGAAGACGCGGGCAAATCCGTACATCTCGAAAATGAATCGGAAACATTTGTAGACCTGAACCGTGCGGGTGTTGCGTTAATCGAGATTGTCACGGAGCCGGCGGTGAATAGCGCGGAGGAAGCGGGAGCATTGATGAACGAAGTAAGGAAGATTGTCAGGTACCTTGAAATTTGTGATGGAAACATGGAAGAAGGATCATTACGCTGTGACGCGAATGTGTCGGTAATGCTTCAGGGTGCAAAAGCTTTTGGCAAGAAGGTAGAGATCAAAAACATGAACTCTATCAAGAATGTGCAACGAGCCATAGACCATGAAGTTGAGAGACAAATAAATATTATTGAGCGTGGCGATCAGGTTATTTCTGAAACACGCACTTTCAATGCCAATGACGGCAAAACGTATGGCATGCGCGCGAAGGAGGAGTTGAACGACTATCGTTATTTTCCTGATCCCGATCTCAGTCCGCTTGTAGTCTCTGAGGAATGGCTGCAGAAGATCAGTGCATCAATGCCCGAGTTGCCTCGCCAGCTTGCGTTACGATTTATTGAGCAATACAATCTTCCTGCTTACGATGCGCAAGTGTTGACTGATTCAAAAGATATCGCGGTATATTTTGAAGCGGCTTGTTCATACACAGATAACTTCAAGGCGGTGTCAAATTGGGTGATGGGGCCGGTAAAATCTTTTTTAAATGATTCCGGCGGATCAGCGGCGAATTTTCAATTGTCGCCTAAGATGCTGTCCGAAATTATCTCGCTGGTTGATGCCGGCAAGGTTAGCTTTACCATGGCATCGCAACGAATATTTCCGGAGATGATAGCGAATCCGGATGGGTCTCCTTTAGAAGTTGCACAAAAACTAAATCTTATTCAGGACAGCGATGCAGATTCTTTATTGCCGATCGTCGATGAGGTTATAAAAGAGTTTCCGCTGAAAGTCGAAGAGTTCAGAAATGGAAAAAAGGGTATTGTTAGCATGTTCATGGGTGAGGTAATGAAACGAAGCAAAGGGAAAGCAGATCCCAAACTTGCAAGCAACCTTATCAGCAAACGCCTTGCAGAAATAGAGTAGACAGTGGAATCCAAATGCAGCAATATTTGTTGAGGGGTAATCAAGTATATTTGTGAATTGACGTTATCAATCAGATCTCAAGCAAAGAATGAAAGAATTAAGAAGTATTGTTTTTAAAGGCGCTCTGATCACGTTCCTTACGTTTTTTATCGCATGTAACACTTCCGGAAAGGAAGAAATGATGCAGGAAAGTGTGCCCTCGTGGTTTGTTACAATCACCGGCAAGGTTGGTTTTCCTGAAAAAGGAGGTAAGATTGTTCTGCAGGAATTCAATGAAAATGGTCCAACCGGAAAAGAAGACACCATTCAGCTGAAAAGCAATTACACATTTTCAAAGAAGGTTAAATTAACGCAGCCCGGATATTACAGGTTGAATTTTTACGATAAACAGGTTCTTAACGTCATCCTTTTTAAGAGCGATCTTGAGGTGAATGTTGATGGCAATAGCCCGCAGGGGTTTTTCGAAGTGAAAGGCTCACCTGATCTTGAGCTGATCAGGAAAGTTCAGGAAATACTTCAGTCAGTTAATAATTCACCGGAGGTAGCAAAGATCAACCAGGAATATCAGGTAGCTGCGCAGCAGCAAAATCAACAGCGCGTTGCACAGCTTCAGGATGAGTATCAGAAATT
The DNA here is from genome assembly GCA_035628595.1 of Chryseosolibacter sp. GTDB lineage: Bacteria > Bacteroidota > Bacteroidia > Cytophagales > Cyclobacteriaceae > Chryseosolibacter. The sequence continues at coordinate 9,704 of DASPJN010000119.1, forward strand.
TATTAAACAGGAGCACGATAAAGTAGCGGCATTAATGGAAAACAATTCTCCATCGCTCGCCGTGCTGAACCTGATCCAGAGCAACACCCTCGACAAGGATAAATATTTCGACATCTATGTCCGCATTGCTGAAAAATTCAAACAAGGATGGCCTGACTTCCCACAGACGAAAACTGTCGTTGATTTTGTTGGAAAGTTAAAAGCTACAGCGATCGGGCAAGTTGCACCTGAGATTGAACTGCCTGATCCGAATGGTAATCTTGTAAAGCTTTCGTCATTGCGGGGTAAATACGTACTGGTTGATTTCTGGGCAAAATGGTGCGGCCCTTGCAGACAGGAGAATCCAAACGTGGTGCGCGTATACAACCAATACAAGGACAAAGGATTTACTGTTTTCGGCGTGTCACTCGATCGGAAAAAAGAAGATTGGATACAGGCTATTCAACAGGACGGCTTAACCTGGACGCACGTTTCTGATCTGAAATACTGGCAATCCGAAGCTGCCAAAACGTACAACATTACTGCTATTCCATTTTCGCTTCTCCTTGATCCGAACGGTGTGATCATCGATAAGAATTTAAGAGGCCCGGCGCTTGAAAAGAAGCTTGCTGAGGTAATGAAAGGAAAGTAGGGTCTTACTTTCTGGACAAAATAAAGCGGACCGTTTGGATCCGCTTTTTTCTTTTTAATGATGTAGGAGAGATTGTACCTGTTACATTTTGTACAAATAGGCCATTTCCATCCGGACCTTTACGGGTTTGCCGTTAACCGTGCCCGGTTTCCATGCCGCCATTTTTTTAAAGGCTTCCAGGGCCGCTTCATCACATCCATAACCGATGCCCTCCAGTACTTCAAAATTGCCCGGCGTTCCGTCTTCATGGATGATAAACCCGATGGTGACTTTTCCTTCAATATTATTTTTTCTCGCTTCTTCTGGATAGTGATGATTTTTACCGTCAACATACTTCCCCAATGCTTTCATGCCTCCGGGAAATTCCGGATTAACGTCGACTGTTGTGTAAACACTGTCGCTTAGGATTTGTGAATTTCCGTTTGAGGCCAACATCGCGAACGCAAGAACAATGATTATGCTTTTGATCGCCATAGAGATTTGTTTACTACATGCTAAAATTAATCGGGAGGACAAATTTTACTCTGACAGGTTTGCCATTTTGCGTCCCGGGTTTCCATTTTGGAAACATCTTAACGACGCGAACGCTTTCCTCGTCGCATTCCGCTGATAAACCTTTCAAGACATGCACGTTTGAGACAGCGCCGTTCTTTTCGACAATGAATCCAACAAACACTTTGCCTTCAATCTCCTGTAGTCGGGCAGATTGCGGATAACGCATGTGCGTTTGAAGCATTTCAATGAGCGCATCGCGCCCTCCCGGGTATTCCGGCATTTCTTCGACAACAGTGAAAACTGGCTCATTGCTGCTTACAACGTATTGGAGCATCACAAATGTGCGGACCCCCGACGCGTCACTTACGGAGAATTCTTCAGTGAATACAGGAGTACCATATTTGTCCTGGAGTGATGCCAGGTTTGCATCAAGTTGATCATCTTTTTCAAGAATATAATTCTCACCTGGATGAGCCTGTTGAAATATATCGAAACGCGATTGCGCCTCATGCGGCACGGCGGAAGACGTTTCAGGCACCTGATCCTGACAAGCGATCGTGAAAAAAAGCAGTGGCAGCACGAATGCGCATGCTGTAAGTTTCCAAAATTTTATTTTTGATTTTAGCGTTCTCATCATCTGAATACGTTTTACGGTTAATGAATTATTAAAGTGACTGGCGAGACTAAGTCCGGCCGATTGTAATGCAACTCTCGCCAGCAGATTGCAATACTGGTTCACGTCATGATTTTTTACAGCGCGCGCATCTGCATCAAATTCATGTATCTGAACCAAAGTCCTTCTATAAACTATAATGATCGGATTGAACCAAAAGATGATCTGTATTAAACTCAGGAGTAAAAGGTCAATTGAATGCAATGCTGTTGCATGAGCCATTTCATGTGCAATGACTTGCTGGCGATCGCTTTCTGATAAAACCTCTTTTCTTGTTATAAAGAGCTGATGAAAAAATGAAAATGAATAATTCGTCTTTTCAGTGAAGATCATTGAGTACTTTCCTACGCGGTGTTTTTCACCCTTAAGTGATGCCTGTCTGAGGAACAGTAGTTGCTTCAGAAAAACGATGAGGCTTATTGTCATTCCTGTGAAGTATATGACACTTAAGAGATCGTTCATGGTAAAGCCCGTAAAGAGACCGGCTGATTCACCCTTACTCGCGGTGATGCTGACGTCCGGCAGCCAATGAACGGGAAGCGCATCAGACAGACTTGGGACGACCTTCAAACTTTCCGGTGACTGAATTTTTATCAATGGAAACACAATAGATGCAACAAGGCCAGCCAACATGGTAAAGCGAACAATGCTAAAACTCGTCTCCTTTGCGAGGAAAAAACGGTGAAGGATCAGGAAGGAAATCAGAACGAGGGATGACTCCACGAAATAATTAATGAATGCACTCATGGCTTGTCGGCTTTAATTTCTTTCAATAATTTTTCAAGGTCTTTAGTATCCAACTTGTTCTCTCTCGCAAAAAATGAAACAAGGTTTTCGAATGAACCGTTGAAGTAACCTTTCACCAGGTTGTTGAGGTAGAACTTTGTATACTTTTCTTTAGAAACTACAGGGAAGTACTCATGTGTCTTCCCATAGGCTTTGTGGTCGATAAATCCTTTCGTCTCCAGAATCCGCACAATTGTAGACACTGTGTTGTATGCAGGGCGGGGCGTGGGCATTTCCTGAACGATGTCTTTCACGAATGCCTTTCCTAATCGCCAAAGTATTTGCATGACCTGATCCTCAGCCCTGGTCAGCTCTTTCATTTCCTTCATACCGATGTATTTAGTTATAAAACTAAAACATTAGTTGAGTCAAAGCAAATTTTACAGGATATTTTTTAGAGCGAGTTTGTAAAGCAATAGGAGATGAGATTCGCGCCCATTCGAAGGGCTTGCTGTCGCTTTTCTTCAGGATCATTGTGAATGCGTTGATCTTCCCAGCCATTACCGAGATCGGATTCATACGAGTAAAACACTACCAACCGTCCTTCATAGATCAATCCAAGGCCCTGTGCCGGTTTCCCATCATGTTCATGCACTTTAGGTAATCCTTTTGGGAAATCGAATTTTTGATGATAGATCGGGTGATCGAAAGGTATGGCTACCAGTTCAAGCCCGGGAAAAACTTTTTTCAGCTCAAGGCGAATAAACTTGTCAAGTCCATAGTTGTCGTCAATATGAAGAAAGCCTCCCCCTGTGAGATAGCGGCGTAAATTGGCTGCATCACTTTCTGAGAAAACAACGTTGCCGTGACCGGTCATGTACACATAGGGATAAAGAAACAGTTCTTTACTGCCGACTTCAACGATATCTTCTTCCGGGGCGATGTTGAGGTTTAGTTCGCGGTTGCAGAATTCAATAAGATTCGGAAGGGCAGTTTTGTTTGCGTACCAATCACCACCGCCGGCGTACTTCAACTTCGCAATCTTCAGAAAGCTTTGCGCATTTAAAGACAAGACGAAAAAAATCAAAAATAGCGTTATCGAAAGCCGTTCTCTCATAGTCATGAATTACATTCGAATGTACGAACGCGGTTTGAGAGAAAAAATTATTTGGTGACCGGCATTCAGGCTAAAGAACCATCACTTTCACGTCTGGCAAATGCAGCGTGAAAAATCCTCTCCCGCCGTTAACGTTGGTGGGATAGGTAACCGGCTCGCTGAAAACCTCGACAAGTCCCATCCGGTTCTGTACGCGAACCTTCAGATAATCGTAGTAATCGCGCGTCAGCGTTGAAATCGAAACTGCGATGCTGTCTCCTCTGTAATAATTTTTTGGAGCGGCCCTGAAGATCTCCGAATAATTGTCTCCGTTAAAAGGTTTGTCGTCAAAAAATCTCGTGTAGGCATCAGGGTTTACCATGTTTGCGATCAGCGATGCCCGCGCTGCACCCTGAACATTGATCATGTAATAATTTTCACTTGTAGGATCGGTGATAGAGTACGCAACCTGAGCCAGGTATGTGTTGTAGCCGTTGTTCCAAACATCGGCTTTCACCGTATCGAAATTTACTCTTGGCTGAACAATCGTTTTCGCAGTAACCTTTCCATAAGCCGGACAGGACACCTCAAGTGAATATTCATTTCCCGGCACGATCGGGATTCCGAGTGATTGATATACGCCATCCTGCATCAGTATTAGCTCATATGTTTGTCCCTGTGTCGTTATTGTGACATTCGCATCATTGATCGCAATTTCTTTCACAAGTGTTTGAATATCGGTGTCGCTTCCTGCTTCGAGCGCTCCAATGCTTCTTGTCACAAGGATTGCAATTGACGTGTCTGGCAGTACGCTTGATGTAACGACAATTTGGGCAGGAGCACTCTCTATCGATTTTACCTCAAGGGAATCGGGGAGGCACGATGTAAAGATGATGGCCAGGACTGAAAAAATTAGTGCAGGTGTGTAGTTTGTTTTCATGACTTTCATCCGTTTCATTTTCAGAATTTGCATCCGTAGCTAATGTAGGGGAGCAGGCCAAAAAGCCCTGGTTGTTTATACGACAGTGCGCCTGTTTCTTTATCGGCTTCAATTACAATTCCGACAGGTGTAGCGCGGTTGTATATATTGTAAATTCCTGCCGACCATGTCCATTTGAATTTCTTCTCGGGCTTGCTGAAGAATTTTATTCCCAGGTCAAGACGATGAGAATCGGTAAGCTTAACGCTGTTGATCTTTGCGAAAATTGGAATCAGGTCCAGTCCACTCATGTTAGGTGCCATCGTAACATACTGCCCGATTACAGGTGTGAATCGCGCGCCTGAAATATATTCCCATACCATTGACGCAGCGAATCTCTTACCGAGTGTGTGTTGCGCGACAATAGCTCCATTGTGTCTTCGGTCATACCGAGCATGAAACCATTCACCATTGTTCAGTCCATCAAACCTTCTCAAAGACCATGAAAGAGTGTAACTGATCCATCCGGTAAATTTTCCGGATTCCTTTCTTATTAGAAATTCTGCGCCATAAGCTTTTCCTTCTCCCTGAATGAGTTTTGAAGCAAAGTCTGTGTTAAATAACAAATTCGTTCCTTCCTCATAGGCGATCAAGTCCTCCATAGACTTATAATAACCTTCGATACTGAAGAACACTTTCTTTCTCGGCAGGAAGCGTTGCCACGCGAGCGAATATTGATGTGAACGCTGTGGTCTGATACTGTCGGTCACTGGATACCAGATGTCCGCAGGGGTTGACACCGCAGCGTTTGATACCCGATGGATGTACTGCGCCATGCGTGAGTAATTGAACTTCAATGCCTGGTCTTCTTTGATTTCATAGCGCGCTGACAGGCGCGGTTCGGGATTCATATAGTATTTGTCGCCTACGAGAGAAGCGGAGCCTCTAAGGCCGACATTGACTCGCATCCGATTGGTGAGCGACCATTCCTGCTGGATGAATGCCGCAAGTTCATGGGACGTTTGACCCTGACTCGCGCTACTACTCATAATTTCACTAATAGACCCGGTTGAGTTAACCACATTCGGGCTTATGGTATGTCTCGTCCATTCCAATCCGGTTGTTAGTTGCGCGTCTTTCCAAACGGAATCTTTTACCAGCGTAACTTTAGCGCCATAGTCTTCGATATTTGAGAATGCCGAAATAGCGTAGTCTTCGTATGCGTTTTTTATTCGATAACTGTAATCCGTTTTGAACAGGTACAAATTGTTCGTCCATCCTTCTGGAGTACGGTGTACCCATTTTAATGATTGTGTGGAATTTCCAGCGTTGTAACGTGTCAGCATTCCATCACCGTCTCCGTTTTTATCACGGAAGTGATCGAGCACATCTTCGCCCGCGTAGTGACTGATTTCGATTTGATGAGATTTTGACGGATGGAAAATCAGTTTACCATTGACATCGTAGAAATAGTATGGAATATTATACCCGACTACACCCATGACTTTATCAACATAAGTTCTGCGACCGCTTATCCAAAAGCTCGCTTTATCTTTAACGATGGGTTGTTCCAGCTTCACGCGAGAGGCTATCAGGCCGACGTCGGCGGAGACCCTGGTTTTATCTGGAATTAATGAGAGCGTGTTAACATTGAGTACCGAAGAAAGTCTTCCACCGAATTCGGCTGGAAATCCGCCATTAATTGCTTCCACATTGTCAACCACGTCGGGGTTGAATACGCTCATGAATCCAAACAGGTGACTTGTATTGTAGATCGGAGCACCATCAAGAAGCACGAGGTTCTGATCGGCGGCGCCGCCTCTTACGAATACGTCTGAGCTTCCATCAAGTCCTTTAACATTACCGGGGAGCAAATGAAGCGTTTTGATAAGATCGGCTTCCCCCATGATTGTCGGCATGTTGAACATGTCCTTCTGTGTAAGTCGTTGCGTGCCCGCCCTCACTGACTGAACAACGTCGGCGTTTGTGTATCGATTTTCCTGAATGACAACTTCTTTCAATTGATCAATACGCGGCGTAATCGTCAACTTCCATGTAGTGTCAGCAGATACGTTGATCGAAGCGGTAAACGTTTCGTAACCGGTATATGAGATTCGGATCTTTTTTAATCCGGGTTTAATTTCCACCGCAAATTTTCCATCAAGATCAGTACTCGTCAATGTACTGTCAGGAAAGATCATCAAATTAGCAAGAGGAAGATATTCTCCGTTAGAATCACTTATTGTTCCCTTAACCTCCACACTCTGTGCGTTCACTATAAAAGGCAGAACGCAAATCGCCATCAAATAAAATCTTTTCACAACCCCTTGATTTCACGTTAAACATCACAATCGATTTTACAAGACGAGTCCTCAACATCACTTTAAGAACGAACTTGTTTTCTACGGTAGCTTAATAATTCTATGCCCGCTTTCAAGTTTAGGAAATGGTTGGATTGTGCATAAGGCTTACAGCCGCCAGTGAAGCGGCACTAATGTCCGAATGCTTTCGGCGTTTCGCTACTCTCTCACAACAGTGTAACCAGAGAGAAACGTGAAAGCTGGAATATGTAGAATTGTGTCAACTGACCATTTTTATTAGAAAGCCTTTCTGGCTCCTGTCCTCGATTCATGTGGTGATAATTTTTCGGATCCACACGTTGCCATACCGATAATTATTATTTTTAGGGCTGAATCCCTGACTATGAAATCTTATCTGGAGCTGGCAAAACATATCCTTGACAACGGTGTAAAAAAAACCGACCGCACCGGAACCGGAACAATTTCGGTGTTTGGCGCCCAGCTTCGATTTAATCTGCAGGAGGGATTTCCGCTGGTCACCACAAAAAAACTCCATTTGCGGTCGATCATTCACGAACTGCTCTGGTTTCTTAGTGGTGACACAAATATTAAATACCTGAACGACAACGGTGTTAGCATCTGGAACGAGTGGGCGGATGAGAACGGTGAACTCGGCCCGGTTTATGGGCATCAATGGCGAAGTTGGCCTGCTCCGGACGGGCGGTCAATTGATCAGATTTCGCAAGTGTTAACGCAGATCAGGCAAAAACCTGACTCGCGCAGACATATAGTTTCGGCCTGGAACCCGGCAGAAGTTGATAAAATGGCGTTGCCACCATGTCATGCGCTGTTCCAATTTTATGTTGCTGATGGTAAGCTGTCGTGTCAGTTATATCAGCGAAGTGCTGACTATTTCCTGGGCGTTCCGTTCAACATCGCGTCGTATGCGTTGCTCACTCACATGGTTGCCCAGCAGTGCGATCTCTTGCCTGGAGATTTTGTTTGGACGGGCGGAGATGTTCATCTGTACCTTAACCACCTCGAGCAGGTTCAACTACAGCTTACCCGCGAACCATTCGCGCTTCCGACATTAAATATCAAGCGCAAACCTGATAATGTTTTCAGTTATAAGTTTGAAGATTTTGAGATCCTTAATTATCAATCGCATCCTTCAATCAAAGCGCCGATTGCAGTTTAATCGTTATTTCCCTTCGATGTTTATGCGTCATAAGTACTCTTTACAACTCACATGGATATTTCTCATTCTCCTTACAGCTGTGTTCTTCGGATGTAGTGGAACTAATGGAGGATCGGCTGACGGAAAATTGAATGGTCTGCACAAATATTATTACCCAGAAGGACAGCTTTACCTCGAAGTCCACTACAAGGACAGTATTGCGCATGGCATAACGAAGCAATATTTCAAAAACGGGCAGTTGTTTGAGGAGGTGAATTATGTTAATGGTGCCAAGCATGGCATCCAGAAGCGATATTATGAAGATGGCGCTCTCTCCATGGAAACACCATACGATAGCGGGCGCCGCCATGGTATTGAGCGTAAATTCCGAAAAGACGGAACCAAAGCGTATGAAGCTCCTTACCATTACGACAATGCATGTATTGGATTGAAAGAATATTATTTAAGTGGCAACCCGGTTGAGAAATACCCGGAGATTATCATTACTCCTGAGGACAGGTTATTCGATAATTTCAGATACTCGCTAAGAATTTCCTTGAGCGAAAAGCATAAAGTGGAATTTTTTGAAGGGACGCTCACGCAAGGAAAGTATGTAAGCGCTGATGCTGAAAAAATTTACATGGAAAACTCTTCAACAGCCAGAATTGATTATCCGCTTGGTCCCGGAGAATTTTTGATGAAGACGATTAATGTTATCGCGAAGGTGAAGACAGAACTCGGCAACACCTATATCACCCAGAAGAAGTATAATCTTGCCGTGGAAAACCGGTAATTAATTTAACATCCGACTTCTCATTTTCAATTCGTAGTTGTCAGGCGAGATCGTAAGCCCCTGCATAACTACACCTTTAGCTTTACTTTGCTGACCTTTCTTGAAAAAAAATGCAGCCGCTGCTCCGTAGGATTTACCAACTGAGTAATGATCCAATTCGACATCCTGATGTTCCTTGTAAAACGATTCGAACAGGAGCCGGTACTTTTCGCCATTCGCGGGATCACTCTCTTCATAATATCTTTGAAACTCCTTTAAGTATGCCAGTGAAAGCATTTCATTGAAGATGTTGTTTTGCGAAAGAACAGGGTAACGTTCGCGGTAAGTCTCAAGGGTCGATAAGACTTCCGAATTTGGTTTGTTTCTAAAGTTTGATGAGGCAGTGCTAATGAAAATGCTGGTAGCCTGTAAATGATTCGGTTTCTGTGTCAGCGCATTTTCAAAATACGGCATTGCCTCGCGGTAACGCGCCTGATTGTAATAGAACCGCCCGAGTTCATAATTATAGTTAAAATCAAGTTCGGACTTTAACGAAGCGTCAGTAATAAAATGCATCAGTCTATCGTAGTAGACTGAAAGCAGTTCCTTCTCTCCTTTGTTAAACAATATTTCCTGAATAGCATTTTGAAGATCGCCCTTGATCATTTCGGCAGTGATTCCGTACGCATCATAACGCGACAGTTTTCCCAAAAGAGTTGCGTGCGTTTCGTCGAACCTTTTATGATTTGTTAAAGCCTGCACTCCGGCTACCATGCTCAGATAACCGTTTCTTTCCGTTGGATAGAACAAATAAGCTTTTTGGAATTGGTTGAAAGCTTCCGGAAAACGTTTTTCCTCAAGCAGATACAGGCCATCGTTGGCATACTGAATACCGGTTAACTGCAGAAGTGTAATGTTGCTTTGGTCACGGAAATAATACTTGTCGAACAGAGCGTCTGTGGATAAGGAATTGGCTTCACTCTGGCTTATCAACTTGCCAGCTTTCATCATCTTTACGAAGTTCTCTTTCAGCTGTGGGTTGATTGTAGTGACAAAATTCAAGTTCGGCGCCGTTGCCTCGACGATCACTCTTTCCTGATCAGGATAAGCAATCAAATAAACATGATCGGGAGATTCCTTAATGTTAAATGGAATTTCCAGTTCGTGAAAAATGATTCCGTACAGTGCTGTGGCAGAAACACAATTATAATACCCGCGATCAAAGATGTCCTCGAAACGGTTTTTATTCTCGTACTTTGACAGGAATGTCTCGTGTACCGCACTATACAGCGTTTTGACCTTCTTGTCGCTTTTTTTTGCTCTGAATTTGTCGTTGTTGTAGGTCGCAATAAAAGAATGGACTTTTTCCCTTGACGCGTTGATTGCATTTTCATTTAAGACCGCGCCATTAGCAACGAACAACTTGAAATAGTCTGTTTTTTGATTCGTAAAATGATCGGTTAGGATTTGCTTCTCGAATTCTGAGTTGAAGACAAGTTCTTCCGGCCTTACCAGCTGTTTTTGAGCGGACAGAAGTGTTGGAAAAAGACAGAGAAGACAAAGGAGCTTTTTCATTGATGGGGTTTTCGACAAAATTAAAGTGGAGTCTGCCGAAATACAACTTCCCGGCTCATCATCTTGCAGGTTGTAAGTTTCTTTACAACTTTCGCCCTGAATGTGTAATACACAAATCTTTTTGTCGACAAATTGCGTATTGAAGATCAAATGGCAGAAAAAAGCAGCGTTTTTGATATGATAGGGCCGGTTATGATAGGCCCCTCGAGTTCTCACACGGCGGGTGTTGTCCGAATCGCGAGAACATCGTTGAAGCTTCTGGGTTCGCGGCCGGACCACGCCGAGATTACCTTTTATAATTCTTTTGCAAGAACATACGAAGGTCACGGAAGCGATCGGGCGATCATCGCCGGATTGCTTGATTTCAAGACTGACGATAAGCGAATTAAGGATGCTATCGACATTGCGAAAGCAGACGGCTTGAAGTATCAATTTAAATCTGTCGGAAATGCCTCGGCGCTGCATCCAAATACGATAAGAGTTAAACTCACGAAAGGAGATCAACAGCTCGAGGTTATCGGAGAAAGCAAGGGTGGTGGTGTCATTAACATCGCTGAGATCAATGGCTTCAAAGCCGACATCAGTGCAAGCCTTCATACATTAATTATCACAGCTGGCGATGTTAAGGGTTCCATTGCATTCATCTCCGATATATTGGCTCATGATGATTGCAACATTGCGACTATGTCCGTATCCCGGAAGGGAAAAAATGATGTCGCATGTCTCGTTATCGAAATGGATTCAGGTCTAAAGCCTGTAACATTAGAATACCTTCGGAGTCTTAGCTGGGTAAAGCAAGTTATTTACATACCGGATATCGATCGTTAATAATCAATGAGAACCAGAATTTTACTATTAAGTGTCCTGTTGGCGATTTCGGGCGTTCCGGCCTTTAGCCAACAGCAGGAGTCAGCCGTCAGACTTTGGACTTTAAAAGAGTGCATAGATTATGCGCTGTCTCATAACCTGAATGTCAAGCGAGGTGAGCTTCAAGTCGAACTAAGTGAAGTGAACTTCACGCAGGCAAAAATGAATTTGTTGCCATCGGCGAATGCGAGCGCTTCCTACGGCTACAATTGGGGCAGGGGTCTCGACCCTGTAACTAACCAATTTGTGTCTTCGCAACGTAACAACGTTAGCAGCCTGAATGCCAATGGCTCGCTCACGCTATTCAATGGGCTTCGCGTACAAAACAGTATCAAGCAGGGACGGCATGACGTTGCCGCTTCGGAGAAAGATCTGGCAAAGGCCAGAAATGATGCATCGCTTCTCGTTGCTAACAATTTTATCAATGTTGTATTTAATAAGGAGCAGGTTGAAAATGCGTCATTGCAGCTTGCATCAAGTCAGCAGCAACTTGACCGTACCAGGATACAGGTTGACCTTGGCGCGCTTCCATTATCGGAGAAATTAAACCTGGAAGCGCAGGTCGCGACGAACGAACTCAATTTGGTAAATCAGCAAAATGCGCTTGCGTTGTCAATTCTTCAGCTGAAGCAAGCTATGCAGATGCAAGCGTCGGAAGAACTTGACGTTGAAATTCCGGCGTTAGAGCCACAGGATCTTATTCTGGATCAGGATCGTGACGAGGTATATGGAATCGCCCGCGAGATAATGCCCGAAGTGAAAAGCAGCAAACTTAAAATTGAAAGCTCTTACTATGCAATGAAAGTTGCGAAAGGCGCTTTGGTGCCGCGACTTACCCTGAACGGTTCATTGAATACAAACTATTCAAAGAACTCCGAGTCTCAGTTTGTTTCTGATGGCGGTTTTACGCTTGGTACCTCTCCACTGGGATACGCGCAGGACGGCGCCACACAAATACCGGTTTATGGAATCCGCCCAACCGGGGCCATATCGGATGTATATATGTTTGATGACCAGGTGAAGGATAACCTGTACAAATCAGTTGGTTTTCAATTAACAATTCCGATTTTCAACAATTATACGTCCCGCGCATCTTTCCAACGGTCTGTGATCTCAAACGAACAGGCGAAGATCAACGCGCAGGAAATAGACAATACGTTACGCCAGAATATTGAGACGGCTTATAATGATGCGATCGCTGCCTCCAAGAGTTATCAATCCGCCCTTAAGCAGGTGACGGCGCGTGACGAAGCATTCAGGATGATGAAGCAACGTCATGACATCGGCGCTGCCAATTATGTTGAATATCAGGTAGCGGAGAATAACCTGTTTCAGGCAAAGAGCGACCTGGCTAGAGCGAAATACAATTACATCTTCAGAAAAAAGTTACTTGATTTCTATCAGGGAAAACCACTAGACTACTAATACTCCAACATTTTTCATGGCAAAGAAAACCCAAAAATCGAACAAGTTAATTTACTGGCTCATTGGTGCCGTAGGATTTCTTCTTGTATTCATAATCATAGGAAAGTCGGCGGGCTGGATTGGAAAACCAAAAGAGCTGGAAGTGGAGCTTGCAAAAGCAGACAGGGTAACGATCGTCGAAAAAGTTAGCGCATCCGGCACTGTTCAACCTGTAACGGAAGTAAAAATTGCCCCTGAAGTTTCAGGAGAGATCATCGAACTTGTGATCGAAGAAGGCGACTCAGTGACGAAGGGACAAATGCTTGTTAAAATTCGTCCTGATACATGGCAAAGTCAGCTCGATCGCGCGGAGGCAGGCCTCAGCCAGCAGCGGGCAATGCTTGAGCAATCTATTGCATCATTACAAAGATCGAAGGCAACATTTGTACGCGCTGAAATGGATTATCAACGCCAGGAAAAACTTTGGAAAGAGAAAGTGATTTCAGAGGCTGACTGGCAGCTTGCCCAACAAAACTACAAGGTTGCGAAGAGTGATCTCGCATCTGCAGAGCAATCTGTTGAGGCATCTGAGTCGATTATTAAAAGTACAGAAGCATCTCTTCGCGAGGCCCGCGAGAATTTTAGAAAGACTTCTGTGGTTGCGCCGATGAACGGAATTGTGTCAAAGCTTATCGTAAAGAAAGGCGAACGGGTAGTTGGAACCGCGACGATGGCGGGAACAGAAATGCTCCGCATTGCAGATCTGAATACGATGGAAGTGCGTGTGAATGTAAACGAAAATGATATTGTGCGGGTAGCTGTCGGTGATACTGCGTTGATTGATGTTGACGCATACGCGAACATGAACAAGCAATTCAAAGGAATCGTCACATTGATCGCAAATACGGCAAAGGATAAAGTTTCAGCTGATGCCATCACTGAGTTCGAGGTTCGCATCCTGATCCTTAATTCTTCTTATCAGGATCTTGTTAAAGAAGGCAATAGGTTTCCTTTTCGACCCGGCATGACCGCAAGTGTTGATATCATTACAACAACAAAAGAAAATGCACTGGCGGTACCACTCGCAGCCGTTACTACTAGAAATCCGGACGAAGAGCAAGCAGAAGACAAGGATGACGATGGGGATGGCCCACCGAAAGTGACTAACGACAATAAACCAGTAAAAAAGGAGGAGAATAAAGTAGTTGTGTTTGTCAACGATAATGGGGTTGCAAAGATGGTGGAAGTAAAAACCGGCATCAGCGATTATGACAACATCGAGATATTATCAGGCATCAACGATAGTACGCAGGTTGTAACCGGACCATTCCTACTCGTTTCAAAGCGCCTGAAGGATGGGGACAAAGTCCGGCCGGCCGAAGAAAAGGACGATTCGAATAAAGGCTCCGCAACGAAATAGCTAAAAGCCCCGAAATCTCGGGGCTTTTTTATTAATATTGTTCCTTTGTCTTGTCGTTTATGATTCAACACCCATGGCATGAGGTATCGCCCGGCATTAACCCTCCCTTCGAGGTTAATGCATTGATTGAAATTCCCCGGGGTTCTCGTGCAAAATATGAGATCGACAAGAAAAGCGGATTAATTAAACTTGATCGCGTCATCTATGCGTCGATGTATTACCCTTTGAATTATGGCTTTATTCCGCAAACCATGGGAGAAGATCATGATCCGCTTGATATCGTTGTACTTACACAAGTGTCGGTTGTTCCGATGTGCCTGATTCCCTCCAAAGTAATAGGCGTTATGCAAATGGTTGATAGGGGAGAGGCCGACGACAAGATCATTGCGGTTGCGGCAGACGATCCCAGTGTCAGCGAGTACACTGATATTATTGATCTTCCAGAATATCTAAAGTCAGAGTTAATCCACTTTTTTGAAAACTATAAGACACTTGAGAATAAGAAAGTAGTGATTGATCAATTCCTTTCGAAAGAAGTTGCGCATAAGATTATCATCAGCAGCATGGAAGCGTATAAGCATCATCAGTGGCCATGAAGATCGGATTTGAAGCGAAGCGTTTGTTTGCAAATTTTACCGGGTTGGGAAATTATAGCCGGTTTATTGTTAATGCGCTTTCTGCACTTTATCCAAAGCATAATTACTTTCTTTACACACCAAGGGCGAGTGAGCACAGCGAAGTTGAAACGATCACGTCCAGACCAAATGTAACTGTTGTTACTCCCGGCATGTTGTATACAGGAAAAGTGTTGTCGTCACTCTGGCGCACCTGGGCTGTGCACAGCGAACCAACAGTTCAGACACTTGACATTTTTCATGGTCTCAGTCAGGAATTACCTCTTCAGCTTTCTGCCAAAATCAGGAAGGTCGTTACCATTCACGACTTAATCTTTTTGCGTTATCCCCAGTTTTATAGGGCGGTTGATGTGAATGTGTACAAGTTGAAAGCAGCGTATGCCTGTAAGACCGCTGATAAGATTATTGCCGTTAGCCAGCAGACCGCCGCAGATATTCAGCACTTCTTTGGTGACCATCTTGCACCTAAAATAACAGTCGTTTATCAGGGCGTACATCCGAACTTTAATCGAGTCGTAACGGCAGATGAGATTGAATCTGTCAGGAGAAAATACAGCTTGCCCGCAAATTACATTCTGAACATTGGTACTATCGAGGAGAGAAAAAACCTTTTAGTGCTCGTGAAGGCGCTTGCCATGGTTCCTCCTGATTTCCGGATACCATTAGTTGTGATCGGGAGAAAGACACCATATTGCGCGACTGTGCAGAAGGAGATTGCGCGACTGCAATTGACCGATTATGTTCTTTTTGTTCACAACGCTGCATTTGAAGATTTTGCCGCGATATATAAAGGAGCCCGTGTTTTTCTTTATCCTTCGTTGTTTGAAGGGTTTGGAATACCACTCGTTGAGGCAATTAAGTCAGGGGTGCCTGTAATCACGTCAACTGGATCGTGTTTTTCTGAAGCCGCAGGCCCGCATTCGATCTATGTTCATCCGCAAAACGCTGACGAGATTGCTGCACAGATCGTCACACTCATAAGTGACGAGGATAAGCGTGCTGCTATTGTTAAAAATTCGCAGAAGTATATTGAACGATTTTCGCCTGACGTCGTAGCGAACGACCTCATGAAGGTCTATCTTGGCTTATTGTGATGTTTTTGTACACGGCGAAGGTGTCACTCGCCATCTTTTCCTTTGTAAAGTCTTTTAGCTTTACTAGTGCCCCTTCAAGGAGATCTTTCCTTAAGGCGTTATTCGTTAGCACTTGGACACATTTTGAGGCAAGAGCCTGGAAATCGCCAACAGGTGCCAGTAAACCGGATTGACCATCGACAACCATTTCTGATAATCCGCCAGCATTGGTCGAGACAACTGGAACATGAGAGGCAAAAGCATCAAGCACAGAAGTGCCGAGTCCCTCTTGCGTACTTGTCATCAAAAACAGGTCAAAAGCCCCCAGTATAGACTCAATATTGGTTTGAAAACCTGTGAATGTAATAAGATCAGCTAGCCCTTCCGATGCAACGAAGGCTTTTAGCACTTCGAGTTGTTTGCCCTTTCCGACAACCACACCCACGGCAGGGACCCCACTTTCATGGATCGACTTAATTACTTTGATAAAAGTCAGATAATCTTTCTCTGGTTCGAGAGCAGAAGTGTTGCCAATAACAAATGAGTTGTCCGGCAGTCCTAGTTGTCGCCGCACTTCAAGCGCATTTTGTTTCGGTGTTTCAAACCTGCTTACATCAATGCCGCTATAAACAGTTATACACTTCTGTTTTTCGGATACAATTTCAGATACGCGTGATTTCACTTTATTAGAAACACATAACACAGCCGCCAGTTTCGGATGGTTGTATTTCCATTTATTAAACAGCGTCGTTTTTATTGGGAAATCTACACGACGACTAACTACTATTTTTGATTTATTGCCTACCGCAGCGGACACGATTGCCAGCGTGTGTGATTTTGAACTATGTGCATGCACTACGTCGATATTGTTTTCATCGCAAAACCTTTTCAATCTACATGCTGCCTTCAATAGGGAGAGCATTGAAAAGCTCAATGTGACATATTGAGCGCCGTTTTTCCCGCAAAAGCTTTCGAATGATGACTTCTTTCGAACGCCTACAAAATTTTCGACCTCATATTGTGGTAATTCGTGAAGGAGATAGGCGATTTGTTGTTCACCGCCGCGCCACTCTTTTTCTGAACTTAACTGTAATACCTTCACCCCTTTTGCGCTTTTTTTAGTTCAACGTACTTAGCATAGCGTATGAATCTTTCGAGCGAGGATAGAAGAGCAATGACAAAACCGTAGAAGCCATCGAGCAGCCCTAGCTTAAGAAAATATTTCTTAAAGAACATGAAGGCAGGCTTCATCAGGCCATGAGACATAAAATGATAGTGTTTTCCTTTGGCCAGGTCGCGTCGAGCGGCAAGTGTTGCGTACAGGGGAATCTTTGCTAAATGGCTTTCAATGGTGGGATAGGAATAGTGCAGGAGATCGCCCTCAAGTTTCGCTGATTTTAAGTCCCCTGTTACATCCAACTCTTCATGAACATCACCACGCCAACTTCCGTCGGACTTTCGAAATAACCGTGTTTTGTATTCCGGGTACCATCCGCTGTGACGGATCCATTTGCCACAGTAGTTTGTTAGTCGATTCACAACTCCGAGGTCCGCATAGGGAGCTGCCTTGAACTTCGCGATACTTTCTTGCAACCGTGGAGAAAGGGCTTCATCGGCATCAATGGAAAAAATAAAATCCATAGTCGCGAGCGTGTTACCGAAATTCTTCGTGGCGGCATATCCTTTCCATTCTACTTGAATGCACTGCGCGCCTTTTGACGACGCGATTTCCAGTGTCATATCCGTTGAAAACGAGTCAATAACAATAACCTCGTCGATGACGGGAAGGAGAGATTCAATACACCGGCCGATATTCAACTCCTCGTTCTTGGTTATTATTACTGCAGAAAGAGTAGCCACTTGAGTAACCTGTTGCTCAATCATGAGCTTTCATATATATTGCTGAATAACAAAAGTACCAATCCTGACACATATTTAACTGATTCTGCTGTTTTTTTCGCGAGTGTGAGAGAAAGGACATTTAAATCACCGAACGTTTACCTGTGCGTCATCTTGTATATTTATCTCACTCGTCGACTGACATACACCTTGAGACCATTTACTCGATTTACTCTTATTGGAACGCCAATCCCGCTGACGTTAATATCATACTTTACACCGACAACCAGCGGTTCTTCGAGCCATATCTGAATCCTTTGATTGTTTCGTACGAAGTGATCGATGAAAAGATGCTGGCTACTTACAAAGGGCCGCAAGACTTTATCCATCGCGTTAAGATTTGTATTCTTCTCGATGCGTTGGAGAAGTACAAGGGTTCCTTTTTTTTCTTCGATTCGGATACATATTTTACACGGTCGATAGAGAACGATTTTGCAAAGGTTGAAGAAGGAGTTTTGTACATGCACATGTACGAAAAAAATCTCGACCGATCTTTGGTTTATGGGCCGTTACTAAATCGGACCGTTACAATCAATGGGCAAGAAAAGCGATTAGATAAAACCGTAGAAGTATGGAATGCCGGAGCCCTGGGTTTGACAAATAGCGCACATTCGCTTGTACAACAAGCGCTGAGGATGACCGATGATTTGTTACAGGTTTATAATAAACACATAATTGAGCAGCTGGCATTCTCCTATGTGTTTCAGAAGAATTCCAAGTTAAACGCAATAAGTGACAGCGTTTTTCACTACTGGAACTTAAAGGAGTTCAGAACGCATCTTCGGAAAATTTTTGAATCCCCCCTGGCAAAGGATCCACAAAGCCTGCTCAAGATTACGAGTAGAGTAACGCCCGTTACCCTGGTATCCGAGAAAGCTGCATGGAAGAAAAGAGGACTCGCTCGCCTTTTTCAGAGAATGTCAGGAGAGAAATTTCAACTACAACCGTTACCAGAGATCGAGCACTTGCTTGAGCCGTTGGCTTAGGAATGCGTCATATTAGACGGTTTCCTTAAGCAAGCCGATATAGGCTCCTGCCTGGAAATCGAAGGAGAATTTTTCTTTTGTGAGATAGCCAGCTGCAAGCGCATTTGCTTCTATCTTCCCGCTGGCAATCTCTGCGATCACTTTGGATAATTCTTCCACTTTATAGAAGGCGGAAACGCCTTGAAAATCATCATAACCTTTCCAAAAGTTTTCCATGACCAATGGCTTTTTGTACCCAAACGCAAGATTAAACGAGCCGGTAATCTTTGTTGTTGCATAGCTCCGGTAACGAGCTTTTGAAGGATGAATAAGTGGTAGGATAAAATCACTTTCAATAATGAGTCCATGAAAATCCTCATCGCTGACAAACTGATCAAAGAAAATAAAATTTTTATCCAGACCACGGGTGGCAATGTTGGCGTAAAAAGATTGAAACTCTTCTTTGGATCGATTATTTCTACCAGCCATTACAAAGCGGAAATTGTCAGGTAAAGTCATTGATGCGATGGCGTTGGAAAGGCTTTGATAATCGCGGCGGGCAAAATCTACGGCCCCAGGCACGCAGACCCATATTTCATTCGACTTTTTCTTAATCGAACTGTGAAAGGCAGGAAAGAATACAGGGTAGAAACTGGCGATTCTTAGTTGCCTATGCTTTTGCACCAGGTTTTCCCGTATGTAATCATTTAGAACCAAATACTTCTTTACAACAAGCGTAATAATTCGTTGTGAAAAGCTCTTATCCAGTTTTTTACTGTTGTGAAGAATTCCGATAAGATCTACGCCGGTGCCAACAAGCAAAAGAACCATGGCACGTACGCTGTTGCCAGAACAAGTATTAAAGACCACTTTTTTGATTTCGTTTTGTTTAATGTATCGACGTGCCTGCCAAATTTGCCTCCAGTTTCTGGAAAGAGATAGTTTGTAGTCGGCTGGAAAATGCGAGGTTCTTTGCGTCAACTGCTCATTGACCAATAAGTGTGCAGTATAATTCTGGGACTTTAGAATAGCCAGTTGACTATAAAGGCATTCATCATGAGAGCTGTAAAACTCAATTATTGCTACGGGAATATTCTCTTGTGTCATCGGTTCCTGGAAGGTAATTAGATAACTTAAACTATCTTTATTTTTTTAAAGACCCATTATGTTGCTGTTTTTGAAAGGCGCAAGCGGTGCAAAAAAAACAAAAGGTAGAGAACATAAGACATTATGACAAAGTCTGTGAAAATTTCGGCCACCGTTATTACCTTAAATGAAGAAAAAAAAATTGCTGCATGTATCCAATCCCTCATTGGTGTTGCGGATGAAATTGTTGTTGTAGATTCTTTCTCAAGTGATGAAACCGCGTCAATTTGTATGCGGTATCCGGTAAAGTTTGTACAGCATCCCTTTGGTGGTTACGTCGCTCAGAAAAATTACGCGATGTCCATCGCTTCTTATGACCATATCCTTTCCCTTGATGCCGATGAGCGACTTTCCCCTGAACTTGCTGCCTCAATTCTGAGACTGAAAGAGAGTTGGTTAGATCGGAGCGACGGCTACGTGGTTTACCGTTTCAATAATTACTGTGGAAAGTGGATGCGGTTCTCGGGATGGTATCCCGAAAAAAAGGTCAGGGTTTGGGACCGCCGACAAGCTTGCTGGCAAGGCACTGACCCACATGACTTTGTCTCAATTCCGAAAGATCGCCTCGGCCGACTTAAAGGTAACTTGCTGCACTATGCCTATCTGACAGTCGACGAGCACCTGAGACAGGTTCACCGCTTTGCTGAGATTGCTGCGAAGGCAAAGTATAAGAAAGGTGAGAAGGCGTATTTCTTTATCAACGTTTTGGTAAGCCCGCTCTTCCGATTTATCAAAACCTATTTTTTTCAACTCGGATTTTTAGATGGATACTACGGTTTTATCTTTTGCACAGCATCCGCTTCCATGACTTTCTTTAAATACGTGCGTCTCTACGAATACAACCGAAAAGGACTGCCAGAAGAATAGAAGCGCTACAAAAATTTGTGTGCGAATCCGATAATCTCCATCAACCATGCGATTCCCACGTGTACGATCACGCCTCCCCAGACACTTTTCGTTTCATACGCAACAACACCAAGAATGTATCCGCCAAATATCGAGCTGATTGCCTCGCCTGCAGGCTTTCCAAAATGTAATGAGCAATAGATAACAGCCATTGCCAACACACCCGAGCGGTTTAGAAATGGCGCAAGCCCGATAACAAACAATCCTCGGAACAAATATTCAACGGTTATGAAATCAAGCCCATAGGCGATTTCATAAGAAAGTACCGTGAACCATTCCCCAACGCCAAGATACTCATGTGCCTGGGTGGGATGGTACATCGGATACTGCTTCTGAAAACCAGACTGGAAAGAGACGATGATCATCAGCGGCAGCATAATAAGCAACATTGTAAAGTATGGTTTCGCATCGAAAGCCTGGCGCTTGAGTCCGTAAAGGGAACGGTCATTCGTCTCTATGCAACGGTGCAGAATGATGATTGGAATAAAAACAATAAAAAAACTCATCAGGTTGTTCAATACTTTGAAGGCCCAGATGTACAACTGGTTCGGGATATTACCAGCGAGCATCCAATTCAGGAATGGAGCGCCTGCGTCTACCGAAAGGCACACGAGTCCCGCCAAACTGATGATCCAAAATTTGCGTGATCGGAATGGTGACGATTTTGTAAAAAAAGCGCTCGATAAAACCGTCGCGTAAAACAAAGTTGTATACATCGCGAAATACGCGAGCAGTCGTTTGATAGGGGGCAAGGTGTCGAGGTAGCGATCTTCGAAGTCAACAGTATAATTAAAAGCCAGGCTTGCAGTCAGAATAATCAGTACTACTGCGTAATGCGCGGCGTGAAAATCTTCTTTCACATGCTTCACAAGATAATGCCAGACCTTTTTCATTTCCAGTTCTGCAAATGATCATAGACCTTGTGAATGGGCAGACCCATTACATTGAAATACGATCCAATAATTTTTTCGATCGCAACCATGCCAATCCAATCCTGCGCGCCGTATGCACCAGCTTTATCAAAAGGCTTGTAGTTTGTCACGTAATACTCAACCTCAATTTTTGAAAGCGATTTAAATGTCACTTCGGTTGTGTCGTCGAAGCTCAGCTCCTTTTCTTTTGAGAGAATACAGACACCTGTTATAACCCGGTGTGTTTTGCCAGACAGTTGTGTCAGCATTGAGGTCGCATCTTCGTGATTCAGTGGTTTATTAAGAATTTTGTCCGCAAGAACGACGACCGTGTCCGCGGTAACAATAATCTCATTGGTGATGGCTGGTCGGAAGTATTCGGCTTTTTTCTGCGCCAGGTACTTCGCCACCTGATTCACCGGCATTGTATCAGGGAAAGATTCATCTACATCAGGTTTTTCAACCGTGAAGTCAAACCCTGCTTCTTTCATCAGGTATTGTCTTCGCGGCGAACTCGAAGCCAGTATCAATCGACGTCCTAGTTTTTTCATCGTCAAAAATCCGAATATGCAGGCAAACTAAATTCTTTTTCCTTTATGGACGAGAATAAAAATCCGCAGATCACTTTCGGGTAAAAGTATGTGGATTTTTGCGGCATGGTGTATCCTGTTTGACAAACAGTTTTTACCTCGTCTATCGAGACTTCATTGGTAATGATCGCGAGTTGCGCTTCTTCCCGGAGAACTTTTTTTACGCAATCGGAGTAGCTACGATCAAATGCAATGTGTTCCGACTGTCTTTGTTCTTTGCCAGGGATACCAAATGTTTTTTCAATGATAAAATAATGCATAACGGTCAGATCGAGTCTTTTTACTTCTTCCGGGAAAGGCCAGGTCATCTTGCTAAATGCCTCCGGTTTCAGCCGCACTTTATAACTGTTTTCCCGAAACATCAGGCCAAAAGCCCATTGCTTGCCAGCAATGATTTCGTTCAGGGTGTCGCTGTCTTCGATAGATTTAATAATAAAGTTCTCATCGAGTGCTTTCATGATCTTCTCTTCATCAAAGTCTTTCAATCCCTGAATAAGGCGGTGTGTTGGCAGTATTCTCAAGTCGTCGCTTTCTGTATTTGTAAAATACATCAGGTGATAATTGAAACCTTCTGAACCAGTAGCCGATGGGCTGGATTCAAGCATCTTTTTCCGGTAATGTAAAGAGCCTTCATACCGGTGATGACCGTCAGCGAGAATAATATTTTGTTTGCGAATCGTGTCGATGAATTGCTGAATAATTTTTCGGTCGTGGATCACGCCTAGAACATCGCGTACACCCTGATAGTCCTCGGTTTCAAGCAAAGGCACCGAGATTGCTTCATCCATGTACTTTTCAAGATGAAACGACGCATCTGTGTATAACCCATGGGTTGGGCTAACGTGTAACTCCGTTTTTTCAAGAAGTTCTACCCGGTCGTTAACTGCTTTTGGGATCGTGCTTTCATGCCGGAGTACAACTTTTTCATCCCAATCATATGCCTTGATATGCGCGATAAATCCCTTACGGCAGAATTCTTTCGTAGAACCAGCAAGTTTAAAATATTGATAGTAGACATATATCCCGGGAAGGGCATCTTGGGTTACTACACCATTGTGTTTCCACTCGGACAGCAGTGCTGCCGCGCGATCCGCAGCCATTGGCTGCTGTGGCACTGAAAGGTGAATGCTGTTCAGTGGGTTTTGATACAGTGCTTTACGTTGTTTATCCGATACGACATCGAATAGGGGTGAAGTTAACGAATCAATATTTTGAGCGAGGTGCTGATTATATCGCCATGCACGAATTGGTAGAATTTCGGCCATTATTCAGGTGGGTTATATTTTGATCAAAGACGATTCTTCTTCCATAAGCTCACCTTCGTGTTCGTCTCGGCAGGTTGTTGATTGGTTTTCTTTTCGTTTGAGATCGTCGCCGCGATCATTGCCGCCAATTTCTCCTCGTCATCAACGGGTGCTTTTTTCAAGACCTCCGGTTTAAAATAATTTTCAACGAAACGCGTGTCAAAATTACCAGAGGTGAACGCGTCATGCTCCATTACAAAATGACAAAACCCAAGCGTTGTTTCGAGTCCGGTAATGGTGTACTCGTCAATCGCACGTTTCATTTTTTCGATCGCAGCTTCACGTGTTTCGGCGTGTGCGATGAGTTTTGAAATCATGGGATCATAGTAAAAGGGAATCTCCATCCCCTGTTCGAATCCGTCATCGACACGAATGCCATGGCCCTGGGGACGCTTGTACGTCTGCAGTTTTCCGATATCGGGAAGGAAATTGTTCGCCGGATCTTCCGCGTAGACGCGAACTTCAATTGCATGCCCGGTAATTTTCAAATCTTCCTGCCTGAATGGAATTTTTTCTCCTTCTGCTATACGAATCTGAAGTTTCACCAGGTCGAGACCTGTTATTTCTTCGGTCACAGGATGCTCCACCTGTAATCGGGTGTTCATTTCCAGGAAATAAAAATTCAAATTTTCATCGAGGATAAACTCAACTGTTCCCGCACCATAATAACCACACGCCTTGGCAACGTTGATCGCTGCTTCGCCCATTATCTTTCTTTTCTCCGGCGTCAGTACCGCTGATGGAGCTTCCTCAACCACTTTTTGATGGCGACGCTGAATAGAACATTCACGTTCAAACATGTGAAGTACATTTCCATGCTTGTCGCCAAAAACCTGAAATTCTATATGACGTGGTTTTGTGATGTACTTTTCGATGAAAACGGATCCATCTCCAAATGCAGACGTTGCTTCGCTTACAGCGCGCTCCATTTGTTCCTGAAAGCTTTGGTCATTTTCAACAATGCGCATCCCTTTACCGCCGCCGCCGGCGCTGGCTTTGATCAGAATCGGATAACCAATTTCCTTCGCAAGTTTTTTCGCAGCCTGAATGTCGGTGATGGGTTCAGAAGTTCCCGGTACAAGGGGCACATTGAATTTCGCGACAGCTGATTTTGCCGCCAGCTTACTGCCCATCAATTCGATGGCTTCCGCTGACGGTCCTATAAAGATAATCCCTTCTTTTTCGCAGAGTTTGGCGAAGTCTTCATTTTCGGATAAAAACCCGTAGCCAGGGTGAATCGCATCAGCTCCGGTTTGCTTCGCGGCAGCAATAATCTTTTCCATTCTTAGATACGATTCTGCTGACGGCGGTGGCCCGATCAGCACGGCCTCATCGGCGTATCGTACGTGAAGGGCTTTGCGGTCGGCTGAGCTATACACTGCAACTGTATTTATCCCCATTTCGCGAACGCTGCGCATTACCCGAACAGCAATTTCTCCACGGTTAGCGACAAGTAATTTCTTTATTCTGGCCATCTGATTGAGACTAAGCTGCAATGGTAACGATATTTTGGATTGTCGCCAAGAATCTAAATATCGCGCCGCTAAAATAGCGCACCGCTTTTTTCATTATTTTTGCGGGAATAATTTATTGCAATTAGCATCATGGTAGATTTATTTGACAAGCTAAGAATGGAAGCGGGCCCATTGGCCAAATACTCACATCTTCCCCAGGATTATTTCTTCTTCCCAAAGCTGGAAGGCGAAATTGGACCAAGAATGAAGTTCAATGGAAAAGATGTTCTCAACTGGAGTCTTAACAATTATCTCGGTCTCGCAAATCATCCCGAGGTCAGAAAAGCAGATGCAGATGCTGCCGCGAAATACGGAATGGCATTGCCGATGGGCGCGCGGATGATGTCGGGTAACTCTGTTAACCACATCGAGCTTGAACGTCAGCTTGCTGCTTTTGTGAAGAAGGAAGATACTATGCTTCTCAATTTTGGATACCAGGGTGTGGTGTCAATCATCGATGCATTGGTAGACCGTAAAGACGTAATCGTGTATGATGCGGAGTCACATGCATGTATCATCGATGGTGTTCGTCTTCACATGGGCAAACGTTTCGTTTATGCTCACAATGACATGGACAGTCTTGAAAAGCAGCTTCAGCGAGCAACCAAGCTTGCCCAGGAAACCGGCGGCGGAATTCTCGTGATCACAGAAGGCGTATTTGGTATGTCTGGAAAACAGGGTGATTTGAAGGGTGTTGCCGAGTTAAAAAAGAAATACAATTTCCGTTTGTTCGTTGACGACGCGCACGGCTTTGGCACGATGGGTAAAACTGGTGCTGGTGCAGGCGAGGAGCAGGGGGTTCAGGATCAGATCGACCTTTATTTCTCAACTTTTGCAAAATCCATGGCAAGTATCGGTGCATTTGTTGCCGGTGACAAGCGCATTCTTACATATTTGAGATATAGTGTCCGTTCGCAGATCTACGCGAAGAGTCTCCCGATGCCGCTGGTTATTGGTGCATTGAAAAGGTTGGAACTTCTCAAAACGCAACCAGCATTGCGCGAAAATCTTTGGAAGATTACAAATGCTGTTCAGAGCGGTTTGCGCGAAAGGGGATTTACCCTTGGAAATACAACATCGCCTGTAACGCCGGTACTCTTCAAGGGTGGCGTGGGTGAAGCAGCAAATATGTCAATGGACCTGCGTGAGAACTATAATATTTTCTGTTCAGTGGTAATCTATCCTGTTGTTCCTAAGGATGTTATCATGTTCAGAATTATTCCAACGGCGGCTCATACATTGGCCGATGTTGAAGAGACGTTGACAGCGTTCTCCAAGCTAAAAGACAAGCTTGACAGCGGATTTTATAAGGAGGAGGTATTGGTATCTGTGACCAAGGGAGCTTAAAAAAAACGCTTTTTGGGTTGTTTTTTAAGGTTTTTAGTTAATTTGGCAGAGAAACTAATTTTTCAACTTTAAAAAACTTAATACAATGCAAAAATTTGAAGAGCTTAAAAGCCTTATTGCTTCACTCGAAGGTGATGCGGACAAGTTCTATAATAAGGGAAATAGCGCTGCCGGTACTCGTGTTAGAAAAGGCATGCAGGATCTTAAGAACTTAGCTCAGGCAATTAGGTCTGAAGTACAGGATTTAAAAAACAAAGCATCCTAAGTCGCTTTCAATTTTTTGGTCAAAGCATAAAAAGGATAACCGTGCGTTATCCTTTTGTGTTTTTAAGCCCTATCTGATCACTTTTTGGCGTAAAGAGCCGCAATCTTCTCCTGAAGTCCTTTTGAGGCGATGGCAAGCGGCAGCCGTACCTCGCTTCTGCATATCCCCATTTCATTTAAGAGTGCCTTCAGCCCTACGGGGTTTCCTTCTTCATACATGGGTCCATTGATTTCCAGCAGCTTTAGCAATTCCTGTGTCGCTTTCGCGTATTTCGCAGAAAACGCGTACTCTTTCATTTTCCTGAAACTAACCGGAAAGGCGTTCGCAAGAACCGAGATTACACCTTTCGCGCCGATAGAATACAAAGGTACAGTCAGCATGTCATCTCCTGAAATCAGCAGGAAATCGCCCGGCATGTGCTTGACAATTTTCAGGCACTGTTCGATGTTTCCGGAGGCTTCTTTTACGCCGATAATGTTGCGATGTTGTGCGAGCCGGAGTGTCGTTTCGGCCGTTATGTTGGAGGACGTTCGCCCGGGTACATTATACAAGATCACCGGGGCTACGCTTCGGTCAGCAATCGCCACATAATGCTGGTAAATTCCTTCCTGCGACGGCTTGTTGTAATAAGGGCTTACACTCAGTATGGCGTCAACACCGGCGAGCTCTGTATCCTCGAGGGTCTGGATTACTTCTTGCGTGTTATTACCGCCAATTCCGTAAACAATCGGTAGGTTTTTTGGGTTGTTGTCTTTTACGAATTCCAGGATACGCTTTTTCTCATGCTTCGATACGGTTGCTGATTCGCCGGTCGTGCCCATCACAACATAATAGTCGACGCCTTTGGCGGTATGGCTGAGCAACTTCTTCAACGCCTTATAGTCTACCTCGAGGTTTTCAGCAAACGGCGTTATCAGTGCTACACCTGTTCCGTACAGTTTTTTCATCTTATGGAATTAATGTTCCAAGTATAGGAAAATTTCTGACTGCATTTAAGCAGCGTAGAGAAAGTATCAGTGCGACAGGATCAGTGCAGGACGCTCGTGTATTTGTAAATTCCTTCTATTAGCGAACGGGTGGTTTCTTTACTTTCGATCATAAGCTCGAAATACTTTTCAAAACCAGACCAGAAGCGGCCTGCGCGGCAATGTGCCTTACTGCGCGCAATCAGGTGCATCAACATCGGATTGGGCGTTGTGTCCAGATATAATAGAAAGTCAAAGGGCATTTCAGTAAAACGGATCGCATTCTCAGAGGTGACAGTTCCCCAGAAGTTCACGTCCTTTTCTGAAAAGAAATCGAACAGAAAGTCGAAGTTCTCAGTGTTCTTAGGCAGGAAAGATATCACCGTGACTTTTTTTCCATCGAGCTCAAGTTTTTTGATTAGCTCTTTGATTTCTTCGTGTTTCTGCTTGTTCTCCGCAGTAAAGAGTATTCCGATCGAATGCGATTGTTTATAGGGAAGGGTTGTTCGTAAGGAAGGATTCGACTTGAGTAACCCCCTCGTTTTATATTGCAGCAACGCGAGCTTCATCTTCAAAAGTATCAATTTCCCTTCAACAATTTTTCAAACTCATCTTCGGTGATGATTGTAACGCCAAGCTTTTCGGCTTTTTCTTTTTTTGATGGTCCCATATTGTCGCCAGCTACGAGGAAATCCAGCTTACCTGAAACGCCGGAAAGAATCCGTCCGCCGTTTTTTAGTATCACATCCTGCAGGTCGTCGCGCTCGTAATTTTTGAACGTCCCAGAGATTACAAAAGACTTATTTGCCAACAGGTCACTTTCTTTTTCCGGTTCCTTAATGTCGCTCGTGAATTGCAGTCCTGCTTGCTTGAGGCGGGTAATCTCGTTTACAGTCTCAGGTTTTCTGAAGAAGTCAAATACACTTTGCGCGATCTTTTCACCAACCTCCGGTGCATTCTTTAAGTCTTCGAAGGTTGCGTTCACCAATGCGTCAATATTCTTGAAATACCTCGCAAGTTTTTCCGCTACTGTCTTCCCGACGTAGCGGATACCGATGGCAAACAGAACGCTTTCGAATGGGATTTTTCGCGACGCTTCAATTCCGTCAATAACATTCTTTGCCGACTTGTCTTTGAATCCGTCAAGTTGGAGAAGCTGCTCCTTTTTTAGATCGTACAGGTCAGCCGGACTTTTAACAAATCCCATTGAATACAATTGGTCGATTGTCCGCTCGCCGAGCGAATTGATGTCCATTGCTTTTCGTTGAATGAAGTGTTCAATCCGACCTTTTATTTGCGGTGGGCAGCCTGTCACATTGGGACAATAGAATGCAGCTTCACCTTCTGCTCTGATGAGGCCTGTTCCACATTCGGGGCATTCGTCAATGTAAACGACACGTTCGTTCTCGGGTTTTCTTCTTTCAGGATCAACACCTGTAACTTTTGGTATGATCTCGCCACCTTTTTCAACGAAGACGTAATCGCCAATGTGCAGGTCTAGTCGTGCAATCTCATTCGCGTTGTGAAGGGAAGCTCGTTTTACCGTTGTTCCGGCGAGGAAGATCGGTTCGAGTATTGCCACGGGTGTAACGGCTCCTGTTCTTCCAACCTGATAGGTTACACCGTTGAGCCTCGTGCTCTTGCTCTGCGCCTTGTACTTATATGAAATTGCCCATCGAGGACTTTTCGCTGTAAAGCCAAGTTGTTCCTGTTGTTGAAGATCATTTACTTTTATCACAACGCCATCCGTTTCAAGCGGTAGCTCAAGGCGTTTGAATTCCCACTCGCGGATGTAGTTGATGACTTCGTCAATTGAGCCGCATTTTTTGTATGTGGGAGATACGTTGAAGCTCCATGATTCAATTTTTTTGATGCTTTGCTCGTGCGTCTCAACTTCAGGATCGCCAAGCAACGAATACACATAACAATTCAGCTTTCGTCGCGCCACTTCACCAGAATCCTGCATTTTGATAGTACCCGCAGCAGTGTTCCGGGCATTTGCGTATTTCTCTTCGCCAATATCATCGCGCTCTTTGTTGAGACGTGCAAAGTTTTCTTTGCTCATAAAAACTTCACCGCGAACTTCAAATAATGCAGGGACATTGTCGCCTTTCACAACCAACGGAATGTGATGGATCGTGCGGACGTTTGTCGTGACGTCATCACCCCGAACGCCGTCCCCACGCGTTACGCCTCGCGCAAGGATTCCGTTTTCATAGACAAGACTCATCGATACGCCGTCGAACTTAAGCTCGCAGAAGTATTCATAGGGGTTTCCTTCAAGGCCCCGTGCAACACGCCGGTCGAAATCACGGAGTTCTTCTTCGCTGTAGGTATTGCCTAACGATAGCATCGGAAAACGGTGTTGAACGGCAACAAATTCTTTCGTGATCGTTCCGCCCACACGTTGGGTTGGTGAGTCAGGACGCGTTAATTCTGGGAAAGATTTTTCAAGGTTGATGAGTTTCTCCAGCATCTGATCAAATTCATAATCACTGATTTCCGTTCTGTTCTCCTGATAATAGAGTTGATTATGGTAGTTGATCCGGTCGGTTAGCGCGTGAATTTCCGACTTTGCTTGGTCCTTGTTCATAGATATAACTTAATAAAAAAGCATAAAGCATTGAAATGTATCTTTGCTTTATGCTTTGAAAAAGATTGTTGACCTACTTTGTAGGGTTCGCGTACGCTTTCAATCCCTGGCTGAGGTCTGCCGTGTTATTCTTTCTGTTTATGTCCGCGAGACGCAGTGAAGGATCGATTTGTATTGTTGCAATATCACTAGCCTTACGATTGATCTTTGCCACGTACGTCGGATTTACCCACGGCCACGCCTCAAGGTCGTTGCGTTGCATGCTTTGATCTTCGACAGGCTTGTTGCCAAGTGTTTCATTCAAGGGTATATAAAACATTTCTTTCGTGCCATCTTTGTAAGTAACCACCAGGTCAATTGGCATCGGGAATTCACCAATCCGCTCAAGTGTAACAAACGTCTCTGAACCATTCTCCAGAATACTCTTGATGCCGTAGTCGATTGTCTTAGTTGTACTCACCCAATAACTCATGTACCACTTAAGTTGCATTCCTGATTCTTTTTCCATTACACGGATAAAGTCAACAGGTTCGGGATGGCGGAACATCCATGTGTAATAAAACCGGCGCATGCCTTCATAAAAATTCTCTTCGCCGATAATATATTTGAGCTGATGCAAGAACACGGTACCCATATTATACGCTGCTGTTCCGTACGCTCTGTTCGTGGTGTAATGATCTGAATGCTGGCTGGCAGGTTCCTGTAAACCGCTTCGTACGAGCGAGAAGTATCCGCCGTAGCTTCCCTGATGAAGAGGCTCATCATCGTTGAACATTGCTGACATTGATTCGTTGCTTGAGAAATCAGTAAAGCCTTCGTCCATCCATGGGTATAATGCTTCGTTTATCCCAAGTACGCCCTGATACCAGCTGTGCGAAACTTCATGCGCCATTACGCCAACCAGGCTGCCGATACTTCTTTCTCCGGTGATAAGTGTCGCCATCGGATATTCCATTCCCCCGTCACCGCCCTGTATGATGGAGTAGGTGTCGTACGGATATTTACCGAATGTTTTGTTCATGAATTCAAAATGTTTCACTGCATACTCTTGCATGCGCGTCCAGTTATCAGTCGTTTTTTCTCCTGGTTGATAGAAGAAATGTAATTCCGGGCCACCAGGAACCTGCATGCGATCGTGCTTGTAGTCCGGATCGGCCGCAAACATGAAATCATGAACATTTTTTGCAGTGAAATGCCACGTGAGATTTCCATCTGGTCTCTTAACAGTAGAGCCTTGTTTCTCGTAGCCGTGTCCGATCTTTTCAGGATTTTGGAGTTTGCCTGTGGCAGCAACAACGTAGGTTGGATCGATGGCGATTTTCACATCAAAATCTCCCCATACGCCATGAAACTCTCTTGCAATGTATTGGTATGGATGCCATCCCTGGAAATCATATTCAGCCATTTTAGGATACCATTGCGCCATTGAATAGGCAATCCCTTCCTTGCTGTTTCTTCCAGAGCGACGAATCTGGACTGGTACCTGCGACTCGAACTGCATGTCGAAAACTGTTTTCGCTCCGGGCATGATTGGCTTTTGTAAAATTACTTCGAGGATGGTTCCGTTTACAGTATGACTGACATCTTTTCCATCCTGTTTGAGACTAAGAATGTGCTGATAACCGATCTCGTCATCTTTCAGCTTTGAAATTCTGTCTCCCACGCGTGGGTCCGGATCCATAATGTTTCTCGACCGCACGTCCATCATGCTGCCAGGTTGAAAGGCATTAAAGAAGAGATGGTAATACACCTTTCTAAGGGTATCCTTTGAGTTATTGTAGTACGTAAGCTTTTGTAGGCCATTCACTTTATGTGTGTTTACATCGAGCTTGACGTCCATTAAATACTCAGCGCGCTGTTGCCAGCGATAATCCTGTGCATTCGCGATACAAACAGCGAATAGAAAGAAAGTGCATGCGATCAACTTCATATTGAGAGTTTGGGTTATAACGTTTGCAAAATATTTAAACCCTCCAACTAAACAAAGTAATTTATGCTGAACGGTGTGCTATTCGATCAGCCATGGAAGGCATCGAGCGAGTCTGCAAGCAACTCGTATTGCTCTTTGGAATGTGCAGGAAAATTAGCGAAACGAAGCTGGCTTTTCTTGAAAGAGCCGTAACCATCGCCGGGCGTCATTCCTTTCTCGCTGAGAAATCGCGATAGCTTTTCGGTGTATGCGCCACAGTCGGCAACGATGACTGTTTTTGATTGGAGATATTTGTCCTTGACGAATGGCTGTAACAGTTGATGTTTCGTGAGTGATTGGTACAAGATCGCGGCTTTATACTCTGTCTCCTTTCGGATAATATCAATTCCTCTTCTGTTGAAATCAGCTACGACTTTTGCCAGAAGATAAATACCCAGAACATTAGGCGTCTCTGGTGTCTGATGTTTTTTCGCCATCGATACAAGAGACGGGATTGTGTGATATGAGCCAATCGATTTTCCTGCGTCCAATATGGCTTCGGCTTTATCGACACATTTTTTATTGATGATCCAGACACCCAGACCTGCGGGCAACCCGAATGCTTTCTGTACGGAGAAGTAAACGGAATCGATCTTCGTGTAATCGAAAGCAGGATAGGGGAGCGATGAAACCGCGTCAACAGCAATAAGTTTCTCTGGATATTTTTCACGAAAAGCGTGAATGAAATCCAATGGCAGCGAAACGCCAGTGCTTGTCTCATTATGTGTTACTGCAATGAGCTCTGTGTCTTCACTGATCTTTTGAGATTCGGAAAACGCTTCACCTTCTTTTACTTCCACAGCTTCTGACTGTCGGTTCAGCTGCCGTGCAATCTCCAGGAATTTTTTTGAGAAAGAACCATTCACAAAATGAAACGATTTTTCGGCCACAACATTTTGGATTAACCGTTCCCAGATCTCAGTAGCTGACGACGCAAAGAGAATATAATGATCGCCACCAATGCCTAACAGCTGCTTCAATCCTTCTGTGGCCTCTTTACTGATAAGTTCGAATTGTTTGCTGCGATGGGAAATAGAAGGAATCCCTTCCTTAAAAGCGTATCTGACGTGATCAGCAACAGTAAAGTATAGTTGTG
>DASPJN010000120.1:0-3997 GCA_035628595.1 Chryseosolibacter sp.
TTCAAAACGGTCTCGACAGGACGTTTACCGGATAAATCTTACATCTTGGTAAACTTGTCAGTCGTTCGTCAACTTAATGAAAATGAAATTAAGTATTTGAGCGCTAATTAGCTGAAAAAAAAGTATTTAATGAAGCCCTTCCGCGATAAATACAGCCCAGCACCTCATCATAGATGTTATTAGGAATTCTTTGAAAAAATCGTTAAATGAATTTCAACTGCGATGATCATCGGTCAATGCGCTGCGCTTCGGCAGTTGTTCGCAAAGATTCGAGGTGGAACCGAAGCGTTTTTTCAACCTCCTGCGCAACTTCCCAATCATCAGGTCGGGCTGCATACCCCGCAATCTCACGCTCAAGTTCGCTGATGCGGTTCTCATACTCTTTTTGAAGCGCTGGCGTTGTGTTTGTCTTTTCTGCTTCTTTTGCCGTTGCAAGTTCGACTTCCAGGTCGCGAATACGGTTGATGTAATCCAGCTCTTTGCGTGATAACTCTTCCTGCGTAGCCTGCAACTCTTCCATGTTCTGTCGCATTTCTTCTTCCTGCGAACGCATTTCTTCCGTCTGTTGCTGAAACTGTTCGATCAGGAATCTGTTTTTGTGAGCGACTTTCACCGATGCCAGGGTTGATGCAATTGTCTCAGCAAGCTTTTCAACAAACGCAATTTCGTGCGGCTGATAGTCTTTGAATGAAGCGAGCTCGACAATTCCATAAACATCTCTATCGACCTTCAACGGCACGATCAGCAACGCCTTTGGATTTGAGCCGCCCAAGCCTGACGTGATCCTGATATATTCTTCCGGTATCGTGTTGAGTACCGTTGTTTCTTTTTCCAGGAATGTTTGGCCGAGAATTCCTTCGCCGAGTTTCAAACGCTGCTTTTCATGTTTTTTGATATCGAATGCGAAAAGCGAAATCAATTCGAGGTGACGGTTTCTTTCATCCTCATCGTTCAGGATGTAAAGCCCGCCCTGATTTGAGTTCGTGTACTTCACAAGTGCTGAGATTATTTGGTCCCCAAGACCGTGAATGTTGTCATTCGATGAGCGAAGAATATCAACAAATTTCGTCAACCCTTCATTTGCCCACTGCCGGCGGTGCTCTTCCGTATTAAGGGTCTTGAGTTTATCCTGCATGGCAACGAGCGAATCCGCAAGGCGATTCCTGCCTTGTTCGTAGTTGTTATCAAGGGTTTTATAATCAAAGTCGAGCTTGCCTTCGCCGATGGCTGCGACAAAGTCAGTCGCGTCTTTTAGTTGTTCAAGTATTTCATTGACTTCCCCGGCAAGGGCGCGCGTTTCATCGTGCATGAAACCGTTATCCTGAATATGATTCTGTGTGTTCTCTTTCAGTTTTTTCAGTGGTTGGAGAACATACTTGTTGAATCCAAATAACAATGAAAGCAACACACACGCATCGAGAATCAGAAACGCCATGAACCATCTTTGTAAACCTGTCTTCTTAATGTTTACTTCATCGGTGAGATCCGTAATGAGTCGCTCATACCAGTGAGAAACGGTAAGCCATTCGCCCATCAGCTGTGCTTGTTGCAACGCAATGTCCGGTGCCGGAGCCGGTGTGCTGTCGTTCAACATGACAGGTTCCTGTTTTTTCAGGATTTCTTCAACTGCTGATTGATAGGATTTCCAGTGTTCGTTCAGGTTATCCAGCGTGATCCGCGGAAGCGTTTCCATCGGCGAGATCATCACCGACGTTTCAGGAATGCGGCCACCTGCTTTCAGGAGTTTGAGTGATCCGTTCTGATCTTTAATCCGGGCGTAGATCTGTGGAGTGACACTTTCGGTACCTGAAATATGAAGTTGAACGAGGTACGCAATCTGCTGGCAGTTCATCTGTGCGCTGCGCGCGAAATCTTTTTTCTCTTCAATCCCCTCCAGACCGCTCATCACGTAACGGAGGATAAAAAACTGGATGATGAACAGGAGAAACAGCCCGCCAACCGCGTAAATGCCCAGTCTTTTCAATGACCTGTTCTTGAGCCAATTCATATCGAAATGTGAGGTTTAGAAGCCAACAAAATGACTTTCAAATTAATGACTTCGAACAATCTTTCAGCGATTATGTACTTTTTTAGTTGTATTAGCTGGAAATAGGATGGTGGATGCTTCAATGCTTTTCGTGATCAAGACTTGCACCGGTAAAACTAAACGGCAGTAAAGAATGCGCTGACGGGGCGATGATCCACTGATGTTCCTGGCTAAGCATCACAATTTCAATTGGCTGCCCCTGGCGTTCTTCGAATTCGAGCATCACCTGCCGGCAGGCACCGCACGACGTTGCAGGAGAAAGCTCCTTGTGCGATTTCTTTCGGGCAACGACCGCCATCTTGGTGACCACTGCATTTTCGTGTCCGCTGATCATGTTGTAAAGCGCAACCCTTTCGGCACACATCCCGGAAGGATACGCTGCATTTTCCTGGTTTGTGCCGGTCACAACGGTACCATCTTTTAAAAGTATCGCGCAGCCGACAAGAAATTTCGAGTATGGCGCGTATGCATGTGTAGATGCATCTTTCGCTTTATGAACCAGGTACTTGGATTCCAGGTCCAGATCTTCGAGGTGTGCAATGATCTTGAATTCGTTCATAAAAATACAGGCAGGGCATCTAAGATAGTTGTTTCAATCGAAATCATCTTCAGAGTTTCATTAATTTGCGGCCCGATTACCTGAACATGAAAACCATCCTAGTGCTGGGGGCGGGTCGCTCGTCTTCATCTTTAATTACCTATTTGCTCGACCAGGCGAAAATTTTCGGCTGGAACATCCTTGTTGGCGATGCATCGCCGACCATTGCAAAAGAAAAAATTCAGAACCATCCCAACGGTCACGCCATTGCCTTTAATATTGAGGATGAAAGTGCTTCGGGTGTCATTCAGTCGGCTGATTGTGTCATCTCACTGCTGCCGGCGATGCTGCATCCAATAGTTGCCATCAACTGTCTTAAATACAATAAACATTTATTAACGGCGAGCTACGTGTCGGATGAGATGAAGGCGCTCGATGCAGAAGCGCGTCATAAAGGATTGATTTTCCTTAATGAATGTGGATTAGATCCGGGCATCGATCACATGACAGCCATGCAGGTGATCGACAAGATCCGATCAGAGGACGGAAAAATTACAGGCTTTGAATCATTTACCGGTGGATTGATTGCGAGAGACACCGATCCTGAAAATCCGTGGCGCTACAAGTTTACCTGGAACCCCAGAAACGTTGTGATGGCGGGCCAGGGCACAGCTAAATTCTTACTCAACGGAAAGTATAAATACATCCCTTATCAACAGCTTTTCAAACGAACAACGCCGGTTCATGTTCCTGGCTACGGCGATTACGAAGGATACGCAAACCGCGACTCGTTAAAATATATCGATACCTATAAACTGCATGGCGTTCGCACGATGCTGCGCGGAACTTTGCGCAACCGCGGATACTGCTCAGCCTGGAATGTCTTCGTTCAGCTCGGCTGTTGCGACGATAGCTATCAGATGGATGGTGTCTCTGCAATGACGCATGCTGACTTTATTAATTCCTTTCTCCCTGCTGACGATTCCATTGCGGTTAAGACGAAGCTTCAACAACATCCTTTGATGAACCTGACAGGGAACGAGCTTGATCTGCTGGAATGGTCGGGAATGTTTGCAGATGAGCGGGTTGGTTTAAACGCAGGAACGCCTGCACAGATCCTCGAGCACATCCTGAATAAAAAATGGAAGCTGTCGCCGAACGATAAAGATCAGATAGTGATGTGGCACCGGTTTGCCTACGAACAAGACGGGAAAGAAAAAGAATTACAGGCGTGGCTTGTAGCAACAGGTACAGACTCAATTTATACCGCGATGGCAAAGACAGTTGGATTGCCATTGGCGATTGCCGCCAAGCTTGTGATGCAGGAAAAAATCAAAGCGCGGGGTGTGCTTGTGCCGATATCAAAAGAAATTTACGAACCGATATTATCAGAGCTTGCGCAATTCGGAATT
>DASPJN010000121.1:0-29389 GCA_035628595.1 Chryseosolibacter sp.
CCCGCGATGCACGAAGACTTGAGCAAGATTGCCAACTTTCTCTTAGACCATCCCCTTTATCGGTTGAATATTTCCGGTCATACTGATTCGCAGGGGTCTGAAGAATCGAATTTGAAATTGTCGCAGGCACGAGCCGATGCGATCAGGGAATATCTCGTAAATGAATTTAGTATTGATGGTTTACGCATCGAAGCACACGGCTTCGGAAGCTCCCGCCCCATCGTTGAAGAAATTGGTGATGCGGAGCGAAAGCTTAATCGTCGTGTGGAATTTGAGATTGCGCGTCAGTAGCTCTCATCCCGGCCTGGCGCAAGCGTCGCGCTTGTGCCTTCAGAATTCAGCGTCACGCTAAATTATTATGTACAAGACCCAATGCACCGCCGCATTTTATCACCTTGCCTTTTTAAACAGGTGACTGAGATCGCCTGCGCGGAACCAACGATAGCCATACGCGCCGATGGATATGCGGTGAATCCCTTTTTCATCCGCAATGTCTTCGCTCAGCTCCATCAGATCAATCAGCTTGACGGTTCTGCCATTTTCGATCTTCAGCGCAACTTCCTGCGCTTTTTCATCAAAGTTGTGGATAACGATCAGTGAGCTTCCTTCGTGATGATAGTGTATCGCGAGCACGCCGTGCGTATTTGTTTGCAGGATCTGCCAGTCTCCCCATCCGATCTCCTGGCACTCTTGTCTTAACCGGATGAGCGAAGTCATCCAGTTCAATAATGACTCTGGCTGCCTGCGTTGTGTCTCAACATTAACATGCTCATAACTGTATGTTCCTTTGCTGATAACGGGATGGATAAGTTTCTTCGCTTTTGAAAATCCGCCACCGGGTTCTGCAGACCACTGCATAGGCGTTCGAACGGCGTTCCGTTCTCTTAAACGCAGGTCGTCTCCCATTCCAATCTCGTCTCCGTAGCGAATTACCGGTATTCCGGGTAGTGAAAACATTACACTATACGCAAGCTCCGTCTGTTGACGGTTCCCGAGCATGGGTGAAAGCCGTCGCCTGATACCGCGGTCGTATACCTGCATATTTTTTTCTGGACCAAATCTTTCAAACACTTTCTTTTTCTGATGTTCCTTCAACCGGTCAATATCGAGCTCATCATGGTTGCGAAGAAAATGCGCCCATTGCGCGCCCTGCAAATGAATCCTGGTTTGATTCAGTGCATTGGTCAACGGTTTAACATCGCTTGTTGCGAGCGCATAAAACAAGTGCTGATTCACATAAAAATTAAACATGATGTGCATGCCTTCACCTTCATCGCCAAAATACTTAATGTTATCCTTTGGCAGGACGTTCGCTTCACCCAGGAGGATGGCATCACCTTTACGCCACTGAAGAAATCGTTTCATCTCATGCAGGTAATCAAATCTTAGCTTCTTTGACGATGGTCGTTGCTGCGACTCGAGGATAAAAGGAACAGCATCGACGCGGAATCCTGCAACACCGAGCTCAAGCCAGTATCCCATGATGCGGCGAATCTCTTCGCGAACAGCGGGATTGTCAATGTTCAAATCCGGCTGATGAGAATAGAATCGATGATGATAATATGCTTTTGCTTTCTTGTCATACGTCCAAGTGGTTTTTTGAACACCTGTAAACACCATTCCCTTATCTGCGTCTTTTGGTTTCCTTTTAGACCATATATACCAGTCGCGATATTTTGATTCGGTATTACGTCTCGCCTCCTGAAACCAGGGATGTCGCGTGGAGGTGTGGTTTACGACCAGGTCGATGATCACCTTCATGCCACGCTTTTTCGCGTGGTGCATAAATTCCACAAAATTGCCGCTGCTACCGTGCCGTTGATCGATCCCGTAATAATCGGCAACATCGTAACCATTGTCTTTGTTTGGTGAGGGGTGAAACGGCGCCAGCCAGATGGTGTCCACACCCATTGCATGCAGATAATCAAGACGGCTGGCAAGCCCCTCAAAGTCGCCAATCCCATCGCCATTGAGGTCCATAAAAGTGTCGACATCCAGGCTGTAAATGACGGCGTTTTTATACCAGAGATCTTCGATCATGATGCGTTTTATTACTTATAAGAAAAATATCGTCCCAACGGCCGGAAAGCGACCGTAATGGGATGCTAGCCGGGTTCGTTGCTTTTTCGAGGATGAAAAAGGGCTAGCGAAAAGCCTTACATCTCACGCGGCCGTTCGGTTCAACCCCCGATCAATTCAAAAATCATAAATCTAAAAATCATCAATCGACACTGGTTTCATAGACGGTTCCCTCCGCTTATCACATTGCAATTGGCAAATAACGCCACGCTGTAGTATCTTTCAAAAAGTCAATACTATACAACCCATGAAACATTTTTCACGATTGCTTGCGCTTGTGGCGCTTTTTGCTGCGCCGTTTGTCGCTGATGCGCAGAAAACCACGAAACAGCCCGAAGGTTTTTCACTGCCTTTTGAAAAATTTACGCTATCGAACGGACTTGAAGTAATATTGCACGAAGATCATTCTGATCCGATCGTCGCCGTTGCTACGGTCATGCATGTTGGTTCCAACAGGGAAAAACCTGGCAAGACCGGCTTCGCGCATTTCTTTGAACATATGTCCTTCAACGATTCAGAGAACACGCCGCAGGGAGCAAATCGAAAACTCATTCCCGAATGGGGCGGCGACCGCAATGGCGGAACCTGGTCAGACGGAACCATCTACTATGAAGTAGTACCGAAAGACGCGTTTGATAAGATCCTGTGGATCGATTCTGATCGTCTTGGTTTCATGATCAACACTGTGACAAAAGAAGCGCTAGAAGCGGAGAAGCAGGTTGTAAAAAATGAAAAACGTGA
The DNA here is from genome assembly GCA_035628595.1 of Chryseosolibacter sp. GTDB lineage: Bacteria > Bacteroidota > Bacteroidia > Cytophagales > Cyclobacteriaceae > Chryseosolibacter. Next base: position 2,821 of record DASPJN010000121.1, read on the forward strand.
GCGTGTCGACAATGCACCGTACGGATACACGGATGAGATCATCCGCACAAATCTTTATCCGAAGGGACATCCTTACAGTTGGACCGTCATCGGGTCGCTTCCCGATCTGCAGGCAGCTACGCTTGATGATGTCAAGGAGTTTTACGATCTCTACTACGGCGCGAACAATGCAACGCTCGTGATCGCCGGAGATATCGACATGAAAGAAACAAAAAAGAAAGTCGAGCGTTGGTTTGGCGAGATCAGAAAAGGTCCGGAAGTGAAAGGCTTGTCTCCTATGCCGGCAAAACTCGATCAGATCAAATCACTTTATTTCGAAGATAACTTCGCGAAGCTTCCCGAATTGAGGATGATCTATCCGACCATTGAAAATTACCACAACGATGTTTATGCGCTTGAAGCACTTGCTGCATTGTTGAGCGGAAGCCGGAAGTCGCCCTTGTTCAAGATCATTGTGGAAGAAAAAAAGCAGGCGCCATCTGTCAGCACGTATCAGTCGAGCAATGAGGTTGCCGGCGAGTTTGTGTTACGTGTTCGAGCGAATGCTGGGACGAGTCTTGACGATGTTAAAACATCAATCGAGAAAGGGTTCGCACAGTTTGAAAAAGAAGGATTTACCGACAACGAACTCCAGCGGGTAAAAGCTGAACAGGAGACTGCCATCTACCAGGGCATCAGCACTGTGCTGAATAAGGCGTTTACACTTGCCCAGGACAATGAATTCAAAGGCGACCCGGCATGGATCATCAAAGCTGCTGTGTTAACAAATGCGGTCACCCGTGACGACGTGATGCGCGTGTACAACCGATACATTAAGGGAAAAAATTACCTGATGACGAGCGTTGTTCCAAAAGGCCAAACAGATCTTATTGTGAAAGGCGCAACTCAGGCCACCGTTTGGCAGGAAGAGATTGTTGCAGGCGTGGTAAATGAAAACGTGGCGCGCGGGGCGGAAGCTGAAGTAGCAAAAACTAAGACCAAATACGACCGGTCAGAGCCTGGTTTTGGCGAAGCGCCACTTTTTAAGATGCCTGAGATTTGGGACAGCAAGCTGCAAAATGGTATTACAGTATTGGGTGTCGATAATGACGAAGTTCCGTTGGTGACGTTCGAAATCAATATTCCGGGAGGTCATAGCTTCGATCCTCTTGAAAAAGCCGGAACTGCCAACCTGATGGCACATCTGCTGATGCAGGGCACAGCGAAGCGCACACCAGCCGAGCTTGAAGAAGCCCTTGGACTTTTAGGTTCGAGCATCGTGATCCAGTGTACCGGAGAAGAAATCCGTTTGATCGCAAATTGCATGGCGAAGAATTTCTCTCAGACATTCGCGCTCGCGAAAGAAATGTTGGTCGAGCCGAGATGGGATGCCGCAGAGTATGAGCGTTTGAAAAAAGCATTGGAAACATCGCTGAAAGGTACTGAAGCTAACGCACAGGCTATTGCAAGTCGCGCGTTTTATAAGCTGCTGTATGGACCAAAGCACATTCTTGGGCTTCCGGTGAATGGAACATTGCAAAGCACAGCGAACATCACGCTTGATGATTTGAAATCATTCTATGCGGCATATGTTTCGCCGGCAAATGCGTCAATTCACATCGCCGGCGCTGTTGATAAAACAACGGCATTAAAAACAATTATGACCCTTGAGACATGGAAGTCTCCATCTGTAACACCTCCTTCGACCGGTACCATTGAATCCGCCAGTGCCGGCAATGTATACTTTATTGATTTTCCGGGAGCAAAACAATCGGTGATCTACGCAGGTAGTCTTGCACTAACAGCAAATGATGAAAACAGCGCAAAACTTGAATTCGCTAATGAGATACTCGGTGGCGGATCAAGCGGAAAACTTTTCCAGACATTGCGAATCGATAAGGGCTATACGTACGGCGCATATTCCTATATCGCGAAATCAAAAGAGAAAGCGCCATTTGTGGTAACCACAAGCGTGAGAAGTAATGCGACGCTTCCATCATTGCAGATCATTGAATCGATGGTGAAAGACTATGGGTCTGCATTCAGTGAACAGGAAGTTGCGACTACAAAGAACAAGATTCTCAAAAGCAATACACTTGCCTATGAAAGTCTTGGTGCGAAGCTTGCGTTGCTCAGAGAGATTTCAAAATATGGAAAATCGCGAAAATTTGTTGAAGAAGACCAACAGCAGCTGATGAAGATGTCGCTGGCTGATTTCAAAAATGTCATCGGCAAATACATGACAGAGGGCGATCAGTTTTATCTCGTCGTAGGCGATAAGGAAACACAGCTTAGCGAAGTAACAAAATTGAAGGATAAAGTAACATTGCTAGACACCGCAGGCATGTTAATAGCGGCGGAATCTGATTAGTCCTCCATCCACCTCTTGTATCCTTTAAACCTCCTGGACACGGGAGGTTTTTTTATGACTGGCGTCACGATATCTATTCATTGCTAACAGACCAAACACCGGACCTGGCGCCAGTACAAGGAATAAGTATTGTGTGCCTGTCGCCGGCAACAAACGATTCGCGAGTTGAATACTGGCAATGGTAATTGCGAAGCCAACACAATTTACGATGGTTAAAGAACTGCCGCGTGTTTTCTCTTCCGCATGCCGTGCAACGAGGGACGAAAACAAAGGCGAGTCTGCGACCACCACCATGCCCCAGAAAATAAGAAAGGCCATCAGAACCGAAGAATGATTTGTCGTTAACACAAACGGAGAAAGCAAACAGCACAATCCCGAAAGCAAAAGAGCGCCGAACGCAACACGATGTGCACCGAAGCGCTCGGACAAGAATCCGCTGACAACACATGCCACCCCACCGGATGCGATGATCACGAACGACATGGCAGGGATGTCGAGATCATCAATGTTAAACCGGTTATTGAATGCAAGCATCACAGGCACGAATGCCCAGAATGTATAAAGCTCCCACATGTGCCCGAAATAGCCGGATGCAGCTGCACTGAAGTCGCGGTTTGAAAAACCTGAAAACGAAGCCCGCACGTTCAGACGCATTACCGGTTTTCTATGCGGGCCATCCGGAACAAGTAACATCATGATGACGCCTCCGGCTACCGCAAACAATGAACTGCCAATAACGACTGACGTCCACGGAAGCCCAGTGTTAAAACTTTTTAACAAATGTGGAAACGCAGTACCCACCACAAGCGCACCAACGAGCCATCCTAGTGAACGACCAAGTCCTTTTTGGTAATAATCGGAGGCGATCTTCATTCCTACAGGGTAAATACCAGCGAGAAAAAAGCCGGTGAGCACACGACATCCAAGTACAGCGTTGGTACTAATTCCTTCTATCGCAACGGTAGCGTTACATGCAGCGCCAATGAGCGCACAAATAAAAAATACCCTTGTAGGTGAAAAGCGGTCGGCGATTGCGAGCAAAGCAAAAACAAGGGTTCCCGAAATAAATCCAAGCTGCACCGCGCTCGTGAGATCACCCAGGAAATGCTCATCCGCGCTTAACGCAAGGGTGATGTCAGATACAACTGCGTTGCCGGCAAACCAAACCGATGTGCACATGAACTGTGAGACAACGATTGTCGGTAGAATGCGTGCAGCAATTGATTGCATAAATGAAGCACCTTATCGCGCTTCGTTCGAAAATAGGAAATAATGTTTAAAAGTGACTATCGTTATTCGTACTTCAGCGTATCCGCCGGCTGCCTGGACGTGGTGAGTAGTACCTGGTAGCTTACCGTGATCATAGCGATAACGAGCGATACCAATCCTGCAATTGCAAACGTATCGACACCGATGGCAATCCGGTACTGAAAAGATGATAGCCATTGATTCATCACATATATCGTGAATGGAACGGAGATCACCAATGCGATAAGCACGAGCGCCATGTAATCCTTCGAAAGAAGCACCAGCAGCGAGCGTTCGGTTGCACCGAGCACTTTCCGGATACTAATCTCTTTCGTACGATTTTGCATCGCGATCGAAGCAAGACCGTAAAGCCCGAGGCTGCCAATCAGCATAGCCAGCATACAGGCGGCGCTAACGATGTTGCCAAGATTTTCATCGGTGCGATATTGTGCGGCAAGGGACTGGTCGACAAAATTAAACTCCAACTCTTCACCGCCGGTAATTTTATCCCAACTGGCCTTAACTGCTGCGAGCCCTTCCGATGTTTGTCCGGCTTTAATGCGCACAAACAGCTTCGGAATAGGACTATTGCCCATGTTAATGTTTTCAATGCCACTGAATGGTATCGATACGTTCATGGTCATAACAAGCGGATCAACGCGCGTGTATAGCGATGCAAAATGAAAATCTTTAATAACACCGATTACCTCGTGAACAATAAAATCTTTTCCGGGAATTCGTTGCCCGATCGGGTTATCCCATCCGTATTCTTTCACGAAAGCTTCATTGACAATTATGGACGAAACGTTATCGGAAGGATTGCTGGTCGAAAAAGCGCGTCCACTTACCATTTGCATCTGCATCGAAGGTATGTAGTCAGCGTCAACAATATTCACGAAGAACGTACGATATGTACCTCTGTCATCCGTGTAGCCTACGTTTGTCCAGCTTCCATTTCCGAAATCATGGGAGGCTGCACATACATTAATAATGCTTTTCTCCTTCGACAACTCGTTTTTAAACTGTTGCGCCTTTTCGAACCCAGCCGGAACCCGTTGTGATAATCTTCCTTGCTGATTTACGATCAACTGTACAACGGCTACTTGCTCACGGTTGAATCCCAGATTTTTATTTTGAAGGAAAGTAAGTTGTTTGTACATCAGAATGGTACTCGATATCAGGAACACCGACAAAACAAGCTGCACCGATACCAGCACCTTCCGAAGCGTTTGCTTGCTATTGCCGGTCTTCGAGATCCCCTTGAGAATAGAAACTGGTTTAAAGGCTGACAATACAAATGCAGGATAACTGCCCGCGAACAAGCCAATGATGACGACCAACGAAACAATCACCAGGGCCAGTACCCCATCCGGTTGAAATTCCAATTGCTTTCCTGAAAGATCATTGAAGATTGGAAGGTTGAGTGTTGCCAGTACAATTCCAAGCCCAAGTGAAATGATTGTAATCATCACCGCTTCACCAACGAACTGCATGATCAGCTGACGCCGCACGGCACCAACGACTTTACGAATACCAACTTCCTTCGCTCTCTTAAGTGAACGCCCAATCGATAAGGTAACGAAGTTGATACAAGCGACAACAAGTATCAACAATGCGATGGCTGAAAGAATGTAAGAATACTTAGGATCACTTACCGGAGCAAGCCCCGCTGGTAACGATGTGTCAAGGTGGATTGATGTAAGCGGCTGCAAGCCGACAAAATATCTACTCTTCTCGTAATCCTCGCCGAGCAATGTTTTGAACAACGCTGGAAACTTTTGCATCAAGGCATCTGCATTCGCATCCTCGCGGATCATCACGTAGGTCTCGGGCGATATGTTGAACCATGCAGACGTTAGCGTATGTTCTGAAAAAAGCTTGGGTAGATTCTCGTCTGAGATGATCATCGAGTAGGTGATGCTCGAATTTTTTGGCGCATCACGGAAAACCGCTTTCACATTGAAGTTTTCAGGCTGCTCACCCAATTGCATGCTGATCACTTTGTTGATCGGATCCTCGTCTCCAAAATATTTCTTCGCTATGCTTTCTGATAGAATAACTCCCAGTGGGTCATCCAACGCACTTTCTCTCGCACCTGCTATTGCTTCGAAATCAAACATTTTTAAAAAGTCCTTGTCAGCAACAAGAATCGTTTCGGTATATAATGCTTCACCAACCTTCACCTGTGTGCCCACCGGATTGATTCGCGTCATCCCTTCAACTTCCTGGAAATTTTCCTTCAAGGTAGGACCAAGTGGAAACGGCGTTGTGATATCCGTGAACTGTTGGTTTTCACCCCAGTCTTCTTTCGCATACGCGCGATAGATCCGATCAGCCTTCGAATGAAAGCGATCGAAAGTAAGCTCGTCCTTTACAAATAATACGATCAGCAGGCAGGATGCAATCCCGATACTGAGGCCGAGAACATTGATAATTGAATGAACCTTATTGCGAAGGAGGGCACGAAAAGCGATCTTGACGTAATTGCGAAACATGGGAGTCAGGTTGGTACGGCGGTCACCTTGCAATCAGGATGCCACAGCACTTTGGATAAAAAAACTGTCGGATTAGAGGTTTTTTTGGGTAGTGCCCTGTTCATAATCACGCAAAAGCGTTCGCGACCGGACGAAGGAAATCCTTTTCTTGTCCGCCTATTTCACCTTCACCACGTACCATTCATTTCTTACGAAAACAGAATCGGCACATGAACGCGGCGCTGTTTGAAGCGTAAGTAATACCGAATCTGTTCCAGAAGATATGGCACTTAGCACAAATGCACGCGTGTGGTTACATCCGTCGCATCCATTCGGCCCACCATCAATAAGTTTATCCGCGACAAGTAATACATGGTTGAGATCATTTTCGTTGATGCAAAAATGACAGCACGAATTGGTCGAATGAAAAAGTTTGATTTCATCCCCTACTTCGATTTCATAATGCGGCTGGTTCTGGAAAGACTTAATCCCGTGGCATCCGGCCACTATGTACAGCAGGAGTACAAGCATTGAAAAACGCATGTGTGAATATAATAAAAAAGCCACCCCGGGGATCGGAGTGGCTCTTTCGTAGTATGTGTTATGTTAAAAAAGTTTTATGATATCGTTGGCGAAGATGAACACCATCAACGCGAGAAGAAATACCATTCCTATTTTTTGCGATGTCTCGAGAAATTTGTCAGATGGCTTGCGTCGTGAGATCATTTCATATGTGAGAAACATTACGTGCCCACCATCCAACGCTGGGATCGGCAAAAGGTTCATGAATGCAAGTACAAGTGACAACACGCCGGTAAGTGACCAGAAGCGAAACCAATCCCATTCAACACCGAACGCCTGCATAATACCAATCGGTCCGGACAAAGATTCCTTTGGGGACAATGCGCCGGAGATCACTTTTCCAAAAGCTTTCACTTGCACAGCGAGTGTAGAAAATGCTCGTTCAGTTCCCAGTGGAATAGATTCTGCAAAACTGTACGTAATTCTTTTTTCAGCCTGCGCATAAAAAGATGGCGCCGCTGCAGCGGGACTGAAGCCGATCAATTTCTGTTCTGAAAATGCCTCCTTAAAATACAGTTGTTCATCGCCGCGTTGAATCCGGAATGCGATTGTATCGCCTGATGCTTTTACTTTGTCGGATACTTCATCAAAATAAGTTACGGATGTTCCATTCACTTCGATTATTCTGTCGCCTTTCTTAAGACCCACACGATCAGCAATCGATCCCTTTTGCACCGATCCGATGATTGGCGGAAAACGGTAGAAAAGAAAATTTGCCTGATTCTCTTTCTTATTAAATTTCTGAATGAAGTCCGCTGGAATGGGAAGATCGATCAATTTGCCATCGCGTTCGACGGTATAGTAAGCGTCTGTGCCTAGCAAAGTCTCCGGTCTTACAAGATCCTGAAAGTAGTCGAAATTTTTACCGTTGATTTTCACGATTTTATCGCCCGTCTTAAGTCCGATGCTTTCGCCTACCGGGCCAACATCAAATCCGCCGTTGTTGTTTACCGCATCCTTTAGAATATAAGTGTCGCCAAATGCGTAGGTAATGCCAATGAAGATCATCACACCAACAATCACATTAACAAATATGCCACCGAGCATAACAATGAGTCGTTGCCAGGCAGGTTTAGACCTGAACTCCCACGGTTGTGGCGGCTGTTTCATTGCGTCGGTATCAAGCGATTCATCGATCATTCCGGAGATCTTCACATATCCGCCCAATGGAATTGCACTCAGCGCGTATTCTGTGTCACCTTTCTTGAACGACCATATTTTCGGTGGGAATCCGATTGAAAACTGTTCGACGCGCATCCCAAAGTATTTAGCGGCAATAAGATGGCCGAACTCATGTACAGCAACCAGAAACGACAGACTCAGCAAAAGCTGAGCGAGCATAATCATCCAATCCATTTTTCTTTGTTTATCCTACTTTCTTTTTATTAACTCCATTGCGCGGATCCGCGTCTCTTTGTCAGTATTTACGTAATCTTCGTACGAAGGGCTTCCGATATAGGCTATTTTTGCAAGACATTCCTCTACAATATCCGACATTTCAAGAAAACCAACATTATCATTTAAAAATTCCGCCACGGCAACTTCATTTGCTGCATTTAATACGCAAGGGCTGTTTCCGCCCTGCTTTAATGCTGCAAATGAAAGCGCAAGATTACGAAAAGTTTTCGTATCTGGCTGTTCAAATGTCAGCGACGGGTAATCGGTGAAATTGAAACGTGGAAAATCGGATTTTATCCTGTCGGGATAAGAGAATGCGAATTGAATCGGCAGACGCATATCCGGCAAACCCATTTGCGCTTTAATCGATCCATCCTGGAACTGTACCATTGAATGAATGATCGATTGCGGATGGACAATAACTTCAATTTGCTCCGGAGATACGCCAAACAACCATTTCGCCTCAATCACCTCCAGACCTTTATTCATCAGGCTTGCAGAATCAATTGTGATTTTCGCGCCCATTGTCCAGTTTGGATGTTTCAACGCCTGTGCTTTCGTGACGGCTTTTAATTCACCATTCTTTTTACCTCTGAACGGTCCACCTGAAGCAGTCAGAATTATTTTCTCAATCGTATTGTGAAACTCTCCGACAATACACTGAAAAATCGCAGAATGCTCCGAATCAACCGGATAGATGTTCACGGCATTTTCGTGCGCCAGCCGCGTAACCAACTCTCCTGCGACGACCAATGTTTCTTTATTTGCCAAAGCGATAGGCTTTCGAGCTTTGATCGCTGCAAGCGTTGGCTTCAATCCGCTATAACCTACAAGTGCCGTAAGCACGAGGTCGATCGTATCCATTTCAGCAACAGATACGAGCGCTTTTTCACCTGCATATGTTTTGATATCATACGATTTCAACGCATCGCGAAGAACAGGATAGTGTTTGTCATTGCCAATGACAACGGCATTCGGAGAAAATGCGATTGCCTGCTGAATCAGCAGCTCGACATTGTTTTGAGCAGTAAGGACTTCAACTTCAAATTTATCGGGATGTGAACTGATGACATCAAGCGCCTGCTTTCCAATGGAGCCGGTTGAGCCAAATATCGCAATACGTTTTTTTCTGGAACTCACGTCGAATCGTTTACACGGAAAATAACTCAGCTGCAGTGTTCAGGCTTTGATTAATTTATTCAGGATATCCTTTGCAGCGTCGGTAATAACTGTACCCGGTCCGAAAATAAAAGACGCGCCACTCTTGTAAAGATAGTCATAATCCTGTTGGGGGATCACGCCACCAGCGACAACCATAATATCATCTCGACCGATTTTTGAAAGGGCGCTTACAAGTTCCGGTATTAGCGTCTTATGTCCTCCCGCAAGACTGGAAGCGCCGATGACATGCACGTCATTTTCCGCAGCCTGCACAGCGACCTCGTCCGGTGTCTGAAATAACGGACCGATATCTACATCGAAACCGAGATCTGCAAAGCTTGTCGCGATAACTTTTGCACCACGATCATGCCCGTCCTGGCCCATCTTGGCAACAAGGATCCGTGGCCTGCGACCTTCGAGATCAGCAAATTCATCCGATAGCTTTCTGACTTCCTGGAATGCGCTCTCCTGGTTCATTTCTCTCGAATATACACCCGAAATAGATTTGATGGTTGCTTTGTATCTACCAAAGCTCTTCTCCATTGCTGCCGAAATCTCGCCAAGGGTTGCTCGCTTGCGCGCGGCATCGATGGACAGCTCGAGAAGGTTTCCGCTTCCTGTTTCCGCGCAGGTTGCCAACATTTGCAATGCAGCTTCAACCTCTTCCTGATTACGTTCGCGTTTCATTTGCTGAATGCGTTCAATCTGCTCATTACGAACGGCGGTATTATCTACCTCGAGTATTTCAAAATCCGGCTTTTCGTCCGTGCGATATTTGTTCACTCCAACAATCACATCACGTCCGGAATCGATACGCGCCTGCTTTGCCGCTGCAGCCTGCTCAATCCGCATCTTCGGAATGCCACTTTCGATTGCTTTCGTCATGCCGCCCAAAGATTCAACCTCCTGGATCAGGCTCCACGCCTTTTCGGCAAGCTCGGCAGTCAGCGATTCCACATAATGCGACCCACCGAAGGGATCAACCACTCTGGTAACGCCCGTTTCTTTTTCGATAAACAACTGAGTGTTACGTGCAATTCTTGCCGAGAAGTCCGTTGGTAAAGCAATTGCCTCGTCAAGTGAGTTAGTATGAAGTGATTGCGTTCCACCCAGTACGGCTGCCATTGCCTCCACGCAAGTGCGCGTAACGTTATTATATGGGTCCTGCTCGGTTAAACTCCACCCGGAAGTCTGACAATGTGTACGTAACGCCATCGACTTTTCCTTCTTAGGATTAAAATCTTTGACAATTTTCGCCCACAGCAATCTCGCAGCGCGCATCTTCGCTACTTCCATAAAAAGATTCATTCCGATTCCCCAGAAGAATGAAAGCCGCGGGGCAAAATCATCAATCGCAATTCCGGCTTTCAGTCCTGTACGAATGTATTCAAGTCCGTCGGCGAGCGTGTACGCAAGTTCAATGTGAGCCGGAGCACCAGCTTCATGCATGTGATATCCACTGATGGAAATACTATTGAACTTAGGCATGTGCTTGCTGGTATAATCGAATATATCAGCAACGATTTTCATTGACGGAGCGGGCGGATAGATGTAAGTGTTCCGCACCATAAATTCCTTTAGGATATCATTTTGAATTGTACCACTGAGCTGCCCAGGTTTTACACCTTGCTCTTCCGCAGCAACAATGTAAAACGCCATGATGGGAATGACTGCTCCGTTCATTGTCATTGACACGGACATCTTGTCCAGCGGAATCTGATCGAAAAGAATTTTCATATCCAGGACAGAATCGATCGCAACCCCTGCCTTACCGACATCGCCTGCAACGCGTGGATGATCCGAATCGTAACCACGGTGTGTTGCGAGATCAAATGCCACGGATAAGCCACGTTGTCCTGCTGCAAGATTTCTCCTGTAAAAAGCATTCGAGTCTTTTGCTGTTGAAAATCCTGCGTATTGCCTTATCGTCCAGGGCTTGGTTGTATACATCGTTGCGTACGGGCCGCGCAAATACGGCGGAATTCCGGCGGTGAAGTCTGTATGAGAAAGGGTCTGGCTATCTTTTTTATCGTAATACGCTTTCACCGAAATTTCCTCGGGACTCGTCCAGGAAGTGCCTTTGCCTTCTTCAGCAGGCGGAGTGAACGAATTGAATTTTATCTTTGAAAAATCAGGCTTCAACATTGGCGTAAAGGTTTTTCTGAAACATAGACCAGGCCTCTTGCGCCATTTGATCGATCATTGCTTCAATGATGTATGATCCTGCGAGTGGATCGGAAACTTTATCAAAGTGTGATTCCTCGCGAAGGACACTGGAAACGTTTCTCGCTATCCGATCCATCGTTGGGTTATTCTCATCTTCAGGCAGGACAGTAAGCGCATCGCATCCACCGATAATCGCTGCCATGGCTGAGGTTGTTGCTTTCAGCATGTTGCCATGCGGCTGAAATTCGTCTTTGATCCATGGGGAAGATGTCACATGAATATGAATATCTTCCGGAGCAAAGTTCTTTATACCATACGCCATTACAACCTGGAACCACAGTAAACGCAACGTTTTTAGTTTAGCAATGTCAGTCAGAAAATCAGCTTTTGATTCAAGGGAAAAAGCGATGCTGTTCGCGAATGTGGAAAGTGCCCGTTCGTCTTTTGCCGTATTCAATACATTCACCCCTGCAATGAGTGCATGCTGGATTTCGTTTAACGGATCACCGGAGGGAATTTGTATGCCCGTTGATTTGAATTCTTTGGCCGCAAACACCGGATGTGACGCTGACGGCAACGTGCCCCAAAAGAAAGCACCACTCAGTTTTTCGGAGGCAATGCTACGTTTTGAAAAATATTCATGCAGCTTTTCGGCGAAGTGCATTGTAACGCCGCTGAACGACAACGCGCAATATTCAGGCTCTATTTCATTCAGCAGTTTACTTAAGTCGGGTTGTGATTCACGCAAATTGAACAGAACACCATCAGCTCCATTTTTCAAATGCTCCAGCGCGGATTTATTTGATTCAGCGTCGCTGGTAACAGAAACCATTGGCTGGTTATACCACGCTCTGTTTCCCAAAAACGAATCTTTCTTACTTCTTTGGATAAATCTGTCGCGTAATGAAATATCCTGAAGTATTTGTTTATCATAGTAAGGAAGGAAACCTAGCTCATCCTGAATCTTCCACGTGAGTTGGTTAAAGGGTTCATTACCATTCAGTTCACTTGTGGCTATTTTTTTCCATTCATCCTTGTTCGATTTTGGGAAAGTCTGCGCTAACAATTTATTAATCGGGATTTCTGACATTGTCCTCTATTTCTACTCAATTTTAACTAAGTTTTCTACACCGATTCGCGTTTCGGAGTAAAAAAATCAATAGCAAATTTTTTTCTGAAAAATCAAGACCACCCCATCTTGTTTTCATGATCTCTTTTTTCACATCTTTGTCTCCCCTTCTTCTAAGGGACTTTAAAAAACCCCGAATTAATCAGATAAAATGGAAGTAAGCTGCGGAACAGTATGGAACGATTGTCTTGAAGTGATCCGAGTCAATATTGAGGAAGAAAACTACAATACATGGTTCAAACCTATCGTTCCGCTCCGCGTTGATGGCGATGTGCTTACAATCCAGGTGCCTTCACAGTTTTTTTATGAATGGTTAGAGGACAATTACGTCCCGGTTCTTAAAAAAGCAATTCACACTGTGCTTGGCGCAACCGGACGCCTTGAATATTCTGTTGTGGTCGACAGTGGCAATCGTCAAACACCGGCTGTTGCCGTCAATTATCCTGCAAATGGTATCGCGACAAGAAGAAGCGCGGTCAATAATTCGGGATTCACTTCTGATGAATATTCGCCATTCACATTCAAGGCGCTTAATCCGCAAACTGTAAACTCACGACTGAATCACGCTTACACCTTCGATAACTTCGTTGAAGGAGATTGTAACCGGCTGGCACGCTCTGCAGGTTTGGCAGTTGCGAAAAAACCAGGCGTTACTTCTTTCAATCCGTTGATGTTGTACGGCGGCGTTGGTGTGGGAAAAACCCACCTTGTGCAGGCAATAGGCAATGAGATCAAGAACAACATGCCGACAAAAGTGGTGTTGTATGTTGATCAGAACGATTTTACAAGCCAGTTTTTAAACGCCCTCCAAAATCACAAGCTGCAGGATTTTCAGAATTTTTATCTTCAAGTGGATCTGTTGATCCTTGATGATGTGCAATTCCTTGCTGGTCGCGAAAAAACGCAGGAAATGTTCTTCCACATTTTCAACCAGTTGCATCAGTCGGGCAAGCAGATCATCATGACAAGTGATTGTCCTCCGCGCGATCTGAAAGGATTCCAGGAAAGGTTGTTATCGAGGTTCAAGTGGGGACTGACCGCTGATCTGCAGGAGCCTGATTTCGAAACGAAACTCGCCATCATCAACAGGAAGATGCAGGCAGATGGAATTGAGATTCCAACCGAAGTTTCCGAATATCTCGCATACAGCGTTGATACAAACCTTCGCGATATGGAAGGCGTCTTGAACTCATTGATATTTCACGCAACACTCCTGAAAAAAGACATCGATCTTGATCTCGCCAAAGAAGTACTCAAGAATATCATAAAAGAAATACAATCTGACGTAAGCGTTGATTTCATCCAGAAAACGGTTTCCGAGTTTTTCAAGGTCGACCTTGAAGCGATGAAAGGCAAAGTGAAGAAACGTGAAATCGTTATCCCACGTCAGGTGGCCATGTATTTCTGCAAACGTTACACACAACTTACCCTTGCGCTGATCGGCGAAAATTTCGGAGGCCGGGACCATTCTACTGTGATCCACGCCCTTGAATCTGTTGAAGACATGATGAAGACAGATGCCAACTTCAAATCAAACGTGGACGAGCTTGGAAAAAAGCTGAAGCTTCGCGTTGCCTAAAATATGTTTTAGGTTTTCTAGTTTCATGTTTCAGTTTCAAGTTGGTGGAGGCCATTCGCGCAAGATTTGAAACAAAAACACGCGTTCGCTAAATAAAAACAAATAGGCGGTAACAAATCGCGATTTCGTTCGTCTTGGCGTAATAAACAATTTGGTAATGAGTAACGGAATCCATTTAGAGGACTTTAAAATAAATCTAAAACTCAAATTATCGGCACTATGGGCGTCTGTAATGTTTTGCTACATCTACGGCGACTACTTTTCTTTTTATGTACCTAATAAAATTGGAACATTTATAAGCGGAGAAACAATGCTTGACAGCCCTGAAAAATTATTTGCTGCGTCGGTATTAATGATGATACCATCAGTAATGGTTTTCTTATCCCTGGCATTGAAGCCTATGATAAACAAATGGTTAAATATTGTCTTTGGAACAGTTTATACCGCAATCATGGTACTAATAGCTATAACCACCATTGCTCCATGGTGGGCATTTTATGTGTTTCTGGCTGTAGTTGAAAGTATTATTACTTCACTGATAGTATCGTATGCCTGGACATGGCCTAAACAAAATCATGTGGCAATTAACCACGCATCACATAGCGCACAAACTGAACGGTCGCTGAAGGCTCACTAACGCGGTTTCTCGTGTGCCGAGCATTACGCGCGCATTTGCTCAACGTTCCGCCATGTAGGAAAAACCGCCTTCAAAGTCGCTCTCCGAATAAGGCGGAACTTATCTTATTATAAATGGAATTTCAAGTTGCTGTTTTGAACTATTAACGCCAATGATGGATCCCCGTCCTTTGAACTTCTTGAAAAATTCAATCACATCTTCGGGTTCCTTCACGCGAACGCGATTGATACCGATGATTGTAAAGTTTTCAGGAATACCGATCTGCTTTAGCACACTTCGCTCCTTCATCTGAAACACCTTCACACCGTATTGCGTTGCTTCGAGGTTTGCACCCAGCTGGGGGGCAGGAACTATCTTTCGTTTGATGATATCGGTTGTTCCGTCGCGGTTCACAAGCGTGAGTGTAGCTACCGCGGTTTGTCCGTCGCGGATGTAAGTCAGGTTCACCTTGTCGCCGGGATATCGATAACCCATCTCCTCTTCAAACGCGCTCTGCGTGTTTACGTTCACATCACCCACTTTTACGATCACGTCACCAAGCTGAAGTCCTGCTGATGCTGCCGGCCCTTCTTTATCAAGCTTTGCGAGCAACACACCATTGTAGGACTTCACTTCAGTGTCAAGTCCGTATTTTTCAGCGTTCTCGTAATCATATTCCACCACGCCTCCACCGATGAACGCTTTCTGAACAACACCATATTTCACGAGATCATCGAATACTTTTTTTGCGATATCCACCGGCACAGCAAAAGCGTAGCCTGTGTAAGAACCGGTTCGCGAAAGTATCGCGGTATTGATACCTATCAACTCGCCCGTTTTATTAACGAGCGCTCCACCCGAATTACCGGGATTGATCGCAGCATCCGTTTGGATAAACGACTCGATCGGAAACTTGTCTTCAAGTATTCCGATACGTCTGCCCTTGGCACTGACAATTCCTGCTGTTACTGTCGATGCCAATGTAAATGGGTTTCCGACAGCGAGAACCCATTCGCCTACCTGGACATTCTTTGAGCTGCCGATGGCAACCGCGGGTAGATTTGTTTCGTTGATTTTAATCACGGCGAGATCCGATGAAGGATCTGTTCCGATCAACTGCGCAGGATAAACACGTTTGTTGTAGTTAACTTCAATACGCTCAGCTGACTGAATAACATGATTGTTTGTGATGATATAACCATCCGACGTGAAGATCACACCAGAGCCGCTGCTCATTTGTGTCTGCCGCCCGCCGTTCTCCCCAAAGAACCAGTCCCAGTAATTATATGAAACACCTTGTGAAATGCTGTTGATGAAAACAACACTTGGCAACGCGCGCGCTGCAGCCTTGCTGAAATCACCGTCGGCGTCCGCGGGAACGTTCTTAAAATCGGAGGTCGAGTATCCCTGATACTCACCCGTTGAATTAAGACTCACTGAAGAAAATGAAGCATCTTCCTGCATCTCACTTAACTCCGGTTTAATCAGATATTGATAACCCGCAAATGTGCCACCAAGCCCGGCGAGGAATCCAATGATGATAATCTTTACAGTGTGCTTCATAATTTTCTTATTACATAAATTGTTGGGTGGCGTTCACCGCAGCTTAGAACGAACAATACCACAAAAGATGTTGACGATCCTAAAATAGTTTTACCAATCAGCGATAAAATCCACCAATTTCCCGCGCATATTTAGTAGCCGCTGTGAAATAAACCAACACAAAATCCCCTAAATCTTTAAGCTAATTTGCTCATTTTCAAACTATCTTGCGCCCACATATGGGAATTCGTTCGATACTCGCCAGACCATTTGCGGCTTACGTTCACTCACAGACAAAAAACTGGTCGAGTCAGCCCGCGGCATTTCAGCATCGGATTTTTAAAGAGCTGATCGCTACCGCCAGGAATACAAGCTTTGGCAAAGACCATGGATTTGCTGATATCACCAATCATGATGACTTCAAAAAGCAGATACCTGTACGTGATTATGAAGATCTGAAAGGCTATGTCGAAAAGATCCTGAATGGCGAAGCTGACGTGCTATGGAAAGGAAAGCCACTTTACTTTGCCAAAACTTCAGGCACAACTTCGGGTACTAAATACATCCCTATCAGTAATGAATCAATATCATATCATATTAGCGGCGCGCGTAATGCTTTGCTCAGCTATGTTCACCAAACGGGAAAAAGCAAATTCCTCGATGGCGGACTGATTTTTCTTTCTGGAAGTCCGGAGATGGATGAGCACGCGGGCATTAAAACCGGAAGGCTTTCAGGTATTGTGAACCACCACGTTCCAGGCTACCTGCGTACGAATCAGAAGCCGAGCTACAACACCAACATTATCGAAGACTGGGAAGAGAAGCTTGATAAGATCATCGATGAAACCATCAATACAAACATGACGCTTATCTCGGGGATACCACCCTGGGTTCAAATGTACTTTGACAGGATACAGGCGCGCACGGGAAAGAAAATAAAAGACGTCTTTCCGAACTTTGAGATGTTTGTGTATGGCGGTGTGAACTTCGAGCCTTATCGCGCAAAGCTTTTCGAGAGCATTGGAAAAAAGATCGACTCGATTGAAACCTATCCGGCTTCGGAAGGATTTATTGCGTACCAGGATTCACAGACCGAAGAAGGATTATTGCTTTTGCTTAACAGCGGAATGTTTTTCGAATTCATTCCTGTTGAAGAGTACTTCAACGAAGGTCGTCGGAGGCTGAACATCGAAGAAGTTGAAGTTGGAAAAAATTATGCGTTAATCATCAACAGCAACGCGGGGCTTTGGGGGTATTCTATCGGCGATACGATCAAATTTGTTTCAAAGAATCCCCACCGTATCCTGGTTACAGGAAGGATCAAACATTTCATTTCTGCGTTTGGTGAACACGTTATCGGAGAAGAAGTTGAGAAAGCAATGAAACGTACCATGGAGCGGTTTCGGGGTATCGAACTAGTTGAGTTTACAGTAGCCCCGCAGGTAACGCCGATGGAGGGTCTACCGCATCATGAATGGTTCATCGAGTTTTCAAATCCGCCATCGGATATGGATGCGTTCGCTTTTGAGCTTGATAACCAGCTGCGTACACTCAACGTTTACTACGACGACCTTATTTCGGGAAATATTCTGAGAACATTACAGATACGTTCGCTGCCGCGAAATGCCTTTATCGACTACATGAAATCGATCGGAAAATTGGGCGGACAAAACAAGGTTCCGCGTCTTTCAAATGACCGCAAAATTGCAGACAAGCTCGCCATGCTGCTCTTCTAAAGGATCACCCCCTGCCGGTGGCATCAAATTTAAAAGCAGCATTCATAAAAAAGCGGTAACTTATTGTATCATTGTGTATGCGCAAGCTGACTCGTTTATTCAATTCTTTTGCTTACTCATTTCCGGTTCAGCTGCTTTTAAATAACCTTAAGCGCAACCATGTGATGATGCTGTGCTGGGTGGTATTGTTTGCCGCAATCACAGGCGCATTCGGAAAATATCTTGGGGTACCATACCTTTTCCTTGATCCGGAATATCTGAGCCGCGTCAGCTTCCGCAGCTTCTTTATCATCGGGCTATGCACCGCGGGACTAACCACCGCTTTTCACATTACGAGTTATATCAATGATGGACATCGCTTTTCTTTTATAGGAACCTTGTCGCGGCCATTTACACGATTTGCGATCAACAACAGTGTCGTGCCCGTCCTTTTTCTCACTGTTTATATCTATGAGATCGTACGGTTCCAGATAAACAATGAATACGTAACCGGCACCGACCTTGTAAAATACCTCGGCGGTCTGCTTTCCGGATTTGTCGTGATGACGCTGCTGTTTTTTGTGTACTTCCGTTTCACAAACAAGGACATCTTCCGCTACGTTGTGTGTCAGATCGATGAAAAGATCAAGCACAACGTGAAGGTTACACGCGCGAGCGCGATGAAGAAGCTTGACATCGCGCGAAAGAAACAAATCCGCGTTGACAATTACCTTGACTATGATCTGAAGTTCCGGCGGGTGGAACGAAATCGCTTTTATGATCGCGCCACCATTCTTCAGGTATTTGATCAGAACCATTTTAACCTGGTCATTATTGAGCTGATGATCTTTGTCCTGGTGCTCATTCTCGGTGTATTCAAAGATTACCCTGTCTTCCAGCTTCCGGCAGCATCAAGCATTCTCATTCTGATGACGATTTTTGTGATGATGGCAGGCGCGTTTTCATACTGGTTCGGAAACTGGTCCGCAACATCTGCGCTGATACTATTTTTGCTTTTTAATCATCTGGTCGGAAAGGACATCTTTACAAAACGTTACGAAGCCTTTGGTTTGGATTATCACAAAAATCCGATTGAGTACTCAGTAGCATCGCTGAAGCGCATGAATGATACGACACTGATCAAAAAAGATCACGAAGTAACATTTACGATGTTAAATAACTGGCGCAAAAAGTTCGGTGAGGAAAAACCGAAAATGGTGTTTCTCTGTGCCAGCGGTGGCGGTAAACGCGCCGCACTCTGGACGTTTACATGCCTCCAAACTGCAGACAGTCTGACCGGCGGAGAGCTTTTCAAGCACAGCATTCTTATTACAGGGGCTTCGGGCGGTCTGATCGGCGCAAGCTATTACCGCGAGCTTAAACTTCGGGATGCGCTCGCAGATACCGTCAACCCTTACTCTTTGCAGCATCGCGCTAAAATCTCGACCGACAATCTCAATCCGATGATCTTTAGCTTACTCGCAAACGACCTGTTTGTCGGATTTTCGAAATTTACCTATGCCGGTAATCTTTATGAACGTGATCGCGGATACACCTTCGAAGAGCAGTTGAACCAGATAACGGAGGGCATGATGGATAAACCAATCAGTGCTTACGATACTTTTGAAAGGAAGGCGGTTATCCCCATGATGATGCTCGCCCCGACGATCGTGAATGACGGAAGAAAACTTTACATCGGTTCCAGACCCGTTGGATTCATGAATTATGAGCTGACCAATTTTCCTGAGTATGATCAGAAGAAAATGAGCGGCGTAGATTTTCAGCGCTTGTTTGAAAACCAGGGCGGAAAGGATCTGCGTTTCCTTTCGGCGCTTCGCATGTGCGCGACGTTTCCTTACATTACACCGAACACTGCGCTACCAACAGATCCGGCGATTTATATTATGGATGCCGGCATCTCCGATAACTTTGGATTGAATGATGCCGCCCGGTTCCTGTATGCATATAAAGACTGGATTGCCGAAAACACATCAGGTGTTGTGCTCGTCTCGATTCGCGATTCGCCCAAGCTTGCAACAATTCCAAAGCGTGAGGGGCAGACCATTATCGATGCCTTCACGCAACCGATCAGCAGCGTTTATAATAACTTCGAACATTTCCAGGACATCACAAGCGATATGGTAATCGGCTACTCCAAATCGTGGTTTAACAATGAAGTACATCGCGTGGATATCGAATATGAAGCGGAGGACTATGTTCCGATACTTCAAAAAATGGATAGCATCCGCAAGCACAATGCTCGCGCTTCTCTGAGCTGGCGCCTGACTACCCGCGAGAAACAAAGCATCATTGAAAATGCTGCATCACCCAAAAACATGCAGGCAATTGCGCGACTGAAAGAATTGCTCCAGAGCAACTGAGGGTACAATAATTTTTTCTCTTCACGAGTACAAAGCGATGACAGTCAACCAGCAACTCGAAAAAACGCTCGACCTTATCAAGCTTGAACGGCAGGCTGATCTTGAACAATACCGGCAAAAGGTATTGCTTCAGTCTGTTTCGCAGCGTGTGAAGAAAGGTACTACGTGGTATCCTGTGTCGTTGAAGCGAGACTACATTGGAACTGGTGAAAGACCGATCATTGAAGTTGAAAAAACAAATCACCTGGATGAGCCTCATGCTTTTCAAAGTGGCAAGCTGGTGAGTGTCTTTTCAAATGCCTCACAAACGCCAGAGAAACATCACGTTGGTGGTGTGATCAACTACGTTCGTGACAATGTGATGGTGATCACAATCAATGGCGACGAGTTACCCGAATGGCTTGAAGATGGGATGCTCGGCGTTGACGTCATGTTCGATGAGATGACTTATCGTGAAATGGAATTCACTTTGAAAGAAGTGATTAAAGCTGAAGGCAATCGTGTAGATGAACTGAAATCGATTTTACTTGGAACCGGAAAGGCAACACTCGTATCGACATCGAATGCTCACAAATATTCTGGTGTCCTAAACGACAGTCAACGGGCGGCGCTGCAAACGATCACACAGTCAGAAGATGTCGCGTTTATCCATGGGCCACCCGGAACAGGAAAAACAACAACACTGGTTCAGGCGATCGTCGCGACAATTGCAAACGAACGGCAAGTGCTCGTGTCCGCGCCAAGCAATGCTGCCATCGACCTGCTTGTTGACAAATTATCCGATGAGGGAATGAATGTAATCCGGATCGGCCACCCAGCGCGTGTCACGGAACAAACACTGAGCAAAACCCTGGATGCCCGTATTGCAGCCCATGAAAATTACCACGAACTCAAAAACCTGAGAAAGCGGATGGAGCAGGTAAGATCCCAGGCATTGAAATTCAAACGACATTTCGGGTATCACGAACGCGAACAACGCAAAATCCTGTTGCAGGAAGCAAAGCTATTAAAAGGTGACGCCGATACCCTTGAGTTCTATATCGTCAATGACCTGCTGAATAACGCCCAGGCTATCTGCTGTACTTTGATCGGGTCGTCACATCCGGTGTTGAGAGGAAGGAAATTTAAGACAGTTTTTATTGACGAAGCTGCTCAGGCGCTGGAACCAGCATGTTGGATTCCACTATTGCGGGCACACAGGGTTGTGTTTGCGGGCGATCACCAGCAACTTCCTCCAACTATTAAATCAATCGACGCATCGAAGCAGGGTCTGTCCATTACGTTGTTTGAAAAAGGAATCCAAAGACAAGGCCATTGCGCAGCGATGCTTGCGGTGCAATACCGGATGCATGAATCGATCATGCAGTTTTCATCATCATACTTTTACGATAATAAACTAATAGCGCATGAATCGGTAAAAAATTCGCTTCTTCGGCCATATCATTCTCCTATTGAGTTTATCGATACTGCAGGATGTGGCTACTCAGAGTCACAGGATCCGGAAACATTGAGCCGTTTCAACATAGAAGAAGCGCAATTACTTATCCAGCGCGCAGAGGCGCTCGCATCCGACATTGGTGTTGATGAATGGATAAGTGAGCAAATCACGCTTGGCATTATTACGCCATATAGTGCGCAGGTGGATCGTTTGGTACGCCTCGCAGACCAGTCGTCTGTCCTGCATCCGATACGGAAACTGATATCGATCAATACAGTTGATGCATTTCAGGGCCAGGAGCGTGACGTGATTGCCATTGGCTTTGTAAGAAGTAATGACAAAAGTGAAGTCGGTTTTCTGAGTGACATCAGGCGAACAAATGTAGCGATGACCCGCGCACGCAAGAAACTGTTGATGGTGGGCGATACCGCAACACTTGGGGCACATCCCTTCTATCTTGAACTCATTGAATACGTTCAGGCGCACGACTTCTATAAAAGCGCGTTCGAGTATATTTAGAAACCAAACGTTATGCATTGACAGAATTTGACTTCCGCGGAGAAAATATTATCATTCTACAAGAGCCTTCAGATCAAAGAAAAGCTACCGAAAGGCGTTGAAGTACTCAATCCCTACAGGAATGAACAAACCTTCGCCTTATGCGAGCGCTTCTACAAAAAGTATTATCATGACGAACGCGAGCGAAAGATCATTCTGGGAATCAACCCCGGAAGATTTGGCGCAGGACTTACGGGTATTCCCTTCATGGACCCATTGAAGCTTGAGCATCTGTGCAACATCAAAAGTGATTTTCCAAAAAAATCCGAATTATCAGCGGACTTCATTCACCTCGTAATTCAGTCTTACGGAGGTCTTGATGATTTCTTCCATGATATCTATATAAATTCAGTTTCGCCTCTTGGTTTTACCCTGGAAGGAAAAAATTTAAACTACTACGATTCACCAGCTTTATTAAAAAGCCTGGAGCCTTTCATTCTTTCTTCCTTGAGAACGCAAATTAACTTTGGTGTGAGTCGGGATGTGGCGTATTGTCTCGGGGAGGGCGCCAATTTTAAATACCTGTCACGTGTAAATGAGAGAGAAAAATTCTTTGGTGAAATTATTCCGCTTGCGCATCCGCGATTTGTCATGCAATACAAGCGAAAATTTGTTAAACAATACGTTGACGATTACGTGCGGAAGTTAAGCATCAAGAAGGATTAACTTCTGCGCTTAGCGCCGCGCACCGCCTGAGCGGTCCACGGATCGTCTGGCCATGAGTGCCGTGGATAGCGAGTTCTCAGCTCTTTGCGTACTTCGGCGTAGGTATTATTCCAAAAACTCTTCAGATCCTGTGTCACCTGAACGGGTTTATAACCCGGGGACAGCAGATGCAAAATTGTCTTCATTTTGCCTTCGTTAACGGTGGGGGTATCCGCTAGGCCAAAGACCTCCTGGAGCCGGACCTCCATTACAGGTGGCCTTCCGTCATTGAAATACTGCAGCCTGATCATTGACCCGCTGGGGACTTCAATCCTTGAAGGCGCTAATGCATCGAGTTGTCTTTGCTGCTCCCACGATAATATTGATTGAAGAATTGCATACAGATCCATTTTTTGCAATTCACTTGCTTTTCTACTTTGTCCGAGGAATGGCGCAAGCCAGTTTTCTGTGCTTGACAGCAACGCTTCTTCCCTCACATCGGGCCATGAGTCATTCGGACGCCAATGTCGAAGACTTAACACACGGGCCTGCCAGAGTTGGTGGCTTTCCTCCCATCCGAGAAATTTCAGACCACTCTTTGCTACAACATCGCACAACGCTTTAATGCGAAGCTGATCGTCAATGAAAGCAAGCGGCTTTGAAGTGATCGTCAATGATCCGATGAAACGTTCCTCGCGCCCGACAACCTGTTCGCGTTCATCGTCCCACCTGACAGTTTCGCGGCGTTCGGACATTGGAATAAGGTCATCTTCCGAAACGGGAGCTGCAGTAAATATTTTACCTTCCCCCTGGCCTGCATCGAGATGTGCCACGGCGAGCCAACGCTCTTTCATCAGCGGATCATGTTCCGGCAAACGTGCCGTGCGTCCATTCGCAAGCTTGAATCGTGGTGAGAAAGCCTCTGTCTGTTTGGCAAGCCTTTCCGGGTACACAGACAAAATCAGTTTGCCGATGACTGTATCCAAAACGTGCGACGTATTGTACTTCACTTTGAGCAGACGCGCCCATGCATCCGACAATTTTCTGATTTTCTCAAGAGAAGAGGGATCCGCATCAACACGTTCCCCCTGTATCCAACGATTAAAGATCTCGACACGCAAGGAAAGATCAGCACCTTTACCGCGAGGGAGCGGATCACGCTCTTCAAGCAGCGAAGCAATTGCGATAGCAGTACTGATAATCATGTTATCATCACTCTCAATCGCTTCAAGCAGCATGTGGGCTATGCGCGGATGTGTTGGAAGCTTAAGCATCGACCTTCCCTTACGCGTGATCACACCTTCACGCAGTGCTTCGATGTCGTGAAGCAGCTCGCTCGCCTGGCTGATCGCACCAGCTGGCGGCATCGTAATCCACGTAAGTTCATTAACGTCTTTAACACCCCACTCTTTCAACTCAAGCAACAGCGGAGCAAGATCCGCTTCAAGAATCTCGGGAACACGGTTAGCAATAAGGTTCGTTTGGACAGTTTGAGTCCACAGGCGAAAGCAAATCCCCGGTCCTAAACGACCAGCTCGACCGGCGCGTTGATCGGCGGCGTCTTTAGATACGCGAATTGTTTCGAGGCGCGTGAAACCGCTGCGCGGATCATAACGCGGTACACGCGCATAACCGCTGTCAATCACAATCTTAATCCCTTCAATCGTAAGAGACGTCTCTGCAATGGAGGTTGCCAGCACAATTTTCCGTTTCCCTAACGGGTGCGGCAAAATAGCCTCCTGTTGTTTCTTATATGGGAGATCTCCATATAGCGAATACACCTCTGCAGGAATTTCCTCCTCTCCCAGAATCGAAGCCACACGACTAATCTCTCCTGCGCCCGGCAGGAACACCAGCAGATCACCGTCATTGCGACGTAATGAACTTCGAATCGCATGCGCAGTGTTATTTGCAATATTCTGATCCCTCTCCCCAAGATAGGATAGCTCCACAGGATACTGACGACCTTCACTGCGGATCACAGGTACCTTTCCGAGCGACGCCGATAACGTCTCCGTGTCGAGCGTTGCAGACATAATCAGCAATTTCAAATCGGGGCGCAGGACTTGCTGCAGTTGGAGTGTCAGAGCCAATGCCAGATCCGCGCTAAGACTACGTTCATGGAATTCGTCGAATACAACGAGGCTCACATCCTCAAGGGTGTTGTCTTGTTGGAGCATTCGAATAAGAATACCATCCGTTACTACTTCAAGACACGTGTTTTCTGAAACACAAGTGTCAAAACGCACCCGATATCCGACGGAGTGACCTACTTCCTCTGCCAAAAGCGAAGACATACGTTGCGCGATTGATTTCGCTGCGAGCCTGCGTGGCTCAAGCATGATGATCTTCTTGCCGCTGAGAAATGGAAGCTCCTTTAACCTAAGAGGAAGGATCGTCGATTTTCCGGCACCTGGCGGCGCCTGCAGAATAACCGTTGCGTTGTTTTCTAAAGCTTCGGTTAGCTCCTTCAAAATCTCGAGAACCGGATAAGACATTCGCAAAAGTAACCATCGGCTAACGGATAAAAAAAATAGGCAACCGGTTAAGGCTGCCTATTGGAATGTGATACACTGATAAGATTACTTCAAATCACCACGGACTGTTCGTCCGATTCTACCATCACCTAACCCCTCATTTTCATCTTCATCGGTATCACTCAAGTTCAGAGACTCGATTGCATCCGGATGATCTTCGACTAAATCCTCATCGGTATTAATCAGTTTGTGATCCACCGCCGCATCGGCCTGACTACTTATATCAGTTAGATCTTCATCCTCTCTGCTACGCCCGGAAGAACCTTGGTATCTTCCACTCGCTGCTGCACGTTTCCCTTTATCAGGAACCCGGATTTTATCATCAACACCTGCAGTAACGTTGTCTTCCCCTTTGACACCCTCACCTTGCGTTGACTGCGTTCCCCTCACATCCGGATTCTTGTCGTCCCTCATATCCTGCTGCTCTGTGCCTTCCGATTCTCTAACTGTAAAGCACACTTCCGCCCTTCTTGTAAACAATCTTATGCCATTACTAAGGCGTGTTGCTCGAAATATTGCTGCGGATATATATCTACATGAACGTCATTTGCTGCTTCATCATTTACAACGGAGTGGCTAACAAAAACCCCGGCTTAACCGGGGCTCCTATTTCATTTACGATTACATCTTTATCTGCTATTCGCGATTACTGCCGCTTTCGTTTCCAACGTTGCGCCGGCTCTCCTCGCCCGACTGGCCGTCATTCCTATTTTCGTTTCGGCCTTGATTCATGTCATTCTCACGACGATTTCTGTCGGTTGTCTGATCACGACGCTGTGAAGTCGGGTTCTCATCTTTCCGCATATTTTCCCTGCTTCTGTTTTCTTCAGAACGTACGTTGCTACCTGGTACACCGCTCGTATTATGATCTTTCCTGTTTGGCATAACATTCACATTTAAGTTAACATAATTGAAAATGAACGAAGAATTTCAAAATAATCGTGCCCTAAAACTGATCGCATATGAGTAAGCGTAATGTGGTAATTGTCGGTGCTGGGATTTGTGGTCTTTACGCAGCAAAAAGATTACTAAGTAGCGGCATTGGCGTCG